>JAZUBL010000083.1:0-3684 GCA_045638545.1 Acutalibacteraceae bacterium | reverse complement strand
AAAAAAACGCCCCACACGCGATTTGCGTGCCGAGGCATCTCGACTGGAGCAGGATACGGGAATCGAACCCGCCTCTGTGGCTTGGGAAGCGACCGTTCTACCGATGAACTAATCCTGCAGAGATTTGATTTTCATTATTTTAGCACAGCTGTAAAAATTCTGCAAGGGTGCAATCTGTCGAAGGCATGGTTGATACCTTTGCAACTATTTTTTCATAAAGATGCGGATTATCAGGCACGAAGTGTCATTGCTGTTACTTTTGAGAACATTTGAACATTATCAACATTTTCAACAGAGTTATCAACAATGATTCCACAAAAATAAGCCCGAAACCATGCTGTTTTCGGCTATCACTGTTGATAACTTTGAAAACTGCTGAAAGTTTTCAACAAAATACAGAGAAAAAATAGTTACAGCCCCTTCACTATCTGGTGTCAAAAGCATTCCAAATGGTGAATAATGCGTTATATTTCTGCATAAGGATACCTGCAGGGGGTGTTGTTTATGGTTGTGATGACAATGAGAGCAAAAGTAAAATGGGTGGTGTTTGGTATTCTGACAGCCATCGGCGCCGCACTGCTGGCGCTGATTCTGATTTCCGGCGCAAAGGGAGAGAAGTTTGCAATTGTGGCCGACGTGAAATACAGCCTTGCTGCCGCCGATGAAACAGAGCGAATGGAATTTCTCAGCCAGTTTGGCTGGCAGGTAAACCCGGAACCGGTGGAAGTGGAGGAAGTAGTTATCCCGGCAGATTTTAACGAGGTGTACCACAATTATAATAGCATCCAGCAGGAGCAGGGGCTGGACCTGACAGACTACGCCGGCAAAACCTGCAAGCGCTGGGTCTATCAGATCCTCAACTATCCGCGGGAGGGTGATGTGCGGGCGACCCTGCTGATTTATGACGGCCGTGTCATCGGCGGCGATGTCAGCTCTGCCAGTCTCAACGGGTTCATGGCAGGCTTTATGGGCGAGCACGGCCTGATGGAGCAGTCAGCGGAAGAAACAGCTGCGGCGGTGGAATCGCAGGCGGAATCAGCGGCAGAGACGGTGGTCATCCCCGACCTGGCTTACCCGACAGATTGAGATACATATATAATGAAAAGGCAGGCCTCCCCTTACGTCAAGGGGAGCCTTTTGCTTTTGGGGAAGTTTTCTAAATGTTCACTTTTTTCCCTGGTGCGTGTGCTATACTGAAACCATAGAAGATATGGAAAATATGTTGATAAAAGGGGAAGCGTTATGAAACTGAAGAAAGCAGCAGCACTTGTACTGGTATCGTTACTGGCGGCGGGTACTCTTTGCCTCACAGCCTGCGGCGCTGATCCAGTGCTAACGGCACAGACACAGGAAGACCTTGCAGGACTGTGGATTTCGGAAGATTGCGAAGATATCTATATGATCTATGCGGAACCAGAGGAAAAACTTTCTGCGGAGAGAATAAAAGAAATAGAACGTGAGATTTTAGCCTTCCCAAATGTGAGATCCTGCACTTTATATACCAAAGAAGAACAGCCTGCGCAGGATCTGGAAGAAGTGGATGATTATTATGAAATTGAGCTTGTAAATAAAGCAGAGTGGAAGGAAACTGCAGAACAAATCAGAAAAATAGATGGTATTGTTGTAACAGACGTAAGTCCGATGGGATATTACATCTTTAAAGAAGATGGTACGGTTATTCTGTGTGATTCCTATTGGGATGGATATGTGGATGAGAGTGGAAAGAGATATACGCGGGAGGAAGTAGAAGACGGTATAGGAGATAAGGATTTTACTTTCGGGGAATATATTGAACAATATGATGAAGTGTATGGAAGTTACACGATAAATGAAACTGTCATAAAAACAGACCTGCTCTATCAAGATGGTTTGCGCGATATCAAACTGGAATTGCAGGCCGATGGCACACTGCTGGAAACAGGCACTACAAACCATACCGTAACTGGTGAACGTGTTTCCTATTCTATGGTTTATAAAAAATACGATGAACCGAAAAATTATTTTAATTAACTCAGGCACAGCTTCGGCTGTGCTTTTTTATTATGAAAAAACTGTTACCCCCATTGGGCGGGGAATGTGCTATACTGAACACAGTATATATATTAGAAAGGCGGGGCGGCAATGGCAGAGCGGCTCGATAAAGTGTTGGTTTCTCAGAATGTGGGCAGCCGAAAGGAAATTGCGGCGATGGCCAAAAAAGGGCGCATCACTGTGAACGGAGAAATCGTGAAAAAATCGGATATGAAGGTGAACCCGGAGCAGGATACCATCACTGTGGACGGCAAGGCACTGAACTTCCAGCGGTTTGTATATTACATGATGCACAAGCCGGGCGGCGTGCTCAGCGCTGCGCGAGATACCAGAGCGGAAACAGTGGTTGATTTGCTGCCGCCGGAACTGGTACGGCGGAATCTCTTTCCGGCAGGCAGATTGGACAAGGATACAGAGGGTTTGCTGATCCTGACCGATGACGGTGACTTTGCCCACCGGATGTTGTCCCCAAAGAAACAGATCTTCAAAGAGTACCACGCAGTGCTGGACAAGCCGATTGGAGAGGCAGATATTGAAGCTTTTGCAAAAGGACTGGAACTGAGCGACATGACCTGTCTGCCGGCAAAGCTGAAAATTCTGGAAGATGGTCCCGAGCAGCTGGTGTCGGTGGAAATCTGTGAAGGCAAGTTCCACCAGGTAAAGCGGATGTTTGCGTCCCGCGGCAGTACGGTGGTGTATCTCAAGCGGGTGCGCATTGGTTCTCTTCATCTGGATGAAACACTGCCAAAGGGCGAGACAAGACCCCTGACAGAGGCAGAACTGGAGGCAATTTTCACCTGATCTTACTCTTGGTAGAATTTACCAATTTTTCATTTTGGAGTCGGATTTCTTCTGAACCATCTGCATAATGGGAACAAAGGTTAAGATTTACAGCATAAAAAGCGGCTAAAGTGTGAATAGTTTGTAAAAAACAGTCAAAATTTTGCAGATTTTAGGAAAAATTTTTTTATATGTATTGCAAAAGTCACAAATTCTGTGTAAAATAAATAGTACAGATGATGATGAAAAAGACAATGTTACCAAAGGGTTTTTCGGTTTGCCGTGTAAATTGACTTTGGTAAAAATGACGATAAAACAAACTACTACAATAGGAGAGGGATTACCATGTCGAATAGATTATTTCAGGGTGTTATTCATCAGATGCGCGACGCAATTGACCGTACCATTGGTGTCATCGACGAGACTTCTGTCATTATTGCCTGCAGCGAGCTGGGCAGAATCGGCGAAGTAAACGAAAGCATCACCGCAGAGACCATGGCTTCTGCCGGTACATTTACAATTAATGGTTATACCTACAAGTCCTTTGGCAACCACCCAACACCGGAGTATGCCGTATTTGTTTCCGGCAGCGACAGTGAAGCGGTGAAGTATGCAAACCTGCTCTCTATTTCTCTGGGCAGCATTAAGCAGTACTACGATGAAAAATATGACCGCAGCAACTTTATCAAGAACGTTATCCTTGATAACATTCTGCCGGGCGATATTTACCTGAAGGCAAGAGAACTCCACTTTAACTCCGACGCTTCTCACGTTTGCATGCTGGTGAAGATCACCAACAAGACAGACGTTTCTGCATATGACGTGATCCAGAATCTGTTCCCGGACAAGAACAAGGATTTTGTTATCAATATT
>JAZUBL010000082.1:0-3538 GCA_045638545.1 Acutalibacteraceae bacterium | reverse complement strand
TGCTGAAAAAGAAAATTAAATCTCCGCTGGTGAATCCATTGATGATCGGCACGGTTTTAGTGGTACTGTTTTTGCTGGTAACACGGATTCCAACGGAAAAATATGCTGTTGGCGGTGATATTATTACCATGTTCCTTGGTCCTGCAACGACAGTGCTTGCCTATTCGATTTATAATCAGATCAAGGTGCTGAAGAAATATTTTATTCCGATTCTTGCCGGTTGTCTGGCCGGTTCTCTCAGCTCGGTGTTCAGTATTCTTGGCCTGTGCAAACTGTTTGGACTGAATGCAGAGCTGACAGCTTCGCTGATCCCGAAATCTGTTACAACTGCGATTGCCATTGATGTCAGCGGCAGTCTGGGTGGTATTCCGGCAATTACAGTCATTGCCGTTATGATCACCGGCATTTTCGGCGCAGCATTTTCTCCGCTGCTGATCAAACTGTTCCGCATTAAAAATCCTGTTGCAGCCGGTGTGGCGATTGGTACCTGCAGCCATGCGGCCGGCACATCCCGTGCCATTGAAATGGGTGAGATCCAGGGCGCTATGAGCGGCATTTCCATTGGCGTGGCCGGTCTGATCACCGTTGCAATTACATTATTCTTTTAAATAACAGATATGTGAAAATGAAAACCGCCTGTGCAGCTGCCGGGCGGTTTTCTGCTGCACAGAATTCCTTTAGAAAAAGGGTGCATTCCATGTCGTTCTGTAGTATACTGAAAAAAGAAAGATTGAAAAAGGGTGAATAGGATGATTTTAAACGAGAACCAGTTAAAACAATATTTTTCCAGAATCGGTCTGCGATATGAAGACTATGCAGACAGAGAGCTGGACAGCGCTTATCTGAAAGAGCTGTCTATTGCGCATTCTACAACTATGCCGTTTGAGAATCTGGATATTCTTGCCGGTAAGCTGATTTCTTTAAAAGAGGAAGACCTGTTTGAGAAAATTATCGTTCATCGCCGCGGCGGCAATTGCTTTGAGCTGAACGGTCTTTGCGGTGTTCTGCTTCGTTCTCTCGGTTTTGGTGTAAAGGATTACTTCTCCCGCTTTTTCCGTGACGTGGAAGAAGGCGAGGTCCCAATGCGCCGTCATCGTCTGCTGGCAGTAGAAGCAGCTGACGGTACATATCTGTGGGATATCGGCATTGGTATGCGCTCTCCAAGATTCCCACTGAAGCTGGTGGAAGGTCTTGTACAGAAGCAGTGCGGCGAAACATATAAATTTGTAAAAGAGCCATTCTATGGTTGGGTTTTGTATGATTACTATAAAGGTCAGTGGAGCAGATTGCTGTCCTTTACAGAAGAACCACAGGCAACCGTGGATTACGTTGCAGCCTGTGTATGGAGTGAACTTCATCCGGATTCTCCGTTTAATAAGTTCCCAATCGTCAGTGTAAAAACATTGACCGGCAGAAAGTGCCTGGACGGCAATACTTTCAAGGTATTTGAAGGAGAAAAACTGGTAGAAATTCAGGAAGTAAGTGACAGAGAAACAGCAAAGTGCCTGTGGGTTCAGTTCGGCATTGCACTGTAATTTCTTTCTATATATAGAAAGGGTAGAATAAACGCGGCGGCAGGGAGGAATCATAATGAAAAAATGGAATAAACTTGCTGTTGCTGCATTGGCCGGGCTGCTGCTTTGTTTTGCAGCGACAGGCTGCGGCAAAGCAGGGGAGACGGACATTGCCGCAGAAGTTGTTTCTGATGTGGTTATGCCAGACGAAACAGCATCCCCTGAAATTGCCGGAACGGTCACTGCTTCCGGAGAAATTTCCCGTGCATTGGAAACAGGCAGTTCAATTTATGGTTATCGCCCATCATCCGGTGAGTATTATAATCTGATGACACGGAACGAAGAAGCGCTTTATAATCTTGCGCTGGCAAATGCGTATACGATTTCCAATGAAAAAAATGAGAGCGGTTATTATGAGCTGGGGAAAATTACCGTTTGGGATGCAGAACTGACAGAAGATGAAATTAAAATTGCGATTACGGCGTTTAAAAACGATCATCCGCAGATTTTCTGGATTGCGAACGTATATGGTCGTGCACACTCCAACGGAAATACCATTGTGCAGCTGTATTCCTATGTATCGCCGTCGGAATGCAATATGATGATCTCCAGTCTGGATGCAGCGGTAAAACAGTACACTGCTTCTATGAGTGAAACAGTTCTTTCTCAGTTTGACAGAGAAGTGGAAGCTTTCAATACAGTAGCAGATCGCTGTGTGTATGATATGGAAACAGCAGATGATCACAATCAGATCCGTCACTGGAAATCTTACACAGCGTATGGCGCACTGGTCGACGGTACTGCAGTGTGTGAAGGGTATTCGAGAGCAATGCAGCTGCTGCTCAATCACGTGGGCATGGAGTGTCGTCTTGTCTGTGGTATCGCTGGTGGTACCAATCATATGTGGAACCTGGTAAAGGTGGACGAAGAATGGTACCATCTTGATGCAACATGGAATGACCAGCAGGCAGTTGTTCTATATGATTACTTTAACGTGACAGATGCAGCTATGGAAGGAAACCATAAAATTGCGCCGGAACTGAACGCGATGACCATGCAGGAAGTGGCAGATTATATGGAAGATGCGTCTACTTATAACTTTTCGCTGCCAACCTGTGATTCGGAAGAATATAACTATCTGAAGAATCGGGGCATCGTTATCGATAGCTTTACTTCGGCAGAAGATCGCCGTGTAATTGATGCGTTTCAATCTGCAGCAGAAAACAGAGAATCAGCAGTTTATTTGTATATCTCTGAAGACATTGATTTTGAAATGGCAGTTAATCGTCTTATTAAAGCAAAGTCGCCCAAAATTCTTTCCTATATAAAGGGTTCCAATAAGGCGTATGGAATTCCGCAGATTGATAAAAAAGAAGTGAAATATATTATGAATGAGCAGATGCGGAGCATTACCGTCATCTTAAGCTATAAATAAGGAGCAGAAAATGGATCAGGTTATCATTAAAGGATTGCGTGTGCGTGGCCGTCACGGCACAACCATGCAGGAAATGACATTCGGCCAGGAGTTTGAACTGGATCTTGTTTTAGATTACGATTTGAAAAAGCCATGCGAAACAGATAATGAGGAAGATACGCTTGATCGCCGTGAGCTGGTTCAGCTGATTACCCGTGTGGTAGAAGGTGATCATTGCGACACAGCGGAGTATCTGGCAGAACGCATTACCAATAAAATTCTGGAATTTAATTCCGGCATTCAACGCGTGGAGCTGACACTGCAGCAGCCGCAGGCACCAATTCTGGGTGATTTTGATTATCTTGCAATTAAAATTGTACGTCCATAAAATATTTTTCAGAAAAAGGCGGGAATTCCCGTCTTTTTTATTTTTATACGAAATATTAGAAGGGAATCGTCTAAAAATTGATTGTGCAAAACCCCACAAAAGCGCAGAAATAAATTGTAACTACTACATATAGAGATTGGTAAAAATGCGAAAAAATAAAATGAGAATTTCTCAAAAAAGATTCAAAAAAGTGTTGACATTTGGATATAGGCGTGATATTAT
>JAZUBL010000081.1:0-26177 GCA_045638545.1 Acutalibacteraceae bacterium | reverse complement strand
TTTTTCTGTAATTCTTTTATTCAGTATACTCGCTTTCCCCTATGAAATCAACTTCTCCATCTGTGCTCTGGTGCATAGATTCATAAAGGGATACCTGTCACAGATCGTTTCGCACAGGATCCGTGTTTCTTCATCCATACCGGTATCCAGACAGATGATCCAGCCAACCTCCGTTGTTTTCGACATCTTTTTAAAGCGCGCTGCAAAATAGCGCAGCTGCTGTTCCAGGTTTTCCACATGTCCCCGCAGCGGCAACACCATTGTCACTGCCGTCTGATATTGTGGCTCCAGTAAGATCTCTGCCAGTTTCCAGCAGATTGCGATCAATCCCACAGCAGCCAGTGATAATACGATGATTTCTCCCACCAATAGCATAACTTTCACCTCAGTTTATTTTATGAGGGATCGATCATTCTGCTACGGAATTTTCTGCAAAGAAAAAGCACCCGCTGCTGCGAGTGCTTCTCTGTTATATTACTGCAGAGCTGCGATAATTGCTTCTGCCTTGTCTGTCTTTTCCCAAGATACACCCAGATCTTCTCTGCCCATGTGGCCATAGGAAGCCAGGCCCTTGTAAATTGGCTTGCGGAGATCCAGTGTCTTGATGATTGCGCTTGGACGCAGGTCGAATACCTTTTCAACTGCTGCAGCCAGGTCAGCGTTGCTGTACTGGGATGTACCGAATGTCTCTACCATGATGGAAACTGGACGTGCTACACCGATTGCGTATGCCAGCTGTACTTCACACTTCTTAGCCAGCTTTGCAGCAACAATGTTCTTTGCAACATAACGTGCTGCATATGCTGCAGAACGGTCAACCTTTGTTGGGTCTTTACCGGAGAATGCACCGCCGCCGTGTCTGCCGTAGCCGCCGTATGTATCAACGATGATCTTTCTGCCTGTGAGGCCTGTATCGCCAACAGGGCCGCCGATTACGAACTTACCGGTTGGGTTGATGTAGAACTTTGTGTTCTCGTCCATCATGTCTGCTGGAACGATTGCATTGATTACGTGCTCAATCAGGTCAGCACGGATCTGCTCCTGTGTTGCGCTTTCTGCGTGCTGTGTGGAGATAACAACTGTATCTACACGAACTGGGAGACCTGCTTCGTCATATTCTACTGTTACCTGTGTCTTACCGTCTGGACGCAGGTAGGACAGTGTGCCATCCTTACGAACTGCTGTGAGACGCTTAGCCAGCTTATGTGCCAGGGAGATTGCCAACGGCATCAGCTCTGGTGTTTCGTCACATGCAAAGCCGAACATCATGCCCTGGTCACCAGCACCTGTCATATCCAGCTCATCTGTTGCACCGTTCTGTGCCTCGTGAGACTTGTGAACACCCTGTGCAATGTCAGGAGACTGAACGTCGATAGAAAGGGAAACGCCGCATGTATTGCCGTCAAAGTAGCAGTCTGGGTTGTCATAGCCGATTTCGCAAATTGCCTTTCTGGCAATATCAGCAATATCCACGTTCGCCTCAGTGGAAATTTCGCCCATTACGTTGATCATGCCTGTTGTTGCAGTTACTTCGCAGGCAACGTGTGCATTTGGATCCTGAGCCAGAATTGCATCCAGCACGGAGTCAGAGATCTTGTCACAGATTTTATCAGGATGACCTTCTGTTACGGATTCAGATGTAAAGAAATATTTAGACATGATTGTACCTCCAAGTGTTTTTATTCTGCAAAACAAAAAGCACCCACAGGCTAGGCCGTTGAGTGCTTAAAACCTCATCTTTCGGCATAACCGCAGGAATTGGCACCTTGCACCATGCAGGTTGCCGGACATCATCGGGCCTGATCCCTCCGTCACTCTTGATAAGGGGCTATTTAATTTCGTTAGATAGTATCATACCATAAGCCTATGGATTTGTAAATTGATTTTTCAGAACCTGAAAAATATTGTAGATTTTGTTGAAAACAATCAATTTTTCATCTTCGATTTTATAGAACCCGACAATAAAAAGAGAAAAGAAAAAGGGCGCAGCCCCTAAGGACTGCACCCTTCTTATATAACGTCAGTATAGTACGTTTCGAATTAACGAGAATTAGTCCTCGATAACGTCGATAACAGCACCGGAACCAACTGTACGGCCACCTTCACGGATAGCGAAACGGAGACCCTTTTCGATAGCGATTGGTGTGATCAGCTCAACGGACATCTCAACGTTATCGCCTGGTACGCACATCTCTGTGCCTTCTGGCAGAGTGATGATACCTGTAACGTCAGTTGTTCTGAAGTAGAACTGTGGACGGTACTTGTTGAAGAATGGTGTATGACGACCACCTTCATCCTTTGTCAGAACGTATACCTGACCCTTGAACTTTGTGTGTGGGTTGATGGAGCCTGGCTTTGCGAGAACCTGGCCACGCTCGATGTCTGTTCTCTGAACACCACGGAGGAGAACACCAACGTTGTCACCAGCCTCTGCGAATTCCAGAATCTTTCTGAACATTTCCAGACCTGTTACAACAACCTTACGTCTCTCGTCTGTGAGACCAACGATTTCAACTTCCTCGGATACCTTGATGATACCACGCTCAACTCTACCTGTAGCAACTGTACCACGGCCTGTGATTGTGAATACGTCTTCAACTGGCATCAGGAATGGCTTAGCATCGTCACGCTCTGGTGTTGGGATGAATTCGTCAACAGCAGCCATCAGCTCGTTGATGCAAGCATACTCTGGAGCGTTGATGTCTGTGGAGTTGGACTCGAGAACCTTCAGGGAAGAACCACGAACGATTGGTGCGTTGTCACCGTCGAACTCATACTCGCTGAGGAGTTCACGGATTTCCATTTCTACGAGGTCGAGGAGCTCTTCGTCGTCAACCTGGTCGCACTTGTTCATGAATACGCAGATGTATGGAACACCTACCTGACGAGCGAGCAGGATGTGCTCTCTTGTCTGTGGCATTGGGCCGTCAGCTGCGGAAACAACGAGGATAGCGCCGTCCATCTGAGCAGCACCAGTGATCATGTTCTTAACGTAGTCAGCGTGACCTGGGCAGTCAACGTGAGCGTAGTGACGTGTCTCTGTCTGGTACTCAACGTGGGATGTGTTGATTGTGATACCACGTGCTCTTTCTTCTGGAGCCTTATCGATGTTTGCGTAATCAACGAACTCAGCCTCGCCGTTCAGGTTGAGAACCTTTGTGATAGCTGCAGTTGTTGTTGTCTTACCATGGTCAACGTGACCGATTGTACCAATATTAACGTGTGGTTTTGTTCTTTCGAATTTTGCCTTTGCCATTGGAAACCTCTCCTTTAAATTAATATAGATATTTTAGGTGTCTGGTATACACCTTCATTTTACCAATAAGTGAGAGAAAAATCAATACAAAATTGATAAAATTTATATTAGTCCTTCTTACCGCGAGCGGACATAATCTCTTCGCCGATGGACTTTGGAACTTCAGCGTAGTGGCTTGGCTCCATTGTGTACTGACCACGGCCCTGTGTCTTGGAACGCATGTCAGTTGCATAACCGAACATTTCGGAAAGCGGAACATGGGAGTTGATCTGCTGAGCGCCTGGAAGTGCATCCATGCCCTGGATCATACCACGACGGGAGTTCAGGTCACCGATAACATCGCCCATGTAATCTTCTGGAACGATAACTGTAACCTTCATGATTGGCTCGAGCAGAACTGGGTCTGCCTTCTTGAGAGCATCCTTAACTGCCATGGAACCAGCAATCTTAAATGCCATTTCAGAGGAGTCAACTTCATGATAAGAACCATCATACAGAGTAACCTTAACGTCTACTACGTTGTAGCCTGCGAGAACACCGCTGAGCAGTGCGCCCTGGATACCCTGGTCAACTGCTGGGATGTATTCCTTCGGAATAGCACCACCAACAACTGCGTTAACAAACTCGTAGCCCTTTTCTGGGTTTGGCTCAAGTCTGATCTTAACGTGACCATACTGACCCTTACCACCGGACTGTCTGGAGTACTTCATGTCGGACTCTGCGTTCTTGCGGCAGGTTTCCTTATAAGCAACCTGTGGCTTACCAACGTTAGCCTCAACCTTGAACTCTCTGAGCAGTCTGTCTACGATAATTTCCAGGTGAAGTTCACCCATACCTGCGATGATTGTCTGACCTGTTTCCTCGTCTGTGTAAGCGCGGAATGTTGGGTCTTCTTCAGCAAGCTTTGCCAGCGCAATGCCCATCTTTTCCTGACCAGCCTTGGTCTTTGGCTCGATAGCAACGCTGATAACTGGTTCTGGGAATTCCATGGATTCCAGAATGATTGGGTGCTTTGGATCACACAGTGTGTCACCTGTTGTTGTATTCTTCAGACCAACCGCAGCAGCGATGTCACCTGCATAAACAGTTTCCAGATCCTGTCTGTGGTTAGCGTGCATCTGAAGGATACGGCCGATTCTTTCGTTCTTACCCTTTGTGGAGTTAAATACAGAAGAACCAGCGTCGATGGAACCGGAGTACACACGGAAGAAGCACAGCTTACCTACGAATGGGTCAGTTGCGATCTTAAATGCCAGAGCGGAGAATGGCTCGTCATCGGATGCCTTTCTAACGTCTTCTTCACCAGTATCAGGATTTACACCGTTCATGTCCGGGATATCTGTTGGTGCTGGCATGTAAGCGATGATAGCGTCGAGCAGCTTCTGAACACCCTTGTTTCTGTAGGATGTACCGCAGCATACAGGAACCATCTCGTTATTCAGTGTAGCCTTACGGATACATGCCATAACTTCTTCCTTAGTGAGCTCTTCCTCCATGAGGAACTTCTCCATCAGTTCGTCGTCCTGCTCTGCTACGCACTCCATCAGGTTTGCGTGGTATTCCTGAGCCAGCTCAAGCATATCTGCTGGAATTTCTTCCTCGCGCATATCCTTACCCAGGTCATCGTAGTAAATTTCCGCCTTCATCTCAACGAGGTCGATGATGCCGCGGAATGTGTCCTCACTGCCGATTGGCAGCTGAATCGGTACAGCATTACACTTAAGACGGTCCTTCATCATCTGCACAACTCTGAAGAAGTCTGCGCCCATGATGTCCATCTTGTTAACGTAAGCCATACGAGGAACCTTGTATTCGTCAGCCTGACGCCAAACGGTTTCAGACTGTGGCTCAACACCGCCCTTTGCACAGAGAACTGTTACGGAGCCGTCGAGAACTCTCAGGGAGCGCTCTACTTCTACTGTAAAGTCAACGTGACCTGGGGTGTCGATGATGTTCAGTCTATGGCCCTTCCAAAAACAGGTGGTAGCAGCAGAAGTGATTGTAATACCTCTCTCCTGCTCCTGAGCCATCCAGTCCATTGTAGCAGAACCATCGTGTGTTTCACCAAGCTTGTGGTTAACACCTGTGTAGAACAAAATACGTTCAGATGTTGTTGTTTTACCAGCATCGATGTGTGCCATGATACCGATATTACGAGTTAATTCAAGTGATACCTGCCTTGCGATAGCTCCCTCCTTAATACATTAACCAGAATCGGTTGATTACCATCTGTAGTGTGCGAAAGCCTTGTTAGCTTCAGCCATCTTGTGTGTATCGTCACGCTTCTTAGCTGCGCCGCCTACACCGTTCACTGCATCGAGGATTTCACCTGCAAGTCTTTCCTTCATTGTCTTCTCGCCTCTGAGTCTGGAATATCTTGTCAGCCAGCGCAGACCGAGTGTCTGTCTTCTCTCAGGACGAACCTCCATTGGAACCTGGTAAGTAGCACCACCTACACGGCGAGCCTTAACTTCCAGAGCAGGCATTACGTTTTCCATAGCGAGTTCAAAAACCTCTAATGGATCCTTACCTGTCTTTTCCTGAACGATTTCAAATGCACCATAAACGATCTTCTGAGCAACGCCCTTCTTACCGTCTAACATAATGTTGTTTACGAGTCTTGTAACGATCTTGGAGTTGTACATTGGATCGTTCAAAACGTCTCTCTTTGCGATAGAGCCTCTTCTTGGCACTTTGCTTCCCTCCTTCATATTTGATGATATCATTGGTACTCGAAAGCGACATTCTCCCGTTGGCCAATACAGAGGCAGAATTTATAGATATATAAAAACGCCGCTGCATTGTGCTGTGTTTATTAAATCAACACGCAGCCGTTCGGTATTCTGTCAAAAACTTTTGTTGTGCTTCGCCTTACCAATTATTTCTTTGCGCCCTGCTTTGGACGCTTTGCACCGTACTTGGAACGAGCCTGCATACGGCCGGATACACCCTGAGTATCAAGTGTACCACGAATAATGTGGTAACGTACACCTGGGAGGTCCTTTACACGACCACCGCGAATCATAACTACGCTGTGCTCCTGCAGGTTGTGACCTACGCCTGGGATGTATGCACTAACTTCAATACCGTTAGAAAGTCTAACTCTAGCGATCTTTCTCAGAGCAGAGTTTGGCTTCTTTGGGGTTGCAGTCTTAACAGAAGTACAAACGCCTCTCTTCTGTGGAGAGTTCTGATCAACAAACACTCTCTTCTTGGAGTTCCAACCCTTCAGAAGGGCAGGAGCCTTTGCTTTCTTCTCTTGAACTGCTCTACCGGTATGCACCAATTGGTTAAATGTTGGCATACGACACCTCCTAACTTAGTTTTTGTAAATGTTGTGAGTTTGACTAGTAATAAAACAAAAACCCATCAAATATTGTTGTATTTGATGGGTCGTTATATTTCATTTAGCACAAACTTCCCACAATACAGAATATACCATAACGCGATCAGTTTGTCAATGATTATTTTAAATTAATTTGCAGAAATTTCTGCTGCTTCTGGAGCAGCCTCTGCTGCAGCTGCCTCCACTGCGTTTTCACGCTCAATTTCAACGTCACGGTAGCAAGCCATACCTGTACCAGCCGGTACCAGCTTACCAATAATAACGTTTTCTTTCAGGCCAAGGAGTGGGTCAACCTTGCCCTTAATTGCAGCATCTGTGAGAACTCTTGTTGTCTCCTGGAAGGAAGCCGCAGACAGGAAGGAGTCTGTTGCCAGGGAAGCCTTTGTAATACCCAGAAGAACTGGTGTATAGGTAGCTTCCTTCAGGCCTGTATCGCCTTCTGCAATTCTCTTGCGGATTACCTTGTTTGCTGCATCTACCTCTGCCTTATCAGACAGGGAGCTTGGCAGGAAGTTTGTAGAACCTGCATCATCCACGCGAACCTTCTTCATCATCTGGCGTACAATAACTTCGATGTGCTTATCGTTGATATCTACACCCTGCATACGGTAAACGCGCTGTACTTCCTCAATGAGGTAGTTCTGCACAGCCTGTGGACCGCTGATAGCGAGAACGTCGTGTGGGTTTACAGAACCTTCTGTAATACGGGTACCAGCTGTAATGATCTGGTCTTCCTTAACAGTGATTCTGGAGCCGAATGGGATCAGGTAAGATCTCTGATCGCCGTCCGGGCTTGTTACGAGAACGTGCTTGTTCTTCTTAATATCGGTGAAGGATACTACGCCGCCGATCTCACTGATAATAGCGAGGTGCTTTGGCTTACGGCCTTCGAAGAGTTCTTCAACTCTTGGGAGACCCTGTGTAATATCTTCTGCGGAAGCAACACCACCAGTGTGGAATGTACGCATGGTCAGCTGTGTACCTGGTTCACCGATAGACTGTGCAGCGATGATACCAACAGCTTCACCAACGTTTACGGACTGACCTGTTGCCAGGTTGGAACCGTAGCACTTCTTACATGTGCCGTGCTTTGCTTCACAACCGAGGATGGAACGGATTTCGATGCGCTCAACACCGTGAGATACGATGAGATTTGCATCGTCTTCGTCCATCAGCTTATCCTTGGAAACGAGAACTTCACCAGTTGCTTCGTCCACAAAGTCGTGAACGAGGTAACGGCCTGTGAGACGCTCTGCGAGACCTTCGATGATTTCCTTACCCTCGCGGATATCGAATACTTCGAGGCCGTGCTCTGCACCACAGTCATCCTCACGGATAATAACTTCCTGAGAAACGTCAACGAGACGTCTTGTCAGGTAACCGGAGTCAGCTGTACGCAGCGCGGTATCAGCCAGACCCTTTCTAGCACCACGGGAAGAAATAAAGTATTCCAGAATGTTCAGACCTTCACGGTAGTTTGCACGAATCGGAATTTCGATTGTCTTACCGGATGTATTGGCGATCAGACCACGCATACCGGCCAGCTGACGGATCTGGCTCATGGAACCACGAGCACCGGAGTCAGCCATCATGAAGATTGGGTTGTACTGATGCAGGTTCTTCTGGAGGGCGTCGGTAACGTCATTTGTTGCCTTCTCCCATGTCTTCAGAACAGCGTTGTAACGCTCGTTATCAGACAGGAGACCCTCTTCGAATTCGGATGTGATCATATCGATCTCCTGCTCAGCGTCAGCGATGATCTGCTGCTTCTGCGGTGGAATGGAAGCATCGCAAACAGCAACAGTAATAGCGCTTCGTGTGGAGTACTTATAACCCTGTGCCTTAATTTCATCCAGTACTTCAGCCGTCTTAGCAACGCCGTGTACACGGATGCACTTATCAATGATCTTGCCCAGCTGCTTTTTGCCAGCCAGGAAGTTTATTTCGAAATCGAACATGGTTTCCGGGTTTGTACGATCAACGTAACCCAGATCCTGCGGAACAGGACGGTTGAAGATGATACGGCCAACAGTTGTGTAAACAACCTTGGACTTCATCTCGCCGTTTACTTCCATTGTTCTGCGAACACCGATCTTTGCGTGGAGGCTGACAGCCTTGCTGTCGTATGCCATGATTGCTTCATCAACATCACGGAATACCTTGCCTTCACCCGGCTCGCCTTCCTTCTCCAGTGTCAGGTAGTAGGAACCGAGGATCATATCCTGTGTTGGAACAGCTACCGGACGACCGTCAGATGGCTTGAGCAGGTTGCCTGCTGCCAGCATGAGGAAACGAGCCTCTGCCTGTGCCTCTGCGGAAAGCGGTACGTGAACAGCCATCTGGTCACCGTCAAAGTCAGCGTTATAAGCGGTACATACCAGTGGGTGCAGCTTCAGAGCCTTACCCTCTACCAGTACAGGCTCAGACGCCTGGATGCCCAGTCTGTGCAGTGTAGGCGCACGGTTGAGGAGAACCGGATGGTTCTTGATTACGATCTCCAGTGCATCCCATACTTCCGGCTTTGCACGTTCTACAGCTTTTCTTGCTGCCTTGATGTTGCCAACAGCACCTGTCTCAACCAGACGCTTCATAACAAATGGCTTGAACAGTTCCAGTGCCATTTCCTTTGGCAGACCGCACTGGTACATCTTCAGTTCCGGACCAACAACGATAACGGAACGGCCGGAGTAGTCAACACGCTTACCCAGCAGGTTCTGACGGAAACGGCCCTGCTTACCCTTCAGCATATCGGAGAGGGACTTGAGCGGACGGTTGTTTGGACCTGTTACAGGTCTGCCGCGGCGGCCGTTATCGATCAGTGCGTCAACAGCTTCCTGGAGCATACGCTTTTCGTTGCGAACAATGATGTCCGGTGCGCCCAGCTCCAGCAGTCTCTTCAGACGGTTGTTTCTGTTGATTACACGACGGTACAGGTCGTTCAGGTCGGAAGTCGCAAAGCGGCCGCCGTCCAGCTGTACCATTGGACGGATATCCGGTGGAATAACCGGAACAACGTCCAGAATCATCCACTCCGGACGGTTGCCGGAGAGACGGAATGCGTCAACAACTTCGAGACGCTTCAGGATACGAACCTTCTTCTGGCCTGTTGCAGTTTCCAGTTCTTCCTTCAGCTCTTCAGATGTAGCGTCCAGGTCAACCTCAGCCAGCAGCTTCTTGATTGCCTCTGCGCCCATACCTGCTTCGAAATCGTCCTCGTACTTTTCACGCATATCACGATATTCTTTTTCTGTCAGAAGCTGCTTCTTCTGCAGTTCACGAACATCGCCCGGATCTGTAACAATGTACAGTGCAAAGTAGAGAACCTTCTCCAGCATTCTTGGAGAGATATCCAGGAGCAGACCCATTCTGGATGGAATGCCCTTGAAATACCAGATATGAGAAACCGGAGCAGCCAGCTCGATGTGGCCCATACGCTCACGACGAACCTTTGCTCTTGTTACCTCAACGCCGCAGCGGTCACAAACCTTACCCTTGTAACGGATACGCTTGTACTTACCGCAGTGACACTCCCAGTCCTTCTGTGGGCCAAAGATACGCTCACAGAACAGACCGTCACGTTCTGGCTTGAGGGTACGGTAGTTGATTGTCTCCGGCTTCTTTACTTCACCGTAAGACCACTCTCTGATTTTATCCGGGGAAGCAATTCCGATTTTGATTGATTCAAATACATTAAATTCCATGATACGTCCCCCTTCTTTTAATCATCCAGGCCATCTTCGCCGGTGTAGCTGTCATCATAGGAACGGAAATCGCCCATATCCTCACCGCCGCCGAACAGTTCTTCAGCGATGCTGTCTTCAGCGTCTTCCATGGTGTAGCCATCGTAGTTGCCGTCTGCAACTGTTTCTTCTTCGAATGCTGGCTCATCATCAGCTGGCTTGAAGCCGAGATCGTCATCTTCGTCGAAGTTTGCCTGCAGATCGATTTCTTCGTTGTCCTTATCCAGAACACGAACATCAAGACCGAGAGACTGGAGTTCCTTAATGAGAACCTTAAAGGATTCCGGTACGCCCGGCTTTGGAATATTCTGACCCTTAACGATTGCCTCGTAGGTCTTTACACGGCCCACAACGTCGTCAGACTTCACAGTCAGGATTTCCTGCAGAGTGTAAGCTGCGCCGTAAGCTTCCAGTGCCCAAACTTCCATTTCACCGAAACGCTGGCCGCCGAACTGTGCTTTACCGCCCAGTGGCTGCTGTGTAACGAGGGAGTATGGACCTGTGGAACGTGCGTGGATCTTATCGTCTACCAGGTGGTGGAGCTTCAGATAGTACATGTAACCAACAGTTACAGGGTTATCGAAGAACTCACCGGTACGGCCGTCCTGCAGGATGGTCTTACCGTCGCCTCTGTAGCCTGCCATTTCCAGACATTCGGAAATATCTCTTTCATGGGCACCGTCAAATACAGGTGTCATGATCTTCCAGCCAAGTGCCTTCGCAGCATAACCAAGGTGCACTTCCAGAACCTGACCGATGTTCATACGGGATGGAACGCCCAGTGGGTTCAGAACGATATCCAGTGGTGTGCCGTCTGGCAGGAATGGCATATCTTCCTGTGGAAGAATTCTGGATACAACACCCTTGTTACCGTGACGACCAGCCATCTTATCACCAACAGAGAGCTTACGCTTCTGTGCGATGTAGCAGCGTACAACCTTGTTTACGCCTGGGCTCAGTTCGTCATTGCTGTTTTCTCTTGTAAATACCTTTACGTCAACGATGATACCGTACTCACCGTGCGGTACACGGAGAGAAGTATCACGAACTTCTCTTGCCTTTTCACCGAAGATCGCACGGAGGAGACGCTGTTCTGCTGTCAGCTCAGTTTCACCCTTTGGTGTAACCTTACCAACGAGAATGTCACCAGCGCGAACCTCAGCACCGATGCGGATGATACCGTTTTCGTCCAGGTCCTTGAGCAGGTCTTCGTTTACGTTTGGAATATCTCTTGTGATCTCTTCCGGACCCAGCTTTGTGTCACGTGCTTCGATCTCATATTCCTCAATATGGATAGAGGTGTAAACGTCATCGCGAACAATACGCTCATTAATGAGAACAGCGTCTTCGTAGTTGTAGCCTTCCCATGTCATAAAGCCGATGAGCGCGTTCTTACCAAGGCTGATTTCGCCGTTCTGTGTTGCCGGACCGTCAGCAATAACGTCACCCTTCTTGATTCTTTCGCCAGCAGATACAACAGGAACCTGGTTGATGCAGGTACCCTGGTTGGAACGGCTGAACTTGATAATGCTGTAGTTATCCTGTGTACCGTCGTCGCATGTTACAACAACTTCGTCTGCGCTTACGCTGCGAACAACGCCGTCGTTTCTTGCAATTACGCAAACACCGGAGTCAACGCCTGCCTTGTATTCCATACCGGTACCAACAATTGGAGCCTCTGTCTTCATCAGCGGCACAGCCTGACGCTGCATGTTGGAACCCATCAGAGCACGGTTGGCGTCGTCGTTTTCCAGGAATGGGATCATTGCAGTCGCAACAGAAACTACCATTCGTGGGGAAACGTCCATATAGTCTGCCTGAGAGCGGTCAACGTCAACGAACTCATCACGGCAGCGGCCTGTAACCTTCTGGTTGAGGAAGCGGCCTTCTTCATCCAGCGGTTCGTTCGCCTGTGCAACAATGTAATCGTCTTCGATGTCAGCTGTCATGTAAACAACTTCTGGAAGAACAATACCTGTTTCCTTATCTACGCGGCGGAATGGTGCTTCGATGAAGCCGTATTCGTTAATGCGCGCAAAAGTAGCCAGGTAAGAGATCAGACCGATGTTAGGACCTTCAGGAGTTTCGATTGGACACATGCGGCCGTAGTGGCTGTAGTGAACGTCACGAACTTCGAAGCCTGCACGATCTCTGGAAAGGCCGCCAGGGCCCAGTGCGGAGAGACGACGCTTATGTGTCAGCTCTGCCAGCGGGTTGGTCTGGTCCATAAACTGAGACAGTGGGGAGGAACCGAAGAATTCCTTGATTGCAGCAACAACAGGACGGATGTTGATCAGGGAGTGTGGTGTCAGCACTTCCAGATCCTGTGCCTGCAGTGTCATTCTTTCACGAATTACACGCTCCAGACGGGAGAAACCGATGCGGAACTGGTTCTGCAGCAGTTCACCAACAGAACGGATGCGGCGGTTACCCAGGTGGTCGATATCGTCTGTGTTGCCAATGCCCATTGCCAGGCAGTTCATATAGTTGATGGAAGCAAAGATATCATCTGTAATGATGTGCTTTGGAATCAGCTCATCCATACGGCTGCGGATTGCTTCCTTGATTTCATTTTCATCATCGAGGGACTCGAGGATCTCCATCAGCACGCTGAAGCGTACACGCTCCTTGATACCGCACTCTTCCTTTGCATCAAAGGAAACAAAGTTGCTGATATCTACCATGCCGTTGGAAATGATCTTTACTTCACGGTCGCCTACAGCTACAAATGCATTGCATACGCCTGCGTTGTCCATTTCCATTGCACGCTGCAGAGAGATTCTCTCGCCAGCTTCAGCCATGATCTCGCCAGTTGCCGGGTTGATTACAGGCTGAGACAGAACCTGACCTGCCAGTCTGCCTGCCAGGTTCAGCTTCTTGTTGTACTTATAGCGGCCAACTCTGGACATATCATATCTTCTTGCATCAAAGAACAAGCTGTTGATATGGGACTGAGCACTTTCGATGGTTGGCGGTTCGCTTGGACGCAGCTTGCGGTATACCTCAAACAGCGCCTCTTCAATGGATTTACATGGATCTTTTTCGATTGTAGCGTTGATGCGGTCGTCATCACCGAAATATTCGAGAATTTCCGCATCAGAACCAAGCCCCAGGGCACGGATAAATACTGTTACCGGGAGCTTTCTATTTTTATCAATACGGACATAAAATACGTCGTTGGCATCGTTTTCATACTCGAGCCAAGCGCCGCGGTTTGGAATTACGGTGGAGCTGAAGAGTTCCTTACCGGTCTTATCGTACTCCATTTTGTAGTATACACCTGGAGAACGAACCAGCTGGGAAACAATAACACGCTCTGCGCCGTTGATCACAAAGGTGCCGCTCTCTGTCATGAGAGGGAAATCACCCATGAATACTTCAGATTCCTTGATCTCGCCTGTCTCTTTATTGAGGAGACGTGCGGTTACGCGCAGAGGAGCAGCGTAAGTAGCGTCACGCTCCTTACACTCTTCTACACTGTAATTGGGCTTGTTTCTCTCTAAATGATAGTTTACAAAGTCGAGAACCAGATTACCTGTATAGTCAGTAATACCGGAAACATCCTTGAAAACCTCTTTCAAACCTTCATCGAGAAACCATTCGTAAGAGTTTTTCTGTACCTCAATCAAATTTGGCATTTCCAGAACTTCATCAATCTTGGAAAAACTCATACGAGTAGTTCTGCCTAATTGTTTCGGTTTCACATTCACCATTCGCTCAATCACTCCATTCCTATATTTACCGTATATGGTTACATCCTGTTATATCACCATAGAATTTTTTACAAAATCTTCAAATATTCTTTAAGATTCCTGTGGAAATTCACGATTTTAAAGACGCAATTATCCATAATGGTGCAGTATAATATTATATATCAACCTTGCGGTTTTGTCAATATAAATAATTAATTTTTAGAAATTTGTATATTTCACATATTGCAATTCTGAAAATAGAAAAAACTGACAGATTTTATAACCTGTCAGTTTTGCTAATTTAACTAAATTATTTTTTGCAGTTTGTTTCGTCATAGCTGCCAAAGGTATAAGCATCCAGTTTATCCCGCACCATCTGCGAAACTTCTGCGTAAATTTTATGTACCTTGCAGGAAGCATTGGTACAACAGTACGCGCTGTCCTGGCAGCGGCTGATGGTAAAAGGTCCTTCAATCGCTTCAATCACCTGCCGCAGCGTAATTTCCTGCGGCTGCTTTGCCAGTTCATATCCACCGGAAGCACCTCTGTATGATTTTACCAGCCCGGCGCTTACCAGCTTGCGCAGAATTTTCAGCGCAAACCGCTGCGGCACCTGAGTTGTTTCTGAAATCTGACTGGCGTCTGTCCGCTGGTCACAGTGCGAAAGCGCATCCACGATTCGCACTGCATAGTCTGCTTCCAATGTAATGTTCATACATATCCCTCTTACTCTTAGTCCAGGAAATCCTTCAGCTTCTTGCTGCGGCTTGGGTGACGCAGCTTGCGAAGCGCCTTTGCTTCGATCTGACGGATACGCTCACGTGTTACGTTGAATTCCTTGCCTACTTCTTCCAGTGTTCTGGAACGACCGTCCTCCAGGCCAAAACGGAGACGCAGAACCTTTTCTTCTCTTGGTGTCAGGGTGTCCAGCACCTCTGCCAGCTGCTCGCGGAGCAGTGTGTGAGAAGCTGCGTCTGCTGGTGCCGGCGCATCGTCGTCTGGAATGAAGTCGCCGAGATGGCTGTCTTCTTCCTCACCGATCGGTGTTTCCAGAGAAACAGGTTCCTGTGCCACACGCATGATCTCACGTACTTTATCAACAGGCATATCCAGTTCTTCTGCAATCTCATCTGCTGTTGGCTCATGGCCGTTGGTGTGGAGCAGCTGGCTGGAAACCTTCTTTACCTTGTTGATGGTTTCAACCATGTGAACAGGAATACGGATGGTTCTTGCCTGGTCTGCAATCGCTCTTGTGATTGCCTGACGAATCCACCATGTTGCGTAAGTAGAGAACTTAAAGCCCTTTGTGTAGTCGAACTTTTCAACTGCCTTGATCAGACCAAGGTTGCCTTCCTGGATCAGATCCAGGAACTGCATGCCGCGGCCCAGGTAACGCTTTGCAATACTTACAACAAGACGCAGGTTTGCTTCGGAAAGCTTCTTCTTTGCAGCGTTGTCGCCATCAATAATGCGCTGTGCCAGCTCAATTTCATCTTCCGGAGAAAGCAGCGGCACACGGCCGATTTCCTTCAGATAAACCTTAACCGGGTCATCAATTGCAATGCCCTCTGTGCTGAGTGCATTTTCAATATCAACCTGATCATCTTCCGGAACATCGCCTTCCAGATCTTCTACACGCATATCTTCGAAGTCTTCAACGATCTCGATACCCTCTGACTCCAGACAATCGTAGATCTTCTCAATCTGATCCGGCTCAATGTCAAATTCGCCCAAAGCATCCAGGATCTCCTTTGTATTCAGTTGACCCTTGCTCTTGCCGGAATCAAGCAAAGTTTTTACTAATAATTTCTTATCTGGTACGTTCATTGCGTATCCTCCTACTTTTTCTGCTCTTTTAAAGTTTGCAGATATGACTGCACAGCATCGGCTTTAGCGTCTGTGAGAGTCTCTGCCTGCAGTTTTAAATTTTCCTGCTGAATAATATTGATATATTCTAAAACGTCTGCATACCGCACTGCAGCGTCTCCGTATTTTGCAATCATTCTGGAGATGGAACCTACTTCTTCACCGGAAAACTGATGGGAAATATCCATCAGTCCGCAGGGACCACCCTCCAACATTCTGCCCATAATAGCCTGATATACACGCCTGTTAAATTCGGTGCAGAACTTTTCCGGCGGAAGTGCATCCCACACAGCATGCACTTCTCTGTCTGCCGGGTTCCGCAGAAGAAAAGCAAGGACGCCTTCTTCTGCATTTGCACAACGCAGATTGTGGAATTTTTCCGGATTTACCGTATCCCGCATCCCGGTGACCTGCTGCTGGTACTGCCGGAATTCTTTCATCTGCCTGTTCTTATATTTATTTCGGCGGATCTTGTTGATCTGCAGCAACACCGCCGAACGATCGATCTCTGTTTCCTGCGCCACTTTGCCTGCATAAACATCCCGTTCCATCGGGTTGTCCAGGTTCGCAAGTACTTCTGCGGCACCGTTCAGATAGGCGATCCGGCCTTCCGGAATCGCCGTATTGTATCTGCTTTTCAGCTTACTCAGCTGATACATGACGTCATTGTCACTGGATTCAATCAGCTGCCGGAAGCGAATAACACCCTGCTCTCCATGGGAGCGAATAAATTCATCCGGGTCTTTTCCATCCGGCACAACCAGCATTTTCACATTCACACCTGCATTCCGCAGAAAGTGAATGGCACGCTGGGCCGCTCTCTGGCCTGCCTCGTCAGCATCATAGGACACAATCACTTCTTTTGCATAGTGAGACATCACATGCGCCTGTTCCTGCGTCAGCGCTGTGCCCAGGGTAGCTACCGCATTGGTAAAGCCTGCCTGGTGCAGCGCGATCACGTCCATGTAGCCTTCTACCAGCAATAACCGCTCACCTTCTGCATTTTTCGCAAAATTCATAGCAAAAAGGCCATTGCTTTTTTTGAACACCAGCGTGTCGGAGGTGTTCAGATACTTTGGCTTTTCATCGGTCAGAATACGACCGCCGAAAGCGATCACGTTGCCGCGCAGATCAATGATGGGAAACATCACTCTGCCGGCAAACCGGTCAATCAGCCTGCCGCTGCGGCTTTCAAAGGCTACGTTTGCCTGCACCATCTCCTGTGGCGTATAGCCCAGTTTTGTCAGGTGATCCACCAGCGCAAACCGAGAGGCCGGTGAAAAACCAAGACCAAAGTGCCGGATTGTCTGGTTGCTTAGACCGCGGCGCCGCAGATAAGCAAGTCCCTCTGCGCCAGCTTCGCTGATGAGGCACTTATGATAAAAACGGGCCGTTTCCCGGTTGATCTCTAAAATGCGCCCCTTTAATTTAGAGAGGCTGTCATCGTAAGAATTTTCCGGTACCTGCAGTCCTGCGCGGTCTGCCAGAAACTTCACCGCTTCCATATAATCCAGATTTTCAATGTTCCGAATAAAGGTGATCACATCGCCGCCGGCATGACAGCCAAAGCAATAATAAGAATTGCTGTCGCTGTACACATTAAACGACGGTGTTTTTTCGCTGTGGAACGGACAAAGACCAACGTAGTTTCTGCCATGTTTTTTCAGATTCACATAAGAAGAAGCCACGTCTGCCATGTCGCTGCGCAGTTTCAGTTCCTGTAAAAATTGATCCGGTAAAGCCATTAAGATACTCCAAATAAATAATAACGATTCCATACAGAGCAGTGTTCATCCACTCCGTGTGGTGCAGGGTATAATCCCCCACGTTCTTGAAAGCCGCGGGAAAACAGCTGTTTTAGCTATTTCGCGATACTTTCATAGAGATATACGAGATAAAATCGAAAAACCCTTTATTTTTTTAATTTATTTGAAAAAACTTTTCTCCGTCGCAATTTACAGATACACTACCACAGGTTGCATCTGCCAGCTGCTTTTCAAAAGCACCCAGGTCATCTTCATCCATGTGGAATTTCAGGGTTACGTTTTCACCAAAATCACTGTCATCCAGAAAACCGCCGCATTCCGGAATCAGAGAAGAAACTTTACCGTACTGATTATAGTCGCAGGTCAGGCTGCAGAGCTTGCACACCTTCATGGTGATCACCTGCGCTGCATCTACCGCAATGCGAGCCGCATGGGAATAAGCGCGCACCAGACCGCCGCCGCCCAGCAGAATACCGCCAAAGTAGCGTGTTACAACGACAACAACGTCCACAACGCCTGTTTTCAGCAGTACGTCCAGTGTTGGAATACCGGCTGTGCCCTGCGGCTCACCATCATCGGAATAGCGCTTAATCTGGCCTTCCCGCAGACAGTATGCGTATACATTATGGGTAGCATCCCAGTGCTTGGATTTGATCGACTGAATAAATTCGACCGCTTCTGCTTCTGTTTTTACCGGCTTGATATAGCCAATAAAACGGGAGCGTTTTTCTACAAATTCGTCAGAAGTTTCCAGCGAAACAGTTTTATAGGATTCTGCCATACCAATCCCCTCTTTCTCCTGCTTTGCAGGAATGGTATAATCCGTATATGAAAAAAGCGGTGCAATCACTGCACCGCTTTCGATAAAAGACAAACTAAAAGAAATAACACTTCGTTCGTTTGGAACGTTTCTTATTTATCCTTCAGACCATAGCGCTTCTTAAACAGATCAACACGACCGCTTGTATCAACCAGCTTCTGCTTACCTGTAAAGAAAGGATGACACTTAGAGCAGATTTCTACGTGGATATCGCCCTTTGTTGTACGTGTCTCGATTACGTTGCCACAAGCACACTTAATCACTGCCTTCTCATACTTTGGATGGATGTTCTCTTTCATTTTTGTCACCTCTTTCAGCTAATATACAACATTAATGTTATGATTCTACCATATCTGAATCTAAATTGCAAGGATTATTTTTACGAATACGCCTGTAATTTCATATAATTTGCGTATTCTTCCAAACTCATCTCCAATTCCCGCATTCTTGTGGCGTGTTTTTGCCCCACAAAACGGAAATGCTCCGGTTCAAACGCCCTTTTTGTATGGGTCGTTTTATTTTCCGGATACCGCAGAATAAAACCGTAGCGGATCCCGTTGGCAATAAGCCAGCGGTAAGCTGCTGTACACTGAAACGCACCTTTCTCTGAAGTTGCAAACACAACCGCCATACCGGTCTGGAATTCATTGTAGCCGCTGTCACCCACCAGAATCTGCGCCTGGCTTTCAGCCTTCATCTTAGAAAGGCCGCTGTTCAGCAGCTGCTTCAGTTTTTTCTGGTACAATTCCGCCTGTACCTCTCCGCTGACATAACCGGATTTTACTTGCAGATCCACGCCGTCTTCTTTTGCAGCAGCCAGCATATTTTCCAGATAAACAGCAATGCGTTCTTCTACCTGCACACCGTCTACCTCTGTCAGATGCACTGCAAAGGAATCCGGCAGTTTGTATTTGCTGTTGACCAGCACCAGATTGAAGCTGTCTTCATAGGTCGGCAGTCCGGTACTGTTGTTTTCGTAAGCACCGGAGGATACGGCAGAAGAAGTTCCATTCTTCTCTGCTTCGTAGGAGTCGGAAAACGTCCAGACGCAATAGAAAATAATACCGGCAACAATTGCTGTTGCTGATAACGCCAGCACCGCCATGGTGATCCGCAGTTTTTTCACCTGATCCATAGGGCGTTTGCGATGGCTTCGGATGGTCTGATTTTTCCCTGCTTTCCGCGGTTTGCGGTTTTTACGGCTGCGTTCTACCTGCATCCGCTCTTACCTCATTGCGGGGCAATTATGCCTCGAAGAATGCCTTAAAGCAACGGTATGCCATGTAGACATCCAGCTTTGCAACAACTTCAAATGGAGCGTGCATGGAAATTACCGGCACACCAACGTCTACAACGTCGATATCCATGTTTGCAATATACATTGCTACGGTACCGCCGCCGCCGCCGTCAACCTTACCAAGCTCGCCTGTCTGCCACAGAATGTTATTGTCGTGGAACAGCTTGCGTACTTCTGCCATAAATTCTGCAGAAGCATCGCTTGTGCCGCTCTTGCCGCGTGCGCCTGTGTACTTCATTACGCTGACACCATTGTTCAGGTAGCAGGAGTTCAGCGGCTCGTATGCGCTGCCGTAAGTTGGGTCATACGCTGCTGTTACGTCAGCAGAGAGACACTTGGACTTGCTGAGCACATGATGTTCTACAAGGCCTTCTGCTCTTGCCAGGTCGCTGATAAAGTAACGGAGGAAGGAGGAATTGAGACCTGTGTTGCCGTCGCTGCCAACTTCTTCCTTATCTGCCAGTACGGTCAGAATTGTGTTTTCCGGTACCTCACAGTTGAAGATTGCTTCCAGCGCAGGATAAGCGCATACGCGGTCATCATGGCCGTAAGAACCAACCATGCTGCGGTCAAAACCGATGTCTGCTGCCTTATATGCAGGCACGAACTCGATTTCGCCGGAAACAAAATCTTCTTCTACAATACCGTACTTGTCGTGAATCAGCTTCATTACGTTCAGCTTGAACAGGTCCTTGCCCTTCTCAGCGCGAACAGGACGGCTGCCAACCAGAATGTTCAGATCTTCGCCTTCGATTGCTTTAGCCAGTGTCTTTGTCATCTGGTCTGTGCCCAGGTGCGGCAGAAGGTCTGTTACGCAGAATTGCTGCTCGCCTGGCTGCTCACCAATGCTGATGTCTACAAAAGTACCGTCACGCTTTACCACACGGCCGTGCATTGCCAGCGGAATGGTTGTCCACTGATACTTCTTAATGCCGCCGTAGTAGTGTGTTTTGAACAGAACCATATCGTTAGACTCATAGAGCGGATATGGCTTCAGGTCAAGGCGTGGAGAGTCAATGTGTGCTGCTGCGATGCGAACACCGTTCTTGCAGCCGTTCTTACCGATCACAGCCAGAATGATTGCCTTGCCGCGGTTGTTGTAGTAAACTTTATCGCCAGCATTATAGGTCTTTGTTGGGTCAAACTCTGTGAAGCCGTTTGCCTCTGCCTTTTCGATAGCATAGAATACTGCTTCACGCTCTGTCTTTGCTGCATCCAGGAAAACCTTATAATCTTCGCAGAATGCGTCTGCCTGCTCGATCACTGCGTCGTCCACTTCAAAAAAACCGTTTTTGCGGGAGATCAGCAGTTCTTTGCTCATTTCTTCAATACGATCGCTCATGAAATTAGCCTCCTAACTATAATAAAGTTCGTTATATTTTTCGTAAAAACCGGCTACTTTTTCAGCGTAAGCCGCTGTTTCACCGTATGGAATATATTTCAGATTGATACCATCATCCGAGTAGTTCGGATCCTTCAGCCAACCGTCTACAGCGCCGTGGCCTGCATTGTAAGCCGCCGCAATGGTTTTGATAGCACTATACTTCTCGCTGAGGAACTCCAGATAATGGCAGCCATAACGGATGTTAATCTCCGGTCTGCCCATATCTTCGTGTGTAAGATCCGGATAGCCGTCACGCATCAGCAGCCAATCAAAAGTAGACGGCATCAGCTGCATCAGGCCAACAGCACCAACACGGGACATCGCTTCCGGATCGAAGTTGCTTTCTGCCTTAATGATGGAATAAACCAGCGCTTCTTCCAGATTATTTTCTCTTGCCTCATGGCTGACAATGCTGCTGTACTCGCGCGGATAAATTTCCTCTTCCGGATGACCGCATCCGGCAAGAGCAAGTACACCGGCTGCAGAAACTGCTGCCAGCAGCAGCGCAATACTGCGCTTCCAACGTTTACGCATGATGGTCTCCTTTCAGTTCGTGGACAATCTCATGCACTGTCTCAGAAAGGCAGCACAGGTCCAGTGTACCGTCGATGATGAAGTCTGCGTGTTCTGTATAAAATGCTTCCGGCTTTTGGGCAGCCATTCTTGCATCGGCTGCTTCTTCCGTCAGCTGATCACGCTCCATGATCCGCGCTTTTCTAATTGCTTCCGGTGCTGTTACAACAATAATTTTGTCGCACATTTCTACAGTGCCGGATTCGATCAGTGTCGGTGCATCGAGAATGATAACCTCTTTGCCGCTCTCCTGCAGTTTCTGAATTTCATGCTCCATTGCTGCACGAATATGCGGATGGGTGATTGCATTCAGCGCCGCTGTGTTTTCCTTACTGGAAAAGGCTCTGCTGCCCAGCAGTTTGCGGTCCATTTTGCCTTTCTCTTTGCCCTCTGTAATGATGATGTCTTCACCAAATCGCGCTGTCAGTTCATTCTGACAATCTTTGTTTTCATTGAGCACACGATGTGCCAGCACATCGCAGTCAATCACAGCGCAGCCAAACAGCACCATTTCCAGGCAGGCAGTCGATTTACCGGCACCCGTAGGACCGGTCAGACCGACGATCACATTATTCGCCAAGATCCAGCACCTCAAATCCTGCTGCACGGATAAGACGGTTGTAAACTGCAAGGCCGATGCCATCCAGCTTTGGGCAGCGTGCGTATACAACATTAACAGCCAGCTTATCGATCTGACGCAGTGCATCGAACAGTTCCTTTGCCTGCTCTTCCGGAGAAGCTGCAATACCGTATGTAATTCTTGGGCAGCCGATGTCTGTGCCTTCACCCTTATGGCACAGTGCAACGTTCTTGCTGGACTGACGGTCATTCAGGTAGTCACGATACTTTTCGTAGCTGCCCTTTACCAGAATTACCTTTACCTTTGGTGCATAGTGGCGGTACTTCATGCCTGGGGATGCCACTGCTTCGTCTTCCGGAATCTCTGTAAGAATGCCTTCGCTGAGCTTGATCTCACCGATCACTGCCTCGATCATTTCTGGTGTTACTGCACCTGGACGGAGAAGAACAGGAACTTCCTGTGTCATGTCGATCACGGTAGACTCCAGACCAACTTCGCAGAAACCGGTTGCCTTTACAACAGCATCGATCTTGCCCTTCAGGTCGTGAAGAACGTGCATTGCCTTTGTTGGGCTTGGGCTGCCGGAAATGTTAGCAGAAGGTGCTGCCAGTGGTGTACCTGCAGCCTTGATGATTTCCAGTGTGTCCTTGTTGCTTGGAAAACGAACTGCAACAGTTGGCAGACCTGCGCAAACAGATGCCGGAACAGCGTCTGTCTTCTTCAGTACCAGTGTCAGCGGACCTGGCCAGTAAGCATCCATCAGCTTCTTTGCCTTTTCCGGTACTTCTGCCGCAACCTGAGAAAGCTGCTCCATGTCTGCAATGTGTACGATCACAGGGTTGTCCTGCGGTCTGCCCTTTGCTTCAAAAACCTTAGCGATTGCTTCTTCGTTGAAAGCGTCTGCTGCAAGGCCGTAAACAGTCTCTGTTGGAATTGCCACGATGCCGCCGTTCTTCAGGATCTCGCCTGCATCTGCAATCGCCTTCTCTTTATTCATAAACAAATTCAGTTCTCTTGTTTCCATGATATTTATCTCCTTTAATTTCTATATCCATTAACCCTCTACAGCGTTCTGTAACTTCGCTGTACGGTCTGCTGTAATCAGTGCATCTACCATTTCTGTCAGGTTGCCGTTGAGCATATCTTCAAACTTATACACAGTCAGGCCGATTCTGTGGTCAGTGATTCTGCCCTGTGGATAGTTATAGGTACGAATACGCTCAGAGCGGTCACCGGTACCAACCTGAGATTTACGCTCTGCGGCAAACTCTGCGTTCTGCTTCTCCATCTCTGCCTCGTACAGACGGGAACGGAGGATCTTCATTGCCTTGTCCTTATTCTTAAACTGGCTGCGTTCATCCTGACACTCAACTACAACGCCGGTTGGCAGGTGTGTAATACGAATTGCAGATTCTGTCTTGTTAACATGCTGGCCGCCGGCGCCGGACGCACGGTAAGTATCGATCTGCAGATCAGCCGGATTGATTTCGATTTCTACGTCTTCAGCTTCCGGCAGAACAGCAACTGTTGCAGTGGATGTATGCACACGGCCCTGTGTTTCCGTTTCCGGCACACGCTGCACACGGTGTACACCGCTTTCGTACTTCAGTTTGGAGTATGCACCGTCACCATTGATCATAAAGCTGATTTCCTTAAAGCCGCCCAGTTCTGTTTCGTTGGTGTTCATTACGTCAACTTTCCAGCCCTGAGACTCTGCATACATACTGTACATACGGAACAGAACAGCAGAGAACAGCGCTGCTTCTTCACCGCCTGCACCGCCGCGGATTTCAACAATAACGTTGCGGTCATCGTTCGGGTCACGTGGCAGCAGCAGAATCTTCAGTTCGTCAGCAAAAACTTCCAGCTGTGCTTTTGCATCCAGCATTTCCTGTTCTACCATCTCTGCAAAGTCTTTCTCCAGACCGCCTTCTGCCAGCATTGCCTTTGCTTCGTTATAAGTATCGTCAGCCTGCTTATACTCACGGTATTTCTCTACGATTGGTGTAATATTTTTATGTTCTTTCATCAATTCTGCATACTGCTTCTGATCGGACACAACATCCGGATCATACAGTTTCTGATTGATTTCTTCATATCGCTCTTCAAATACAATCAAATTTTCAAACATTTCAGTTCCACCTTATAAATTATCAAAATTTTTCTGAAAGAATTGCCAGCATAAGCACCAGGCTATGCTTCATCCAAGTCGGTTTCCCGAAGAATTTTTTTGATATTCTTCTCACACTTCAAGCGAGGCAGCATCACCTCATGACCGCAGCCGGTGCATCTGATTTTAAAATCCATGCCGACCCGCAAAACCTGAAATTCAAATGATCCGCAGGGATGCGATTTTTTCATGCGAAGAATATCGCCTATGCGTACATCCATCATTGCCGCCTCCTTTTATCCGTAATATCTTATTATAGCATAAATTCAACCAATGTACACTAAATAATTGTAAAACACCATGAATTCTGCCTCTATTCATGGTAATTATAACAAATGCTTTTTGCCAATTTATGAACAAATGCACAAAATTCCGTAAAATTCAGAAAACAAAAAAGAAGGGGATCCCCCCTCCTTTTACACAATAAATTATTACCGTATTACCTGGTTTAACAGGCTGAGATTTTTTAAAAGGATTCCTGCTCCATTGTCAAAAACTCTTCAACAGCGAGTTTTGCATCCTCTCCATCCTTCAGCGGAGCCTCTTCATCGCTGCTGTCATAAACACGCACAGCGGAAACGATTTTTTCATTTGGATCATACAGCATATACAGGTAATACTCGCACTCTTTTCCGGATTCATCATCGTAAATTATACATCCGGTAAAAGGAATTTTGCCCGCATCCAGGTGTGTATTATCTTCTTCCGGCGCGTGATCACCATGACCATTCCAACCCTCCTGCCATTCTACAGTCAGATTTTCTGCAGTGCCATTCAAAGGAAACATGGCTCTTGCATTCTGTTCAAAAATTTCAACAAACGGAACATCTTCATATCCTGCATAATATCCTTTTCGATAATTACCAGCAACAGCTGCTGCTTCTGCAGAAAATGGGTCAGCTGATTCCATCATGGAAGAAGTATTATCTTCGAATATCGCAGAGGAGGGCTCGGGCAGAACATCTGACATGAAATCTGAAATTCCAGATGCAGCATCCGATACCATTTCAGACATCATATCTCCAGCATCGTCCATCAAAGATCCTTCACCGCAGCCAGAGAGAACAAAAGTGCTTGTTAACGCACTTACTGCCAGCAAAGCAATTGCAATCCGTTTTAACAACTTCATATAAAAAGCCTTCTTTCTTATTCAAATCTTTCCTGTTTAGTATGGCTCTCCCGGCAAATTTTAAACAGATTTTGAAAAAATTTTCAAAATATTACTTTTTCGTTGAAAACTTTTGAAAAAGAAAAAAAGAGCCCATCGTAAGATAGACTCTTCGGATCAACAGCTGCAGGCAAAACAAAAAGCCACCCTGCTGGATGGCTTACTACGACCTATCGGTCAGAAACATTGTCGCCCTGCGCACTGCCGTTTGCATCGCTCTGTGTTTCTTCCAGCTGAGGCACCGCCTGCATCTGCCACCGGCATCGGCGGCACCTCAGCCAGTTCACAGCCGCCGCGGCTGTTATTTCACAAGATTGCTGTAAGAATTCAAATTAAGGGAGAGAAAAGAGAAAACCACCCAAATGGGTGGTTTTCCTTTTCTGGCTCCTCAAGTTGGACTCGAACCAACGACCCTGCGGTTAACAGCCGCATGCTCTACCGGCTGAGCTATTGAGGAATATAAAAAAGTTGGCATCTACCTATTTTCCCGGGCCGTCGCCAGCCAAGTATCTTCGGCAC
>JAZUBL010000080.1:0-45986 GCA_045638545.1 Acutalibacteraceae bacterium | reverse complement strand
AACAACATTCCGCGTGTTGTTCGCGCCATTGAGCTGTACCGCGTTACCGGCAAAACCATGACGCAGCATCTGGAAGAATCCAGACGCATTCCGTCACCGTATGAAGTCTGTATGATCGGTCTCAACTACCGCGACAGAGCGGTATTGTATGACCGCATGAACGACAGAGTGGACCTGATGCTGGAGCAGGGTTTGCTGGAAGAAGCGGACCGTGTACTGAAGATGGAAGGCGGCAAAACAGCGCTGCAGGCCATCGGCTATAAAGAACTGAAACCGTATCTGGACGGAGAGCTGTCTCTGGAAGGCGCGGTGGAAAATATGAAGCAGGGCACACGCCGCTATGCAAAACGGCAGCTGACCTGGTTCCGTCGGGAAGAGAACATCCAGTGGCTCTATCCCGATGATTACGAAACAAAGGAACAGCTGCTGGAGGCAGCGAAAACTTTGATTAAACAGTGTTTTGAGAGGAGGGGAATCGCACAACATGAAGAAGAATAAACTGATCAAGCGGCTGGTGATTCTTGGCATCATTATTGTTCTGATCGTATTTGTGGTGGTACAGATTGTAAATCTGGTCAGCCCGGGCATTGCAACAGAAACAGCGGTTCGCGCTTCCATCACAGATTCTCTGCGCGTAGACGGTCTGATCGTCCGCAAAGAGACAGTGTTGAAAAACACCACCTCCGGCGTTATTTCCTATGAAATTGCCGATGGTACAAAAATTGCAAAAAACGGCGTAATTGCATCCACTTATTCTGACTCTGAAGCAGCTGCGGCAGAGTCCCGTAAAATGGAGCTGAAAGAAGAACTGGAGCAGCTGCAGGATCTGAACGAGCTGGCTGGTGCTTCTGCTATCAATCCGGATAACGTAAACAAGCAGATCTATCAGCGTCTGTACAGCATGAAGACAAACGTTAATGAGTTCAACCTCAATGATGTTCAGTCTGACCGCAGCAGTATGCTGAACCTGATGAACCAGTGGCAGCTTGCTACCGGTAAGATCACCACATTCTCTGCGCGTATCAAAGAGCTGAAGGCAGAAATCGCAGAACTGACATCCAATTCCAACAAGGCGACCGGTGCCATCCGTGCTACTTCTGCAGGCTACTTTGTAAAATCTGTTGACGGCTACGAAACTGTTTACGATTACAACAAGGTTGCGCAGATGTCTGTTGCAGACCTTCGTGAAGAAAGAGAAGCAAAGGAAGTCAGCGAAAATGTGATCGGTAAAGTGTGCGAGCAATTTGAGTGGTACATTGTCTGCGAAATTCCTGCAGATACTGCCATGAAGCTTGGCGTTGGTGACAGCATTGATATTAAGCTGCCATTTGCATCCAGCATGAACATTCCGGCAGAGATCGTTGCGATCAATCAGACAACCATTGAAGATCCGGCGGCTCTTGTACTGGAATGCTCCTATATGGACCCGACCCTGGCAAATATCCGCAACGAAACAGTTCTGCTGAATATCGGTACTTATGATGGTATCCGCATCAGCCAGAACGCGATTCACTTTGAGGAAGTAACCGGTGAGATCATGGATTCTTCTGGCAGCGAAATGTCTCAGACAAAGGAAGTTCGCGGTGTTTATGTTGTTGACGGCAGTGAGCTGAAGTTTGTACAGATCATTCCGCTTTACACAACAGGCAACTACGTGATCTGCGATGCAAATCCAGGTGCTGATGAGTTGCTGACAGATGAGACCATTGAACTTTACGATACAGTTGCGATTGGAGGTAATCTCTATGATGGAAAGCTTGTTGGATAAAGAACTGCTGGCACAGCGCTGCCATGACGCAGAGGAGAACCTGAAAGAGATTCAGGAGCGTGTTGCCCGTGCGGCAGAGAGAAGCGGCAGAACAGCAGCAGACGTTACGCTGCTGGCTGCAACAAAAACAGTGCCGGTGGAAGTGATTAACCACACCATTGCCTGCGGCCTGACACACATTGGTGAAAATAAGGTGCAGGAACTGCTGAGCAAATATGATGCTCTGAACCTGGCAAACTGTTCCTGTGAGTTCATCGGTCATCTGCAGACCAATAAGGTGAAGCAGATCGTTGGCAAAGTGGACCGCATCCAGTCTGTGGACAGCGTAAAGCTGGCAAAAGAGATCTCCAGAATTTCTCAGAGAGAAAATTGCACAACCCGTGTTCTGGTAGAAGTAAACGTAGGCGGCGAAGAAAGCAAGTCCGGCGTAGACCCTGTAGGCCTGACCGAACTTGTGGCAGAAATTGCCGAGATGCCGAATATTTTGGTAGAAGGATTGATGACAATCCCGCCAATTAGTGAAAATACTGCAGAAACAGCGCATTTTTTCTCGAATATGTACAAATATTTCATTGACATTAGCGCAAAAAAATTAGATAATGTTAATATGGACTTTTTGTCGATGGGCATGTCGTCAGATTATGAGCTGGCGATCGAGTCCGGTGCCAATATTGTGCGAGTCGGTTCGTCTTTATTTGGCAAACGTGTTTACTAAAAGAAATTATTGAATTTAAAGTTATAGATATTTAGGAGGAGACGGGTTATGTCTAATTTTGCACAGAAGTTTAAGAATATGTGGAATCCGCCGGAGGATGAATTCGATTACGAAGAAACAACAGAAACCACCACTGCAGCGGAAGATATTTCTTCCGGTGACACAGTTTCTGACAACTACACTTCTTCCACAAGCAGCAGCTACCACGACGTAAGCAGCCATTCCTATGAGCCGGAGCGCCGCAGCAACGTTGTAAACTTCAGCAACTCTGCAGAGCTGAAGGTAGTTCTCTTCAAGCCAATGGATTATCGTGAGGATACAAGAGCAATTGCTGACGAGCTGGTTCGTGCAAACACAGTTGTTCTCAACCTGGAAGTAACTCCAAAGGACGTAGCTCGCAGAGTTCTGGATTTCCTGGGCGGCGTTGCATACGCAAAGAACGGTAAGGTAAAGAGAGTTTCCACAAATACATACATCATTACACCTGCTAACGTAAGCCTGACAGGTGACGACATGATGGATGAGGCTGAAACAGAAGAAGCATACATCTAATTGCACATGACCAGACAGCTTTTACAAAAGGAAGATGCCTTGTTGGAAGCGATGGTACAGGACGCAGTGCAGTTATGTGACCGCCGGAGCAAACCCTGTTTTGTCGGCTTTCTCGACGAACGGGAACAGGCTCTGGTACGAAACTTAATGGAACACGCTAAGATCGAAAACTATATGTTCTGGGGAGGGTATACCGAAGCAGAGCGTGTAGTTTTTGGTGTATTATCGGCCTATGACGAGAAAGCGCCCTGGCTGTTTCCGGTGGTGCCGGTCACTGTAACTTATCGAAAACAGGACAGCCTTTCTCACCGGGATTTCCTCGGTGCGCTGATGTCTCTGGGCATTGAGCGCTCCACCGTGGGAGATATTCTGGTGGAGGAAGGCCGCTGTGTTCTTTTCCTGCGGGAAGAGATCGTGCCCTATATGCTGACGCAGATCGAAAAAATCGGTTCTGTTGGCGTAACGCTGACAGAAGGCGCAGAGGAGCCTTACCCGGCGGGACATCGGTTTTCTTCCATTTCCACGGTGGTATCTTCCCTTCGCGCAGACTGCATTGTGGCAGCCTGTACCGGTCTGAGTCGGGAAAAAGTAAAAGCGCTGATCACCGCAGGGCTGGTTACCGTAAATTATGCGGTGTGCCAGTCATCGTCAGATCAGTTGTCTGCCGGTGATAAGATCGCCATTCGGGGCAAAGGCAAATTTCTGCTGGAGTCTGTTGGCGGACTGACCAGAAAAGGCAGACTTGGAATTGAATTAAAGAAGTATATATAGAAAGAAACAAGGAGGATATGAAATATGCTTACACTGAACGAAATTGCAAACGTCAGCTTCCGTAAATCTAACTTTGCTGGCTACAAGCCGGAAGACGTTGATGAATTCATTGATAAAGTAGTTGAGTCTTATGACCTGCTCATCAAGAAGAACATTGAGCAGAAGGAACTCAACGAGCAGCTGACAGCGGAAAACGAGCGCCTGAAGGCTTCTCTGAAGGCAGCACCACAGCAGACAGCAGCACCGGCACCGGTACAGTCTGTTGCAGCAGAAGACGTAAAGCTCTCTGAAGAGTGTGAATACACACAGGAAGAGATCAAGAACGCACTGCTCAGCGCACAGAAGCTGGCAAACGCAACAATCCGCGAGGCTCGCATGAAGGCAGAGGGCATGATCTCTGAAGCAAATGCAAAGGCAGAGAGAATCGTTGGCGTAGCACAGAGCGAAGCAAACGAGCAGAGAGCAGAGCTGGATCGCCTGAAGAAGCTGGTATCCGACTTCCGCGCAAGCCTGCTGGACAGCTACAAGGAGCACCTGAAGCTGGTGAACGCACTGCCAACACAGCAGAGACTGGGCACACCGGTTATGCCGGAGCCATCTGCAGCAGCAACAGTAAAGCTGCCTGTTATTGAGGAGCCTGTTAAGGTTGCAGAAGTAAAGGAAACAGTAAAAGAAGACGTTAAGGATTTTGTAGAGGAAGAAATCTCCCACACAAGAAGCTTTAACCTGGGCGGCAAAAAGAAGAAAAACAGAGATAACTCTGATCTGAAGTTTGGCGCAGATTACGACGTAACAAAGGACTAAGTTCTGTTATACTGAACAGAGCAGACCCTTCCGGGTCGATATATTAAGGGATATTAAGGAGAGTGTGACCGGATGGCACAGGATTACAAGAACACTTTGAACCTGCCGAAGACCGATTTCCCAATGCAGGCAGGTCTGCCAAAGCGGGAACCGGAAAGACTGGCAAAGTGGGAAGAAGAAAACGTTTATGAAAAACTGATGGAGAAGAACGACGGCAAGCCGCTGTATGTTCTCCACGACGGCCCGCCATATGCAAACGGCGATATTCACCTGGGCACAGCACTGAACAAGGTGCTCAAGGATATCATCGTACGCTACAAGAACATGACCGGCTTTAAGGCACCATATGTACCAGGCTGGGATACACACGGTCTGCCAACAGAGCTGAAGGCTCGCAAGAAGGCTGGCGTAAGCAACTCTGCAACAATTTCTGACGTAGAGCTGCGCCAGATGTGTCGTGAGTTTACACTGGGCTACCTGGACGACCAGAGAACACAGTTCAAGCGTCTGGGCGGTATTGGTGACTGGAGCAATCCATACATCACACTGAAGAAGGAATTTGAAGCAAAGCAGATCGAGATCTTCTCCGAGATGGCAACCAAGGGTTACATCTACAAGGGTCTCAAGCCTGTTTACTGGTGCTCTGATTGCGGTACAGCACTGGCAGAGGCTGAAATCGAGTACGCAGAGGATCCATGCTACTCCATCTTCGTTAAGTTCAATGTGAAGGACGACAAGGGTCTCCTGAGCCCAATGGGTGTTGACCTGAGCAAGACCTTCTTTGTAATCTGGACAACAACAACATGGACACTGCCAGGCAACGTGGCAATCTGTGTTGGTCCGGAATTTGAGTACTCCGTAATCAAGTGCGGTGAAGAGTACTACGTAATGGCAACAGAGCTCTACAAGAGCGCACTGGAAGCTGCTGAGATCACAGAGTTCGAGGTTGTAGGCACCATTAAGGGTGCTGACCTGGACCGCATGACAACACAGCATCCATTCCTCGACAGAGAGTCTCTGGTAATTGTTGGCGACCACGTTACACTGGAAAGCGGTACAGGCTGCGTTCATACAGCACCTGGCCACGGTGTGGAAGACTACGACGTTTGCCACAACCACTATCCAGAGCTGCCAATCGTTGTTCCTGTTGACAACCACGGCAGAATGACACTGGAAGCAGGCGAAGACCTGAAGGGTCTGACAACAGACGAAGCAAACAAGGCAATCGCAAAGAAGCTGGAAGCATCCGGCGCACTGTTTGCAATGCAGAAGATCATTCACCAGTACCCACACTGCTGGAGATGTAAGAAGCCGATCCTGTTCCGTGCAACAGAGCAGTGGTTCTGCTCCGTTGATGGCTTCAAGAAGGAAGCTGTTGATGCGATCAACACTGTAGAGTGGATCCCAGGCTGGGGCAAGGACCGCATTACATCCATGGTTGTAGACAGAAACGACTGGTGTATTTCCCGTCAGAGACGTTGGGGCGTGCCGATTCCGATCTTCTACTGTAAGGATTGCGGCGAGCCGCTGATCAACAAGGAAGCAATGATGGCTGTTTCCGAGCTGTTCGGCAGAGAAGGTTCTGACCAGTGGTACGTAAAGGATGCAGCAGAAATTCTTCCAGAGGGCATCAAGTGCGAAAAGTGCGGCTGCACACACTTTGACAAAGAGCGCGACATCATGGACGTTTGGTTCGACTCCGGCGTTACACACGCAGCTGTTTGTGACGTAAGAGAAGACCTCCACTGGCCGGCAGACCTCTACCTGGAGGGTGCTGACCAGTACAGAGGCTGGTTCCAGTCCTCCCTGCTCACATCTGTAGCATGGAGAGGCCAGGCACCATACAAGGCTGTTGTAACACACGGCTGGGTAGTAGACGGCGAAGGCCGCAAGATGTCCAAGTCTCTGGGCAACGGTATCGTTCCAAGCGAGATCGTAGACCAGTATGGCGCAGACATCCTCCGTCTGTGGGTAGCTTCTTCTGACTACCACGCAGATATCCGTATCTCCAAGGAAATTCTGAAGCAGCTTTCTGACGCATACAGAAAGATCAGAAATACAGCAAGATACATCCTGGGCAACACAAGCGACTTTGATCCAAACACAGACAAGGTTGCACTGGATCAGCTTCAGCCAATCGACCGCTGGGCACTGGCACAGCTGGATAAGCTGAATGCAAAGGTTCGCGCAGGTTACGATTCCTTCGAGTTCCACCAGGTATTCCACGCAATCCACAACTTCTGCGTTGTTGACATGTCCAACTTCTATCTGGACGTAATCAAGGACAGACTGTACAGTGAAAAGGCAGACGGTACACTCCGCCGTGCAGCACAGACAGCAATGTACATCATTCTGGACAACATGACAAGAATGATCGCACCGATCCTTGCATACACAGCAGATGAGATCTGGGAGTCTATGCGCCATGAGGCAAACGAAGATGCAGCTGGTGTTGTATACAACCAGATGCCGGAGCTGACAGGCGTAAACGCAGATGCAGACTTCACAGCTGCATGGGATAAGATCCACGAGATCCGTGACGACGTGAAGAAGGCACTGGAGCTGGCAAGAAACGAAAAGGTAATCGGTTCTTCCCTGGATGCAAAGGTACAGCTCTTCTGCGAAGGCGATCTGTACGACTTCGTGAAGTCTGTAGAAAATGAGCTGGCAACTGTATTCATTACTTCTCAGGTAGAAGTTGTGAACGGTGCAGGCGGCAGCTTTGCAGGCGAAGTAGAAGGTCTCTCCGTAACAGTTCTTGCTGCAGAAGGCGAGAAGTGTGCAAGATGCTGGGCATACAGCGATACCGTTGGCAGTGACCACAACCACGAAGAGGTTTGTGCACGCTGCGCAGCAGTACTCGGTTAATTTGATAGAATAGAGAATTAGGCGGGCACTGTGTTGTTCGCCTTTTTTTCATAAGGAGTTGTTTTGAATATGGTTTTTGCAATCATTTCATTGGTAATCAGTGCGGCTCTCGTTGTGGCAGACCAGCTGATCAAGCTGCTGGTAACAACCCAGCTGGCGCCAATCGGCAGCGTCACCGTGATCCCGGGATTACTGAACTTCACATATACACAGAACTTCGGCGCAGCATTTAGCATGCTGTCCGGCCAGACATGGTTCTTTATTGCAGCTACCGGCATTGTAACTGCAGCACTGATTGCGGCACTGTTCTTCTATAAGAAACACAACTGGGTTTCCTACACTTCCTGCATCATGGTTATCGCAGGCGGCATCGGCAACCTGATCGACCGTATTTTTAATCCGGGCAGCTTTGTAACAGACTACATCCATATTCCGTTCTTCCCGGGTATTTTCAACTTTGCAGACATTCTCGTAGTTGCCGGCACCATCGGCATCATTATCTTTGCAATTTTCTGCATGGGCAGAGGCAAGAAAAAGGAGAAGGCAAAGAATGGAAAATAAAGAACTGCTGAATGAAGAACTGGATCTGGAAACAGCGGAAGAAGTGATCACGCTGGAGATTTCTCCGGAAGAAGCCGGTATTCGTCTCGATAAAATTCTGGGTGAAAATCTGCCGGACTTTACCCGTTCTGCTTTGCAGAAGCTGATGGAGCAGGGAAATGTGACCTGCAAAGGCAAGGCACTTGCCAAAAACTACAAAGCCCGCTCCGGTGACGTGATCACCGTGATCATTCCGCCGCCGGAGAATATGGATACCCTGCCGGAGGATATTCCGCTGGACATTATCTATGAAGACGATGATCTGCTGGTAGTCAATAAGCCAAAGGGTATGGTTGTTCATCCGGCACCGGGCAACTACACCGGTACACTGGTAAATGCATTGCTGCATCATTGCGGTGATTCTCTTTCCGGCATTAACGGTGTGATTCGTCCAGGCATTGTGCACCGCATTGACAAAGATACCAGCGGTCTGCTGATTGTTGCCAAGAATGATGCTTCTCACCGTCATCTTGCGGCGCAGATCAAGGAGCATTCCTTCACCCGCATTTATGAGTCTGTTGTTTACGGTAATCTGAAAGAAGATACCGGCACCGTGGATGCGCCAATTGGCCGTCATCCGACAGACCGTAAAAAAATGTGCGTGACGGAAAAGAACGCCCGCAATGCAACGACACACTATACGGTACTGGGCAGATATCCGGGCTTTACCCATGTGAAACTGAAGCTGGAAACAGGCCGCACTCATCAGATCCGCGTCCATATGGCGTATCTTGGCCATCCGGTGGCAGGCGACCCTGTTTACGGTGTGAAGAAAGTGATCACCGCACTGCAGGGCCAATGCCTCCATGCAAGAGTGATTGGGTTCATTCACCCGACAACAGGAGAATATCTGGAATTCACCAGCGATCTGCCGGATTATTTCCAGACATTCCTGAAAAAGCTTTCTTAAGGTGATGCAATGAGAACCGGAAAGCAGATTCGTATTTTGCTGAGCATAGCCGTTCTGTTCTGCGCACTGATCGTTGGCTTTAACCTGTTCTTTGTGAAGGAGCCGGCGGAGACCATTGTGCTGACCGATTACACGGAAAAAGATGCAGAAGTCAGTGCATTTATTGAGGAGAACGGGAAAATCAACATTAACACTGCCACGGCAGCAGAGCTGGAAAAGCTGGATCGCATCGGTCCAACATTGGCGCAGCGAATCGTGGAGTATAGAAAAACGGTGGGGAAATTCCGCTCCATTGAGGAAATTCAGAATGTGTCCGGGATCGGACCAACAATTTATGAGGAAATCAAAGGGCAGATCGAGGTAGAGTAACCATGGCAAAGCACATGCGGAAATCAAAAGGAAAGAGAATACGGAATCTTGTGCTTTTTGGTGCGGCGCTTTGTGCAGCAGCCGGCATTGCTACCGGTGCGGTGCTTTCTTCCGGTGCGGGAGATGCCGTCGGCCACATTCTGCCGGAAAATCTGATCCTCGACGAGGAGCAGGTGCTCACCGCACAGCCAAACGGCGGCTTTCTGCTGGTAACCACCAACGGAACCACCGACACCAATGCCATGTTTCTGACGCGTGATGGCGCTGTGGCAGAAGGTGCGGCCAATTACCGCAGTATTCTTGGCGGCCTGAAGCGTGTGTTTGTGCAGAACAACACAGCATATATTATTACCGGCAGCAATGACGGTGGCATGGAGCTGGGCAGCATTCTGCGGATCCCGCTGGATGGCTCTCAATTTGCCAATGCGGAAGAATTTGTGTTTGATAATGCGGTGCATCGTATTGATCTGGAGAGCATCTGTGTTGATGATGCCGGTGACTGCTACGCCGTTGCGCGCAGCAGCAACCGTGTGGTTCGTCTGGATCTGACAGATATTGAATACACCGTGCCGCTGGACATTGCCCTTCAGGAGCAGATCATTCTGGATGGCATTACAATCGATGGAGAGATGATTTATTTCAGCGGCAGCGATGCGCAGGGGCAGAGCGCTGTCTGGGCAGGTACGCTGTTTGACGATGAAATTCTCGGTGCGTCAAAGCTGAACAGTACTGCAGCAGATTTTCCGCTGTACTTCCTCAGTGATACACTGGCGGTAGATGAGAAGAACCGATTGTATACGATGGCAGGAGGCAATATTTCAGCCATTGATGGTGCACCGACGTTTACCGGTGATATTTCAGCAGATGATACCGGTATGCTGGCAGGCATTACAGCAGAAAATGAAATTGCGCTGTTTGCTTCCGGTAATTACACGGCAGCAATCGGTACCTATCTGTATGATGGTGAGATCTGTGCGGCAGCCTGCAGTGATGGCGTGGCCGCTATTCTCCGGGAAGAAGGCCGCTACCGCGGTGTACTGCTGGATGACGATGACTTCGGTTTAACGGATTCGGATCAGAATTCAGAAGATGCGGAAGCGGTGTCTTCTGCTCCTGTGCAGACAGAACCGGAACACAAAGAGCCGATGCAGGAAATGCTGTTACCTGATCCAACGCCTGATGCAGAGGAGCCGGAAGAGGATTCTTCTTCTGATGAGCCTGCGGATCCATCCATCATGGCTGACAGGATCGAGAGCAGCCGGTTTATGGTGGATCCTGCATCAGGCACCGTAACATTGCCTGCCGGCACCACCCTTGCCCAGTTCCGAAAAACAGTGCCGCTGAACGGTGCTGTGCTGACTGCAGTAAAGAACGGCGAAGTGGTTTCCGGCGGCAAACTGGGCACCGGAATGCAGCTGCAGTTGTACGTTGGTGAAGAACTGCTGGATGAGGTTATTATCCTGGTAAAGGGTGACCTGAACGGCACCGGAACCATCAACTCTGCGGACCAGCGGCTGCTGTATCAGCATCTGACCGAAGAGAAACTGCTGACAGACGAATATTATACGGCTGCCGACCTTGATGAAAACGGCACAGTAACAACGAGAGATCTTCTGCTGCTGAAGCAGCTTGATCAGTAAGAGTGAAAGAGGGATTTGGAATGCAGAACAAAGTGACAATTGAACAATTGCTGGATTTAAGCCATACAGCAGCAGAAAAGCAGTTTGCGGCTTTAACTTACCCATGGGAGGCATTGCCGCTGATTTCTCAGTGGATTCTGGAAATCGGTGCATCTCTGCCGGAAGAGGAATACGAAAAGCGCGGCGATAACGTATGGATCGCAAAGTCTGCCACTGTTTTCCCATCTGCATATATTGCAGGTCCGACGATCATCGGCCCGAACACAGAAGTACGTCACTGCGCGTTTATCCGCGGCAATGCACTGGTTGGTGCAAACTGCGTAGTAGGCAACTCCACTGAGCTGAAGAACGTGGTACTGTTCGATAACGTGCAGGTACCGCACTACAACTATGTAGGTGACTCCATTCTGGGCTATAAGGCACACATGGGCGCAGGTTCCATCACTTCCAACGTAAAGGCAGACAAAACACTGGTTACCATCTGCGGCTGTGAAAACCGTCTGGAGACCGGCCTGAAGAAGTTCGGTGCGATCCTCGGTGACTTTGTAGAGATCGGCTGCAACACTGTGCTGAACCCTGGTTCTGTGGTTGGCCGCTGCGCAAGTGTGTATCCTGTTTCTATGGTGCGTGGTTATGTGGAAGCAAACAGCATTTATAAAAAAGCAGGCGAGATCGTAGAACGACAGGAGATCCTGCTGTAAAAACAAAAAAGACAACCGACTGCAGAAATGCAGGGTTGTCTTTTTTTGTGCGATTTTTCTGTTAGATGCTGTTGATGAGAATGGCGATAAAGCCGGCTGCCCATCCAGCTGCGTGCAGAATGAAGAAAATCGGCAGGCCGATCATAAATTTCTTTCGCTTTGTTTTGTGGCGGATGATCCGCATGGTGATCCACTCAAACAGAGCGCCGCCTAAAAAGCCCAGCAGCATCAGCCGTGCTTCAGACACACGCCATTTGCCTTTTTTTGCTCTGTGCTTATCCAGGCAGGCGGTAGCAACAGCCACCAGGCTGATGGCCGCAAAATAAATTCCGGTTGCAAGTAAAAAAACAGTCATAATTCTTCTCCTCACTGCATTATACATAATAATGGAGAATGCGCAGATTTCAATTGTATTCATAGTACAGGAATTTTGCGCATCTGTCAAATTGAAGTGAAAAGAAGGGAATTCCATGAAGCTGGGGTGGATGCGCCAGTATGGCATTATCATTGCAGTGGGATTGCTGCTGGTCACGGTTCTTGCTGCGATGTATCACATAAAATACAGGAGCGGCGGTGTGCAGGAGGTTGCAATTACGTTACCGCCGGTATCATCCGGCACAGAAGCGCAGGCGCAGACTGTTTCAGCGCCAAAAGAAATGCTGGCTGTGTGGGTGCCGTATTTCAGCCTGGACATGACCGGTGAACAGGATAAAAGTGAAGCAGCTTTCCGGCAGAAATTTGACCGGATCATCAGCGATGCAAAATCCTGCCGGATGAATACGCTGATTGTACAGGTGCGGCCCTTTGCCGATGCGTTTTATCCATCCACGCTGTTTCCCTGGAGCAGTTATCTGACCGGCAGTCAGGGGACAGACCCCGGTTATGATCCGCTGGCGATCATGGTGGAAGCTGCCCACAATGCCGGTCTGCAGATCCATGCATGGGTCAATCCCATGCGGGTGCAGGCCAGTGGTGTACCGCAGACCATGGCGGAAAGCAACCCGTATTGCCTGTGGCAGAGCGATCCGGAAAAACAGGACTGGTGCCTGCCATGGGCAGAAACAGCCGGGATTTACATGAATGTTGGTATTCCGGAAGTACGGCAGTATATTGCCGATGGCGTAGCGGAGATCGTCCGCAATTATAACGTGGATGGTATTCAGTTTGATGACTACTTTTATCCCACGGCAGACGGAAACTTTGATGCCGCAACTTATCAGGAATATTGTGCTTCAGTAGAGGCAGGAAGCGCTGTGCTTTCTCAGCGTGAGTGGCGCAAAGCCAACGTCAGCTCCATGCTGTCACTTGTTTATACAACGATCAAAGAGATTGACAGCACGGTGATGTTCGGTGTATCACCGCAGGGTAATCTGGAGAACAATGAGGCTATCGGCGCTGACGCTGCGGCATGGTGCAGCACCACCGGCTACGTGGATTACATCTGTCCGCAGCTGTACTATAACTTTGAAAATCCCTATCTTCCTTATGATGAGGCAGCAGAGCAGTGGAAAGCCCTGGTGACCAATCATGACATCAAGCTGTATTTTGGGCTGGGCTTATATAAGGCGGCTTCTGATGCTGATGAAGGTACATGGAAGAAATCCGATGATATTTTAGCGCGGCAGGTGAATTTTGGCCGCACCATCGGCTGCGACGGCTTTATGATTTATTCCTATGAGCATTTGAACAGGGAGACGGCACAAGGGGAAGTGGAAAACGTAATGGCAGTCCTGTGACAGGAAGATCTCCGCTGGCTGCGCCAGCGGAGGTTGAGCATCTTGAGGGAGACGGTGCAGGCGGAAGTAGAAAATATAATGGCAGTGTTGTGACAGGATTATGGAAATAAAAAAATACCCTCTGCGGTTTGCAGGGGGTATCATTTTGCTTTATTTTACAAGAGAGCCGGTGCAGTATTCATCCTCAGCTGCTGTAATGGCAACAGGGAGGATCTGACCGCTGATTTTTTCAGCAGATGCAAACCGCACGGAGGTGTAATTTTTTGTGTAGCCTTCGTATACGTTCGGCATGATTTCACGCTCTACCAGCACGTCCTGCACAGTGCCAACCTGACTCTGCAGGAATGCTTTCTGTGTGGCAATTGTTACAGCAGACATTGCCTTGCTGCGCTGCTCCTTTACTTTGTTGGTCAGCTGATTTGGTGCATCGTGGGCCTTTGTGCCAGGGCGGCGGGAGTAAGCAAACACGTGTACCTTAGCAAAGGCAATTTCCTCTGCAAAAGCAAGGCTCTGTGCAAACTCCTCGTCAGTTTCGCCTGCAAAGCCAACCATAATGTCGGTGGTGATGGCGCAGTTTTCGAATGTTTCCCGCAGATTTTTCACAATGTCGCGGTATTCCGCTGTATCATAGTGGCGATTCATGCGCTTCAGTGTTTCATCGCATCCGCTTTGCAGAGACAGGTGGAACTGCGGGCACAGCTTCTCCTGCTTTGCAAGGCGCTCTACAACAGGGCGGCTCAGCTGTTCCGGTTCCAGAGAACCAAGGCGAACACGTTCAATACCGTTTACAGCGCAGGCGGCCTCTACAGCGTCGCACAGATGCAGGCCGAACTCCTGTCCATAGCAGGAAAGATTAATGCCGGTCAGTACAACTTCTTTAAAGCCGTGGGCAGCAAGGCCTTCCACTTCTGCTTTCAGGTCATCGAGCGGCTTGGAGCGGACGCGGCCTCTTGCATATGGAATAATGCAGTAGGAGCAGAAGCGGTTGCAGCCATCCTGAATTTTCAGGAATGCTCTTGTTCTGTCGTGGAAGCTGTCCACCTGCATTGGTTCGAATTCCGCACCTTTCTCGTGAGGAACGATGTCCACAATACGCTGATGAGAAGAAAGGTAGTTGAGCACATGGTTCAGCAGGGCGCCGCGGTTGCTGTTGCCAAGAATGATATCTGCTTCGCTGAGTGCTTCTGATTCTTCCGGAAAAGCCTGCGGCATACAGCCGGTCAGCACGATGACGGCATCCGGATTATTGCGGCGGGCTTTATGGAGCATCTGGCGTACTTTCTGGTCGCTGGCAGCAGTAACAGTGCAGGAGTTGATCAGCACGACGTCTGCAGTTTCGCCTTTTGGGCAGGATGAAAAACCGGCGCGGATCAGTTGGGACAGCATCGCTTCGGATTCATATTGATTCACTTTACAGCCAAGTGTAATTACGGCAACTTTCATAAGAATCTTCCTATCTCGAATATTTTACGTTCTCTTTATAGAGCGGTTGATATTTCCTGTAATATATGATATGGTAATTTTATATTGATAAAATTGGGGGCGTTTTTGTGCAGACAACACATTCTACCCGTGTCTTTTTACCGGGCGGCGATAAGGTAAGCAACTTTGTTCGCATTGCAAACAAGTATCCGTTTTCTATCACCCTGAACTACGGTAAGTATCGAATCAACGCAAAATCTCTTGTTGGCATTTTCAGTATGGACCTTTCCAAGCCGCTGACCGTGCAGGCAGAGTGCAGTGAAGAAGAGGCAGCGGCGCTGTTTGCAGAGCTGAAGCAGTTTGCTGCAGAGTAAACATTCTTTATCAAACAGGACGTATGATGCGTCCTGTTTTTTTATTGCACAGATTTATACGATCAGCTCGGAGAGACGCTCCCACTCTTCCATCTGCGCATCCAGTTCATTGCGCAGGTTGTCCATCTTCTGCGTAATCTCCATGGTGGCAGCATAGTCGCTGGCTGTGTCCGGATCACAGAGGGCTTCTTCCAGTTCTGCCAGTTCTGTTTCCAGCCGTTCAATGGTGCTTTCTGTTTCGCGCAGTGCCACGCGGAGTTTGCGCTGTTCTGCTTTGTTTTCTTTCTGCTGCTTGTAGCTGTTTGGTTTTTCTTCCTGTTCTGCAGCAGGGGCAGGGGCTGCGGCTTTCTGTTCAGCATCAGCTTTTACGGCTTTCACATAGTCCTCGTAGTTACCAATGTATTCTTTTACGCCGTCCTTTGTCAGGGCAATAATTCTTGTCGCCATCTGGTTGATCAGATAACGGTCGTGAGAGATGACGAACATGGTGCCGCTGTAACCCTGCAGGGCATCTTCCAGCGCTTCGCAGGATTTGATATCCAGATGGTTGGTCGGTTCGTCCAGCATCAGGAAGTTGTCTCTTGCCATCATCAGCAGCAGGAGCAGTACACGGGCTTTTTCGCCGCCGCTGAGGGTGCCGATCAGCTTAAATGCATCGTCGCCTTTAAACAGGAACAATGCCAGCGCGTTGCGGATCTCCGTCTGTGTCAGTTTAGGATAAGCATCCCACACAGCGTCAATGACAGTTTTATCCGGGTTAAGGCCTTCCTGGATCTGGTCGTAGTAACCGATGTCGATGTTCGCGCCAAGACGGACAGAGCCGTTCTGCGGCTCGTAAGTGCCAAGGATTGTTTTGAACAGAGAGGTTTTGCCACAGCCGTTTGGACCGAGCAGGAACACACGCTCGCCGCGGCGGAGATGGATGTTCACATTTTTGAACAGCGGCTCTCTGTCAAAGGCAAGGGCCAGGTCCTTTACCTGCAGCACGTCGTTGCCGCCTCTGTTCCGCGGTTCAAAATCAAAGCGGATCTGTTCATTGTTCTGCTCTACTTCTTCCAGAGAAGCTTCCAGCTTTTCAATGACCTTCAGCTTACTCTCTGCTGTTTTGATGCTTTTTTCTCTGTTCCACTGGCGCTGCTGTGCTACGACGCCATAAAGGCGGTCAATTTCGCTTTTTGTGTTGTCGTACTTCCGCTGGGCGGTCAGCATCAGTTCTGCTTTTAAGTCACGGGAGCGGGTGTAATTGCCCTTGTAAGAAGTCAGCTTTCTGTTTTCCAGCTCCCAGGTGATGTTGGTGACTTTATCCAGAAAATAACGGTCGTGAGAGATGACAACAAATGCGCCCGGATATTCCAGCAGGAAGGATTCCAGCCATTCTACAGCGTCAATGTCCAGATGGTTGGTCGGTTCGTCCAGCAGCAGAAGGTTTGCTTCGCTGAGGAGCAGTTTGGCCAGCTGCAGTTTTGCTTTTTGGCCGCCGGAAAGGGTCATAACAGGCAGCGCCATTTTCTCATCATCAAAGCCAAGCCCCTGCATGACAGAGCGGGTGCGGCCACGGTATGTAAGGCCACCCTCCCGGATGTATGCATCGTTCAGGTGCGCCTGTTTTTCCACCAGATCATGGAGCTGTTCTTCTGACAGGGTGTGGTGGGCATGCAGCTGCAGATTGATATACTCCAGCTGTTCTTCCATTTTGATGAGACGGTCAAAAGCAGTCAGCACTTCTGCGTAAGCGCTGATCTGCATATCACGGCAGACGTGCTGCTCCATGTAGCCAATGGTTGTTTTATCATCCAGATTGATGGTGCCGCTTTCATAAAAAGACTGATCCATCAGGATCTTCAGCAGGGTGGTTTTGCCGCTGCCGTTATCGCCAACAAGACCGATTCTGTCTTTTGGCTGGATAGAAAAAGACACATCCTGAAATAAGACTTCATCGCCAAAGGCCTTTTTTAAATTATCAACATGAAGCAGTGCCATGACGCAACTTCCTTTCCAAACATTATCTGTTTTATTATAATCGATAATGGTTGGGGATTCAAGCAATGGCGCCGGATTACAGATATTTTTTCATAGATTCAATGTGCTTCTGTTCGCAGCCGATATATTCCTCTGCCAGCTCTCTGGCGCCGGCATCGGCCTCATCCAGTTCGCTGAGCTTTTTTGTCATATCGGTAATGCCCATGGTAGAACCCTGGATCATCATCTCTGCAATGTGAGAAGTAGAATTGTCGGTGAGGGTGTTCATCTGCACAGAACTCCACAGTCCGATTCGCTGCATGAGGGATGTTTTTTCCGGCTCTGCATTGTTGCTGCGCAGCATTCGGCCGGACTTGGTTGCAATGCGGCTGTAAGCATCGTACTGGCTTTCGATTTTATCCCGCAGCTGGATATTTGTTACCTTAGGCAGAACGGCATTGATGGCGTGCTGGCCCATTTTTGCAGCCCGGTAAACTTCGTTGAGCAGATTATTGTTTTCCTGTGTGATCATGTGGTTTTCCTCCAATCTTTTTCTGTAGCATTTGCAAAAAGCATTCGATTATGTATTTGAAGACATGGAAGAATCATGTTATACTGAAAACAGGAAAGGCGGTGCATAGTATGAAGGGCGGTATTTCCACAGCCTGTTTATATCCAATGGAAACTTCGGAAAGTCTGGCAGCTTTGCTGGAAAACGGACACGATCACTTTGAAATTTTTTTCAACACCTATCGGGAAATTCAGCCGGATTATATTTCCCGCCTCAGCGCTATGCTGGCGGAGAAAAATGCGTCAGTAAAATCGATCCACCCGTTCACTTCCGGTTACGAAGGCGTTATGCTGTTTTCCAATTACGAAACACGGTTTGAAGACAGCCTTGATTTTTACCGCCAATACTGCCGTGCTGCAAAGCAGATCGGCGCGGAGATCCTGGTTCTTCACGGCATGCAGGTGCAGCACCGAACAGCGGAAAATGAGAAGCGATATTTTCACCGCTACCGGGAATTATACCGCATGGCAAAGGAAGAATACGGCATTACCGTGGCACAGGAGAACGTGACAAAGTTTTTCAGTGAGACACCGGATTTTATCAGCCGTCTGCGGGAAGCTGTGGGCGATGACTGTGCCTTCTGTTTTGATATTAAGCAGGCGGTGCGTTCCGGTGTGGATTACTATAAAATGCTGGAGGTCATGGGCGATAAACTGGTGCACATCCATCTCAATGACAACCGGCCGGGTGAGAGCTGCCTGCTGCCGGGAAATGGCACCGTGGACTTTGCCAAGGTGCTGCAGATGGCGAAAACCTATGGCTTTGACGGCAGCGTGATTGTTGAGGTGTATCGCACAAATTTTGAAACCATGACAGAGCTGCAGGATTCGGCGGTGCTGGTTGCAAATCTCATTGAAAATTTAGAGAAAATTACGAAAAAATCGTAAAAACTTGGATAGTTTGGCAAATCTCTTCTTGTTTTTCTACTATATATTGTGTTATAATTAATGTGTATATACGAGACATGTCAAGGGGGAAACAAGGGATGAAATGTCCATTTTGCAGTTTTGAAGAAAGCAAGGTAATTGATTCACGTCCAACCGATGAAGGCGAACGTATTCGCCGCCGCAGAGAATGTTTACGCTGCGGAAAACGCTTTACAACTTATGAAGTGATCGAGACGGTTCCGGTAGTTGTGATTAAAAAAGACAACTCCCGCCAGCCGTTTGACCGCAATAAGCTGCTCAACGGCTTCCTGCGCGCCTGCGAAAAGCGCCCTGTTTCCATCGACGTGCTGGAAGGTCTGGTAGATGAGATCGAAGCTTCTCTGCAGAACTCCATGGACAGAGAAGTTACTTCTGTTTCCATTGGTAATCTTGCAATGGAAAAACTGCGCAATCTGGATGAAGTTGCGTATGTTCGCTTTGCGTCCGTATATCGTGATTTTAAAGACATTAACTCTTTTGTAGAAGAGCTGGATCGTATGATCAAAAATAAATAAAAAATAGGAGGCGTAACTATGGTTAAACACGTATTGTTTGTAAAATTAAAGGACAACAGCCCGGAGCAGTGCCAGAAGCTGAAGGATCTGTTCCTGACAATGAAAGATGAGATCAACTTTGTCCGTGACGTGCAGGTTGGTATCGATTTTCTCCATTCTGAGCGTTCCTATGACGTTGTGCTGGAACTGGTAGTGGATGACAGAGAAGCGCTGGATGCATACCAGGCACACCCATACCATGCAAACGTGGTAAAAGAGTATGTGCTCTCTGTAAAAGAAGGCACAAACCATGTGGTAGACTACGAATTCTAAAAAACAAAAGCGTATCGTTCCTAATGCAGGAGCGGTACGCTTTTTCTTTTGTCTATGAAAAATGGAAGGAACGCAATAATACCGGAGATAAATCAGACGCTTTTGCCGATTTTGTCGCGGCAGACGATCAACTTTTCTCAATAGGATTTTATTGCAAAAAGTTAGTCAATAAGCCATTGAGCAGGCGGTAGTTCAATGCTATATTGATAGCAGAATTTGAGCTCCCCCTGCTGAAATTCTGTGGAACGGAATGAGCGTTCCACCGATGGTAATCTTCTTTTCATTTTCTGATATCCTCTTTGCAGAACGTCGTTTGTCCGATAGAAACGGTGTTCGCTATAATCTCCGGCCGTATTTCTGCGGCCATTTCTGCAGGCCGGCCATCATGGATGGGCAAGGTCACAGGCAGTACGGAGGTCAGACTGTACTGCTGCCTTTTTAAATTAACATTTTCATATGAATTATTTGTCTGCTTTCAACGGCCTTGCTCATCCATGATGGCCAGAGCAGCACAAAAACAAAACCCCCGGATGGTTTCCGGGGGTCTTTTTATGCTTATAATTTTTTCAGTCTTGCAAAGTTTGCCATGATCTTCTTGGTACCTTCGCTTTCAAATGCAACTTCCAGCAGGATATCATTACCCATTGGTGTGGCAGAGAGGATCATGCCCTCACCAAATGCTTTATGCGCAACCTTATCGCCCGGTGCAAACTGGCCGGCCGGCTTTTTGGCAGCCATATTTGCCTGGCCAAAACTGCGGGCAGCCGCAGTTGTTTTCTTCAGAGCGTCAGACATGGTTGTTGTAGAGACAGAACTTGCCGGTTTTACCCAGCTGCGGGTTCGTGTCATTTCTGTCAGCTCTGTTGGGATCTCTGTCACAAAGCGGGACGGTTTGTTGCGCTGAGTGGAGCCGAAGACCATTCTGCTTTCTGCGTTGAGAATGTGCAGCTGCTCTTTTGCTCTTGTAATGGCAACGTAAGCCAGGCGGCGTTCTTCTTCTACTTCCGCCGGGTCGAACATGGTCTGAATGCCAGGGAAGATGGTTTCTTCAAAACCAGGCAGGAATACAACCGGGAACTCCAGGCCCTTTGCTGCATGCATGGTCATCAGAACAACAGCGTCGCTGTTTTCGTCCAGCTGGTCAATGTCTGTCATCAGAGAAACTTCTTCCAGGAAGCTGGAGAGAGATGCTTCTTCACCGTAGGATTCTTCATATTGAATCAGGTTGGAAGCCAGTTCGTTGATATTCTCAATACGCTCCTCCACCTTGTCTTTTTCGTCGTCTGTTTTCAGGTGGGCAATGTAGTTTGTTTTTTCCAGCAGAAGCTGATACAGTTCTTCCAGAGAAACAGCCGGATCGTTGGAAGCGTCGATGAGAGAGTCCATCATGTCAGCAAAAGCCATCAGCTTATTCGCTGAACGCTTCAGCGGTTCAAACTCATCAGCATGACGAATAACATAGTACATGGATTCGCCGATACCCTGTGCAATTTCAGAAGCAGTTTCTACGGTCTTATCGCCAATGGCGCGCTTTGGCTGGTTAATGATACGGCGGAGACGGATCTCATCGGTTGGGTTGTTGATCACGCTCAGGTAAGCGATCATATCCTTGATCTCCTTACGCTCATAGAAGCGGAGGCCGCCGATGATTTTATAGCGGATACCGGACTTTACAAACACGCGTTCAATGGTGTTGGAAAGGGCGTTCATACGGTAGAGGATCGCGTGGTCGCCGTACTGCTTGCCGGCTGCTACGTTGTCCAGAATTTTCTTTGCAATGGTATCAGCTTCGTCCATTTCGCTTGTAGCTGTGTGAACGGAGATTTTTGTGCCTCTGCCGTTCTGTGTCCACAGGTTTTTGCCCTTACGTTCCTCGTTGTTGGCGATCACCGCATTGGCTGCGTCGAGAATGTTCTGTGTGGAGCGGTAGTTCTGCTCCAGACGGATGACGCTGGCATTTGGGAATGTTTTCTCAAAGCTCATAATATTCTCGATAGTGGCGCCGCGGAACTTATAAATACTCTGGTCGTCGTCGCCTACTACGCAGATATTGCCGTGTTTCTGAGAAAGCAGCTTGACGAACAGATACTGAGCATGGTTGGTATCCTGATACTCATCCACCATAATGTAGCGGAACTTGTTCTGGTAGTACTCCAGTACGTCCGGATTTTTCTCCAGCAGTTCCACGGTGTAGTAAATCAGGTCGTCAAAGTCCATAGCGTCTGCATCTTTCAGACGGGTCTGGTACATTTTGTACGCCTTGCCGATCTGCGCCATGCGGAAATCGCTGGCTGTTCGCTTTACAAATTCATCTGCAGACTCCATGCGGTCCTTGGAACGGGAGATCTCGTTGAGCACAGATTTGATCGGCAGATTCTTTTCATCAATGTTCAGTGTTTTCAGACAGTCCTTCATCAGACGGCGGCTGTCGTCTGTATCATAGATCGTGAAGTGGTTGGTGAAGCCCAGCTTTTCACCGTCACGGCGCAGGATTCTTGCGCAGGTGGAGTGGAAAGTAGAGGCCCAGATCTCGTTGCCGTCTTCACCCAGCAGAGTGCAGAGACGGTGCTTCAGTTCACCGGCAGCTTTGTTGGTAAAGGTGATGGCCAGAATCTGCCACGGTCTGCACGGATTGACAGAAAGAGACTGGCTGATCTCCGGGGAGAGTGCCGTACCGTCTGCAATAAAGCGATTCAGCTCCTCGATGGCCTGCTCATAGTCAGCGGCAGGGCAAAAGAGCTGGTCGCTGTGGTAGCAGTTGCCGTTGCGGATGATATTTGCAATGCGGTTGACCAGTACCGTGGTTTTGCCGGAGCCAGCGCCTGCCAGAATCAGCAGCGGACCTTCTGTTTGGAACACGGCCTTTTGCTGCATATCGTTCATGCGGGAAAATTCTTTTTCCAGCGCAGATTTCCGTAACATTAAAATTGTATCTCGATTGTTCATTTGCACACCGCCAATTTCAGAATAGTAAATTTCATTATACTATTTTTCGGCACGGAAAGCAAACAGCTGTTTTTGCGACATAAACTATTGAAAACCAGACGATTTGTAAAATTGTTTGTGGAAATCAAGAGGAAAAGGTATAAAATAGTATTGCATATTTTGCAAATAGCTTTTATAATGGATGTAGTAGTAACGAAAACAATATGATAGCTTTGAAAATTAGATGACGTCATATTGAGGAAGAGGAGTTGTCGGGATGAACGAAGCGATGGACAACATTAAAAAATGGGCGGAGGAAATGGCAGACTTTGAACCGGTTTCCTGGGATAAGCTGCCGCAGATCTATCTTTACATGGATCAGGTAATTACCTACATGGAGAGCAACCTGAAGCCGTTTGAAGCGGAGGAAGGGACAAAACTGCTGACTTCCAGCATGATCAACAACTATGTAAAAGACGGCGTACTGCCTCGTCCGGAGCAGAAGAAGTATTCTTCCAATCACTTGGCTATGCTCACCGTTATCTGTATGCTGAAGCCGGTATTGTCCATTCAGAATATTTCCTACCTCCTCAATGAACAGATGCACCATAATAAAGGCCGTCTGTACAATATGTTCTGTACCACACAGGAACTGGCGCTGAAGGAAGTGTGTGAGCGTGTGCAGAACGTACCAAACCGCAAAACAAATGAGATGCTTCGTCTGGCAGTAGAACTGACCATGGAAGCAAACGCACGCCGCATGGCTGCAGAAAAGATCGTTAATGAACTGATGAAAGAAAGCCATAATCAGGACGAAGCGGAAAAAACAGAATAACAGAAAGAACCCCTCAGAATTTGCTCTGAGGGGTTTTCGTTTTTCAGGAATCTATCTGCAGAATCTGCGGTGACATTTCCTGTCCTTCTGTTACGATGACGGCATCTACCGTTATGGACCAGGTACATTTCGGCAGAATTTTCCGCCAGTTCTTTTCATTCAGTTTCCACCATGCTGTCTGCTGTTTTAATAATACATCAGAAAAAGAAAACACGTCTGCCTGATATTCCCGTATCAGCATTGTCAGTGTTTCGTCGATCAGTGTACTTATCCGCGCAGCGGCAAGCTGTTCCATGTCTGTGAAGTCCTTCTGTGTCAGCGCTCTGTTCAGTGGTCGGTTGATTTCGTTGATATTCAGCTGACAGGAGATCTGCAGATCAAAGTGCGGTACATTTTTCCGCAGAGAAGTTTCTGTCTTGCAGCTGGACTGTTTAAAGCTGAGGGTAGCGCTTTCTGCGTCAGACAACGGAATGGTAATGGCACCGCCGGTCAGGCTGTCTTTCACAGCTTTAATACCCGATACGGTGCTCTGGTCTGTCATAGTCTGCAGTTTGCCGCTGCGAAATACAGCGCAGCCTTCTACGGCGATAGACTGTCCATTCACTGCAAGTACCGGCAGAAGAACGTCGCCGCTGCTGTATAAGCTGTTGGCTGTGTCCAGTACCTGCATTTCCAGCAGCTGAGAGTTAAGGTCACTTGATGCTGTCAGCTGCTGAATCTGGGACGCCATTACGTACTGATTCAGCTGCATCTGCTGATTGTTCATGGAGATCTGCACGTCCGTTTTCAGTGTGAGAATATCTGCGGCTTTTTCTTTTGCTGCAAAAACAGTTTCTGCCGGTCTTGTTTCATGGTGGCGTACAAAAAAATCCATCACGTGTTCCAGTCCGTATTCGGCGCACTCTCTGCCGACAATAACAATGGCATTGTGAGTATAGAACGGCATTTTGCCGGAGACGAGAGCGATATTATTCAACGCATCATAAACGCTGTCCCCTTCTGCCTGATAAACTTCCACTGCAGTAGTTGGAGAGGTCGATACTGCCTGTACCGTTACCTGAAACTGCTCATTTTCCCAGTCGATAGCAATGCCCTGGATCAGCGCCCGCTGGTGAAGGGGGATCCGTGTAATGGTTGTCATGCTGAAGATCAGCACTACCACGCCTGCAGCCATCAGAAGGATCCGCAGGATCTGAAAAGATGATTTTGGTTTATGCATGGCGTCCTCCTTTCCGGATGCGGTTTCCAATCAGTGCAGCCGTTGGGAACAGTACAGCAGCAGTAATCGTCAGCAGTGCACTGATCATTGGGTTTAAAAACAGGCGCAGCAGCCATTGCTGATTGCCAATAATGACTGTACCGATCAGGATGAAGATGCCTGCAATGGGTTTACTGATGGTGTCCAGTGGTTTCGGTGTAAGTTGATTGATACAATGGGCAATGCAGTAAATGTCAACAGCCAGCTTGAGGAACAATCCGATGAGCCAGATGCAGATGAATATCGAGTCCATCCGCTGGAAGGTGCCGAGCTCTGCCAGTGTTGCTGCAGTGTAAAAAGGGAACAGCTGCAGGTTGGCATAATTACCCAGAGTGCCGATAACAAGGAAAAGGATCAGCATTGCTGTGCTGCAGGTGAGGAGATTCCAAATGCAGAAACCCAGCCGGCGCCGGCCTTTTGCGGCAGAAAACAGCAAGGCGTAGACAGCAACAGACGAACTGCCGGACAGATAAAATGCTGTACCGGAGATAGTTTGTCCGCCGCCGTTATAAAAGAGCGGCATGAAGTGTTCGCTTTTGATATCTGACAGCAGGAGAGCGGCAATGACTGCCACACCGCAGAAGAACAGCACCAGAATGATCAGTGCAGTGCGGCCCATGGCTTCCAGTCCTTTCACGGCGCTGTACACAGCGGCAAGAAGGATCATGGCAGAGAAAATCCACGTTGGCACAGCCGGACGAAAAGCATTGCCAAGAAAAAACTGGAATGAAGCCAGATACTGCATGTCTGCAAAAAGAAAATACAGGACATAAAAAATTGCTGCGATCCATAAAAGCCATCTGCCGGCGCTTTCTGACTGCAGCAGCAGAGCACAGTCGCTGCGATTGCGCAGCAGCAGAAATGCTGGAATTACCAGAAGAAAATTGCAGAGAAAGGCAATGACACAGGACAGCAGATTGTCTGTCAGATCATTGCCGCCAAGGAGAGAAGCGCTGCAGGTAATGGTCAGGGTGATGGAGGATATGGTCATCAGGCACACAAGCTGCACCGTGCTGATCCTTGTATGGTCCTGCATGGTCATTCCTCCTTTTTCTTTGCGTTATCATTTTTTATGGTAATGCCGGAGCCGGGCATATTCTGCACCTGTACCGGGTCTTTCTCCATGTGTTTCCAGCTGGCACGGAATAAGACATCCCGCATACTTTTCAGCGAGAAGGGTGAGATCGGTGCAGTGATGGGCACTTTGTAAACGCTCTTAGCACACATATTTACCAGTACAATGGAAAAACCGATGAGAATAGCGCTCATGCCGATGAGGCCGCCGGTGAGAATGAACAGCAGCCGCAGAAAAGACAACGGCTCGTATACTTTTGGTGTAACATAAGAGGCCAGCGCTGTTAAGGCAATGACCATAAGGCTTGGTGCACCGATGAGCCCGGAATTGACAGCAGCATCGCCAATGACAAGAGCGCCGACGATGCTGACTGCATGGCTCAGACTTTTTGGTACCCGCAGGCCGGATTCTCGCATGATCTCGTAAATAAAGTTCAGCAGTAAAATTTCTGCGAAAATCGTGAAGGGTGTTTCTGCTTCTGCCTGGGCGATTTTTCCCAGCAGTACCGGTGGGATCAGCGATGGTGTATACGTTGCTGCCGCCACAAACATCCCCGGCAGAAAAGTTGCAATGAGAAATGACAGGTATTTGATCCACCGTACCATAGTGGCATAAAACGGCCGGTAGGCATAATCATCAAAAGTCTGAAAGTTTTCGATAAATAAATAAGGCACGATCAGCGTGTGGGGTGTGCCGTCTACGAGGATGGCTATGCGTCCCTCGGAAATTTTTCCGCACAGGGTATCGGGGCGGTCTGTTTCGCCGATGCCGCTGAATACGCTGGGTTTTTCTAAATAAGGCAGCAAATAGTCGGCAGCCTGCAGCATTTTCAGGTCAACGGCATGCAGGTTCTGTTTCAGCAGCCGCAGTGTCTGGGGCGAGACGCGATCCCGCAGATAACACAGGCTGACCAGCGTTTTGCTTTCGCTGCCAATGGTTATGGTTTCAAATTTCAGGTTGGGATTTTTCACCCGGCGGCGGATCATGGAAAGGTTGATCTGCAGTACTTCTACAAAGCCTTCTCGTGAACCGTTCTGCATCAGCTCATCTGATTCCCCAATGGTGCGGTAGGGAAACCCCTGCACGCCCATGGCCAGCATGGCGCGGCAGCCGTCCAGAGCCAGCACAGCAAAGCCGCTCATAATCAGTGCCTGCACTTCAGATTTTGTGTACACCAGCCGCTGATCTACTGTGGAGAGGACCCTGTCCCGAATGGTTTTCATTTTTTCCAGGGGATCTGGATCCAGCAGAGGGGCAGACATGAGAGGGTTCAGAATGCTCTGGGCAACAGTCTGTTTGTCCACCAGGTTGTCGATGGTAAACAGGCAGGCTTTGGTACTGCCCAGCTGAAGTTCCCGGACAAGAAAATCGCTGCTTTCATCAAAAGCGCCGCGAAAATAAATCAGGTTTTCCTGTAAAGCGGTAGAAAACTGTTCCTCCATGGGGATCACCTCCTTTGTTTTTCCTAGTATGGGGCGGATTTCCAGTATTTATGCATGGTATAGGAAGGAGAAAACACGGCAACACTAACAGAAAAACGAAAGGAGCGAGCTGCTTGGTCATTTCGTTTATTCGGTCACTGCTGTTGTATGCAGTGATTCTCTGTGCTGTGCGGTTGATGGGCAAACGGCAGATCAGCGAACTGCAGACTTCTGAACTGGTCGTGACGCTGCTGATCTCGGATATTGCGGCGATTCCCATGCAGGACACCAGTCAGCCGCTGCTCAGCGGTTTTCTGCCCATTGCGGTGCTGGTGGCCTGTGAGATCGTGGTATCTGCCGTTATGATGAAAAGTATGCTGTTTCGTAAATGGATCTGCGGCAATCCTGTTATTGTGATCAATGACGGCAGGGTAGACCGCAATCAGCTGCGCCGTTTGCGGATGACGGTGGAGGATCTGTTCAGCCAGCTGCGGGAAAATGGTATTGGCCATCTGGAAGAGGTAGCCTATGCCATTGTGGAAACAAACGGAACCCTCAGCGTTTTGAAAAAGCCCGGCTATGATACGCCTACCTGCAATATGCTGGAGATTCAGACAGAGGAGAAAGATATGGAAGTGGTGGTGATCAGCGACGGTTCGATTTCTGATGCGGCGCTGACGATTTGCGGAAAAACACGGCAATGGCTGGAAGGCGTGCTTGCGGCAGAGCAATTGCAGTGCAGTGAGATTTTTATTATGCTGCTGAATGTGAACGGCAGTTATCAGATTATAAAGAGGGATGGGCAATGAGACGAGTATGGGCAGCAATTGCACTGTTTGCGGCGGTAATCGTTCTCTGCGTCAGCGGTTCTGTTTATACAGCCTCTGCCGCACAGACACTGCTGGAGCAGACGACAGCCATCCGGCAGTTTGTATATGAGGGGAACTATGAAGATGCCCAGAAGCTGGCAGAGAAAGCAGAGCGGCAGTGGGTCTTCCACAGCCGGATTTTCTGCGGGTACGTCAGTCATGCCCAGCTGGAAACGGCAGACAAAGAACTGGCGTCACTGAAAGTATCGCTGGAAGCGGAACAGCAGACGTATGCCTTAAAGCATTGCGGACAGCTGGAGGTGTTCTGTATGCATCTGCGGCGGATGGATCTGCCGCTGCCGGAGAATATTCTTTAAAAAAGCAGCCGTGCGGAAGCGGCTGTTTTTTCTTTTCGGATAAGGACAGGGCCAGCGCGCATATACATGAGCAGGGAAAGTATGAGCAAGCGAAAGGTGGGAATATGATGAAATTTTTTATTCTGACAAAACAGCGGCTGTCCTTATTTGCGGTAGTAATGGCAGGCTGCGCTGCTGCCGGTATGCTGACAGGTGTCTGTGTGAAGATGCATCAGCCGCCGGAAGTGCCTGCAGCGGTGCAGGTTTCTGCAGAACGGAAAATTCCGATTTACTGTGTGGAAACGGAGGAGAAGAAAATTTCCATCAGCTTTGATGCTGCCTGGGGCAACGAGCAGACAGAAACACTGATTGATATCCTTGATGATTACGGCGTGAAGACCACCTTTTTTGTGGTGGGTGACTGGGTGGAAAAATTTCCTGACTCAGTAAAAGCGCTCCACGAAGCCGGGCATGAGGTATGCAATCACTCAGACACCCATCCCCACATGCCGCAGCTCAGCGCTGCAGAGCAGACAGCGGAACTGCAGGCCTGCAACGAGAAAATCGCTGCTATTACAGGGGTGACACCTACGCTGTTCCGGCCGCCTTACGGTGACTATGACAACACAACGATGACCAGTGTGGAATCTTGCGGTATGTACGCTGTCCAGTGGGATGTGGATAGCCTGGACTGGAAAAACCCTACGGTGGAGCAGATGGTAGAACGGGTCACCACAAAGGTACAGAATGGCTCTATTGTGCTTTTTCACAACGGTGCGGAAAACACACCGGCAGCCCTGCCTCTGATTCTGGAAAAGCTGCAGGCGGATGGCTATGAGATCGTACCGATTTCAGAACTGATTTTAAAGGAAAACTATACGATCGATGGGACAGGCAAGCAATGTCCTGTAAAGGAATAGGTTGGTTTTATTTTGAAATTGTCAGAAAAAATTGCAGAATTTCACAGAGATAATTCGATTTGCGGCACATACAATAGAGAAGCAAACACAAAGAATTGAAGTTAAAGGAGAGAATGCAAATGTCCAGATCCAACAAAAAGTTAGTACCGGAAGCAAAGGAAGCCCTGAACAAGTTCAAGATGGAAGCGGCCTCTGAGGTTGGCGTAAACCTGAAGCAGGGCTACAACGGCGATCTGACCTCCAAGGAAGCAGGCAGCGTTGGACGCCAGATGGTAAAGAAAATGATCCAGGAATATGAGGAAAATATGAAAAATAGCTGATAACAGCTGAACAGGCCGGCAGTTTGCGGGGAGTTTCCCGGAAATTGCCGGTTTTTTTATAATTTTAAAAAAGTTCTCGTAATTCTTCTGCAATGTGTGGTATGATAAACAGTATCGCAAAAAATGAAGTGCAACATAGAAAGGAGCGGTGCAGCCCATGGGCAAAGAGAAAAAGAAACCATCCGGTAAGCCGCAGAACCAGAAAAAGAAACGAGGCTGGCTGGCAGCAGCCATTGCTGTGTTATCTGCCGCGGCTATTGCAGCAGCCATTGTGATCGGCGTTGTGGTTTCCGATGATCCGCAGGAAGTGACCTATCCGGAGTTCCGTCAGATGGTGGAAACAGGGCAGGTGGAAACAATCAGCTTTGCAGCAGGTGATGCCAAGTTCACCTTTAAGAAAATTGACGACGAAACCATTTACAAAACAGATAACCCAAAGATCGAGGGCTTCAAGGAGTCCATGCTTCTGCAGAATATTGAATTTAAGGAACTTTCCACACCGGTGTGGATCACCATCCTCAACATTCTCCTGCAGTTCATGCCGTTTTTCATTCTTGTGCCGGTGATCATCATTCTGGCAAAGATGATGGGCGGCGGCAGCCGTTACAATGTGGATGCAGCTTCCCGTCCGAATACTACTTTTGATGATGTGGCCGGGTTGGATGAGATCAAAGCAGACATGAAGACTATTGCAGAAACCTTGAAAAATCCAAAAATCTGCGAAGAACTGGGCGCCCACATTACAAAGGGCGTTCTGCTGGAAGGCGAGCCAGGCAACGGTAAAACACTGTTTGCACGCGCGCTGGCCGGAGAAACAGGCGTCAGTTTTTACTCTGCAAATGCTTCCGAATTTATTGAAATGTATGCCGGTCTCGGTGCAAGCCGTGTGCGTAAGCTGTTCAAAGAAGCAAAAGAACACGCACCGTCTGTTGTGTTCATCGACGAGCTGGATGCGATTGGTTCCAAGCGTGACGGCAGCACCGACGGCGCAGGCAGAGAGTACACCCAGTGTCTCAACGCGCTGCTTTCTGCTATCGACGGTTTTGAAGCCACAGACGGCGTTATGGTTATCGGCGCCACAAACCGCTCTGAGGACCTTGACCCGGCGCTGGTACGCCCGGGCAGATTTGACAAGCAGTTTGTTCTGCCGCCGCCGGATGCTGCTGCCAGAGAGCAGATCCTCCGCCTCCATGCAAAAAACAAAAAGTTGGCGGCAGATATCGATTTTGCAGAACTGGCAAAAGATACGGTCGGTTTTTCCGGCGCAGGTCTGGAGACACTGCTCAACGAAGCGGCTATGCTTGCTCTGACAAGAAAAGCACCGGAGATCACAAGACAGCACATTGATGAAGCAAGCATTCAGATGGCGCTGAAGGGCCACATTAAAAACAGCATTGGTGACCGCAACCGGGAAGAACACGAGATCGTTTGTTACCATGAAGCCGGCCATGCCGTTGCGACACTCGGCCTGACAGATAATCTGGTGCGCCGTGTTACTGTTTTACCGACAACTTCCGGTGCCGGCGGCGTAACCATGAGTGTACCGCCAGCTGACCAGCATCTGCCGACAGTAGGCAACCTGGAGAACCGTGTGCGCCTGCTTTATGCCGGTCGTGCAGCTGAGTATCTCCGCGCAGGCAAGCGAGAAAGCGGCGTCAGCGTTGGCGCCAGCCAGGATATTAAAGAAGCGACCAGCCTGATTCAGACCATCGTAACGCTGACCCAGAAAGACGGCCTGCTGGATTACGGCAGCTTCGGCCTTGCAGGTCAGAATAAACTGATGGATCAGTGTGAAGTGCTCTCGCAGCGTTTATGGGAAGAGACTGTTGCCTTTGCAGAAAGCCGCTGGGGCGCCATTGACCGCATTGCCCGCGCTCTGATGGAAAAAGACAGCCTTGCCGCAGAAGAGGTGGAAGCCCTCTACTACGAACAACGGCATTAATATTTACGGAAAGAAAAAAGCTCGTCTTAGGACGAGCTTTTTTTATGTTCTTAATACTAAGTGCAGTGTCTGCAATAAAATAATCGCCATATCATTCCGGTCGTGAATGCCGCCAAGGAGAAATAACCGGTATAATTCCGTATTGTTTCCCAGTAAATTTTTACAAATCCAGGGCGTATACTTTTTATAATATGGATCCAGTTTTCGATAGTCACAGATCGAAAACCGAATTATTTCTTTTTCGGTAAATTGTGCGGAAAGAAATGGCGCGGCTTTCATGAGTTCTTGAAACAATTGCATAGAAACACCTCTTTGGTAGCATAATATACTACTTTAGGCGAAATATCAACACTAAGTACGCAAACGTAGTATGATTTGTTTGAGGTGATGAAGTTGAAACCATTAAAACAAAAAGTCAGCATCACATTGGACGAAGATATTATTGAGCGCATTAAATTGTTGGCAGAAAATGAGGATCGTTCTTTTTCTCAATATGTCAATTTAGTTTTAAAAGAGTATTTGAAAAATCAGAATAAAGATGAGAATTCCTGAAGAGTCTGTGCAGAAGCACAGGCTCTTTTTGCATTCTTTGTCCCTCTGCCGCATAGAAATGAGCAAGGAAAAAACGGAGGGGTGCACAATGAAGCAGCGAAGACGAACGATAGCGGGGAGAATGCTCTGTTTCTTTTTTGTGATGGTGATTTGTACGGCAGGGCTGGCTGCGCCGGCTTCCGCCTTAACAGACGAGGAGCTGAATGCGCCGTCGGCAATTTTAATGGAACCGGTCAGCGGACAGGTATTATATGAAAAAAATGCCGATGAGCTGCGATCCTGCGCCTCTATTACCAAAGTAATGACACTGCTGCTGGTAATGGAAGCATTGGACGCAGGCAAAATTAAAATGGAGGACGTTGCTGTAGCCAGCGAGCACGCGGCTTCTATGGGCGGGTCAGATATCTGGCTGAAAGCCGGCGAAGAGATGAGTGTGAAAGATCTGATCAAAGCTACGGTGATTATGAGCGCCAACGATGCGGCCGTGGTGCTGGCAGAGCAGGTTGCCGGCAGCGAGGCGGAATTTGTAGCGCAGATGAATGCCAGAGCAAAAGTGCTGGGCATGACCAACACCACATTTAAAAACTGCAACGGACTGGACGAAGAGGGGCACCTGACTACGGCGCGTGACGTTGCGCTGATGTCGGCGGAGCTGATCAAGCACCAGGAGATTTTTGAATATACGCTGACATGGATCGATGATGTGCGGAACGGGAAAACCCAACTGGTTAATACCAATAAACTGGTAAAAAGCTATAAGGGCATTACCGGACTGAAAACAGGCACCACTAGCCAGGCCGGCAGCTGCATTACTGCTACGGCAGAGCGGAATGGCCTGAAGCTGGTTGCGGTTGTTCTGGGCTGTGACACCACCCAGCACCGGTTCTCCGATGCTGCTGCGCTGCTGGACCACGGCTATGCCAACTGGGCGGTGATAACGCCGGAGCTGCCGGAATTGCCGCAGGTTGCTGTTGCAAAAGGTCTGGCACCTGTTGTAAACGTGGAAGCTGCTTTGCCGGAGAGCATTCTGGTAGAGAAAGGAACAGCTTCGGAACTGACAACCGAGATTACAGTAGAGGAAACGGTGGAAGCACCTGTGGAGCAGGGACAGCTGCTGGGCAGCATCCGATACTGCACCAAAGATGGAAAAGAGCTGACCACCGTGGAAATTAAAGCGGCAGAACAGGTGCAGCGGCTTGATTTTGGGGCCTGTTTCGGGATTTTATTCCATGCTTTGTTAGCACTTTAATGTAGTTTTTGTGAGAAACGGCATAAAATAACGGAATATCGCTTGCACTATTGAGCAGTTTATAGTAAAATAAATAGTAAATAATGATAAAACCATAAGAATCTATGAAAATACAGGGGGAAAACGATATGTCTATTAAAGTTGATCTGCAGCATCTGGAAGGTTTTGTAGCTGACCACGAATTTTGCGGTATTGCAAATCAGGTAAAAGATGCACACGCAGCACTGCACAACGGCACAGGCCTTGGCAATGACTTTATCGGCTGGGTAAACCTGCCGACAGATTATGATAAGGAAGAGTTTGCTCGCATTAAGGCAGCAGCAGAGAAGATCAAGTCTGACTCTGACGTTCTCATCGTAATCGGTATCGGCGGCTCCTACCTGGGCGCAAGAGCAGCCATCGAATTCCTGAAGTCTAACAACTACAACGCACTGAAGAAGGATACACCGGACATCTACTTTGCAGGCAACAACATCAGCTCCGCTGCGCTGAGCGAACTGATCTCCATCTGCGAAGGCAAGGATATTTCTCTGAACATGATTTCCAAGTCCGGCACAACAACAGAGCCTGCAATCGCTTTCCGCGTTCTGAAGGATCTCATTGAGAAGAAGTACGGCAAGGAAGAAGCAAGAAAGCGCATCTACTGCACAACAGATAAGGCTCGCGGCACACTGAAGAAGCTGGCAACAGAAGAAGGCTACGAGACATTTGTAGTTCCGGATGATATTGGCGGCCGTTTCTCTGTTCTCACAGCAGTTGGTCTCCTTCCAATCGCAGTTTGCGGCGCAGACATCGACGCTCTCATGGCAGGTGCACAGGAAGCACAGGCAGAGTACAACAACGATGACCTGATGGCAAACGAGTGCTACAAGTATGCAGCTGTTCGCAACATCCTCAACCGCAAGGGCAAGGATATTGAACTGCTGGTAAGCTATGAGCCATGCTACACCATGATGTGCGAGTGGTGGAAGCAGCTGTACGGCGAGAGCGAAGGCAAAAACGGCAAGGGCATTTTCCCTGCATCCGTAATCTTCTCCACAGACCTCCACTCCATGGGTCAGTATGTACAGGACGGCCGCCGCAACCTGTTCGAGACAGTTGTTCTTTTTGAAAAGGCAAAGCAGGAGATCTACATCGGCAACGATCCTGACAACGTAGACGGCCTCAACTTCCTGGAAGGCAAGTCCATGGCATATGTAAACCAGAAGGCATTTGAAGGCACAGTTCTGGCTCACAACGACGGCGGCGTTCCAAACGTAGTAATCAAGGTAGAAGATTTCTCCGAGAAATCTCTGGGCAAGCTGTTCTACTTCTTTGAGAAGGCATGCGGCATTTCCGGCTACCTGCTGGGCGTAAATCCATTTGACCAGCCAGGCGTTGAAAGCTACAAGAAGAACATGTTTGCGCTCCTTGGCAAGCCAGGCTACGAAGCTGAAAAGGAAAAGCTGGAAGCAAGACTCCAGAAATAATGACCGAATTTTAAATAAAATAAAAATAATTTACAAAATGTATTGATTGCAAATCGTATTTTGTGATATGATAGTATCTACACGATTGTGGTATATTAAAAACTAAAATAAAGTTTAGGAGGAGTTTATCTATGGTAACTCTGATCATTGGTAACAAAGGTTCCGGTAAAACAAAGAAGTTGGTTGACGCTGCTAACGCTGCTGCAAAGACAGTAAGCGGTAATGTTGTAGTAATCGAGCCACAGGCAAAGCTGATGACTGAGATCACTCACGAAGCAAGACTGATCGCTCTGGCAGACTACGATGTACACGGCGCTGACGCTATGTACGGCTTCCTGGCAGGCATCTGCGCAGGCAACTACGACGTACAGGAAATCTACGTTGATTCCATCATGAAGGTTCTCGGCGAAGATGCTGACCTGGCTGCTTTTGTTCAGAAGATCGACGTTCTGGCAAAGAAGGCAGAAACAAAGGTAACACTCTCCGTTTCCATGAACGAAGCAGACCTTCCAGCAGATCTGAAGGAACTTGTTAACGTAATTGCATAATTTTACATAAATCAGCAATTCCGTACTGCACAGAAGTATAGCTGCCACCGAAGATTTCGTACTTCGGCGGCAGCTTTTTGTGCAAATAACAAATTTTGCAATTATGAGAAATTGTAGTTGACAAAAGTGTTGTGAACCGATATAATATTTTAGTGAAGCGTTGAGGTGGAAGTATGCTTCTTGCATTGAAAAAGCTTTTTACAGGAGAATCTATCTGCGCGCCGTTTGAATTCACTCTGGATTTAAGCGAAACGGAGATTGATGGCGTTAAGCCATTCCAGTCTGCGGTACAGGTTACCGGACAGGCTGACAGCAACACAGAAGGAGTTACTCTTTCTATGCGTGCTGTATTCGACTACTGCACACCGTGTGACCGTTGTGCAGAGGCGGTAGAAAGTAACATGGAATACCGTTTTAACCACGCACTGGTTCTGGAACTCAACAACGAAGATAATGAAGATTATATTCTGGTTGAGAACTATGAGCTGGATCTTGCGGAACTGGTGAGAGCGGATATCTTGCTGGAGCTTCCCACAAAGAATTTGTGCTCGCCCGACTGTAAGGGCCTGTGCCCAAAGTGCGGCATAAATTTGAACAGCGGAAGCTGTGAGTGCGATACGCGTCAGATAGACTCCAGATTGGAGATCCTAAAACAACTGATAGATTAATTAGGATAGTATTGTAAGGAGGTGCGAAAGCATGGCTGTACCAAAGAGTAAAGTGTCTAGTGCTAGACAGAACAAAAGACGTTCCAGCGTATGGAAGCTGACTGCTCCTACTCTTGTGCACTGTCCAAAGTGCGGTGAGTATAAAACACCTCACAGAGTATGCGGTAATTGTGGCTTTTACAATGGTAGAGAAGTTGTAAAGAAGGACGCTTAAGTCCCTGCAACAAACTCTGCAAAGCATAGAGAAGGAGAGATCCTTCTCTTATTTTTTTATATTTTTGTCAGAAAGGGGGCGTTGCCAATGGCGGTACGGATCACTTCCATCGAGCCAGGCAGCTACGCAGACAAAGCCGGAATCCTTGCCGGCGAAACACTGGTTTCCATGAACGGAAAAGAAATTAACGACGTGCTGGACTATCGATTTTATGAAACAGAACGATTGCTGCAGCTTGTTCTGCGCAGCGATAATGGAACCGAGCGCACCGTAGAGCTGCGCAAACGACAGTATGATGCCATCGGTCTGGAGTTTGCATCCTATTTAATGGATGAAAAAATGTCCTGCCGCAACAAATGCATCTTCTGTTTTATTGATCAGATGCCGCCTGGCATGCGCGACACCCTGTATTTTAAAGATGACGATTCCCGTCTTTCTTTCCTGTTCGGCAATTACATTACCCTCACAAACGTGAAGGAACAGGATATTCAGCGAATCATCGATATGCGTATCAGTCCGATCAATGTGTCGGTGCACACAACCAACCCGGAACTGCGCGTAAAAATGATGAAAAACCGCTTTGCCGGCGAGGTGCTGCAGTATCTGCCGAGACTGGCAGAGGCAGGCATTCGTATTAACTGTCAGCTGGTGCTCTGTCCCGGTATTAACGACGGTGAAGAGCTTCGCCGCAGTCTGACTGATTTGGAAAAGCTGATGCCATCTCTGGAAAGTGTGGCGCTGGTGCCGATCGGCCTGACAAAATACCGTGATGGTCTGGAGCAGATTCCGCCTTATACAAAAGAGGGCGCGGCTGCTGTGATTGATCTGGTCGATGAATTTGGTGACCGACTGGAACAGGAATACGGTGACCGTATTATGTATGCTGCTGATGAGTTTTATCTCAAAGCGGAGCGACCGATTCCAGATCCATCTTATTATGGTGCATTTTCTCAGATTGAAAGCGGCGTAGGCAGCATGGCCTGCCTGGAAGAGGAATTTGGTTTTGCACTGGAAGATGGCGAAGAGGCAGGCTGGTTCGATATTGAACCGCGCCGCGTGACTGTTGCCACAGGCCTTGCAGCCAAAGATTTTATGCGCAAATTACTTGACGAAGCAGAGGGAAAATGTCATAATTTAAAGTGTGAAGTGATCGGTATCGTCAACGATTTCTTTGGCGAAACCATCACAGTGGCTGGCCTTGTAACCGGTCAGGACATGATCCGTCAGCTGAAGGGAAAAGACCTGGGCGATGCTCTGCTGATCCCGGAAGTAATGCTGCGGCATGAAAAAGACGTATTTCTGGACGATGTGTCCGTGGAAGAAGTGGAGCGCCAGCTTGGTGTTCCTGTAATAACTGTAGCGAATGAAGGACAGTGTCTGCTGGATGCTGTTCTCGGGAGGTGAATGAAATGGCGAAACCAATCGTAGCTGTTGTGGGCAGACCAAACGTAGGTAAGTCTACCCTGTTTAATAAGCTGATCGGCCAGCGTCTTTCTATTGTAGATGACGTGCCGGGCGTAACAAGAGACCGTATTTACGGCGAAGTAGAATGGCAGAACAAGCATTTCTCTCTGGTAGATACCGGCGGTATTGAACCGGATTCCAAGGATATCATTCTGTCTCAGATGCGTGTGCAGGCACAGCTTGCTATTGACGCAGCAGACGTGATCATCATGGTAACCGATATCCGTACCGGCATGGTTGCAACAGACCAGGAAGTAGCGGCAATGCTGAAGAAGAGCGGCCGTCCTGTCATTCTGGCTGTTAATAAGTGCGATAACGTTGGCGATATTCCTGCTGACTTCTATGAGTTCTATAACCTGGGTCTCGGTGATCCAATCGCTGTTTCTTCCGTTCACGGTCATGGTACCGGTGACCTGCTGGATCAGGTACTGGAACTGCTGCCGGAAGAACTGGAAGAAGACGAAGAGTCCGAGATGATCAAAGTAGCGGTAATCGGTAAGCCAAACGTAGGCAAGTCCTCTCTGGTAAACCACATTTCCGGTGAAAATCGCTGCATTGTTTCTGATATTGCCGGTACTACCCGCGATGCGATCGATACTGTTGTGGAAAATAAGCACGGCAAGTTTACACTGATCGACACCGCAGGTCTCCGTCGTCAGAAAAAGGTTAACAAAATGGACGACAACATTGAAAAGTACAGTGTGCTTCGTTCTCAGATGGCAATCGAGCGCTGCGATGTTTGCGTGATCATGATCGACGCAACAGAGGGCTTTACTGAGCAGGACTCCAAGGTTGCAGGTCTGGCACATGAGGCAGGTAAGGGCTGTGTGATTGTTGTAAACAAGTGGGATGCCATCGAAAAAGATGACAAGACCATGCAGGAATACCGCAAAAAGCTGGAAGTAGACTTTGCGTTTATGTCCTATGCGCCGATCCTCTTTATTTCTGCAAAAACTGGCCAGCGTATTGATAAGCTGTTTGAGGCAATCAAAATGGTTGCAAACAACAACGCAATGCGTATTACAACCGGTGTTCTCAACGATATTCTTGCACAGGCAACTGCACGTGTGCAGCCGCCGACCGACAAGGGTAAGCGCCTGAAGATCTACTACATGACTCAGGCAAGCACAAAGCCGCCGACCTTTGTCTGCTTTGTAAATGAAGCTGAGTTATTCCACTTCTCTTACCAGCGTTATCTGGAAAACAGAATCCGCGATACCTTCGGCTTAGACGGTACACCGGTTCGATTCCTGATTCGCGAACGCTCTGACAAGGAGAAGTAGGAGGCGATTTTATGATCAATTACTTCGAGATTTTCTGGTGGCCTGTATTGATCGTTGCTGTTGGCTCCTATCTGCTGGGCAGTATTAACCCGGCCGTTATCCTTTCCAAAATTATTGGCGGCAAGGATATCCGTACCATGGGCAGCGGCAATGCCGGCACCACCAATATGCTCCGCAACTTTGGTAAAGGCGCAGCCATCATCACCCTTGGCTGCGATGCCCTGAAGTGCGTTGCAGCTGTTGTTCCAACCAGAATTTGGTTCACACTGATCTGTGAACATAACCTGATTGGTACCCACATTGCAAACTATGGCATTTACATTGCCGGTTTCTTCTGCATGCTGGGCCACATTTTCCCACTGTACTTTAAATTCAAAGGCGGTAAAGGTGTTGTAACACTGGCAGCTACCATTGCGCTGCTGGACTGGCGTGTATTTCTCATCTGCTTCGGCATTTTTGCGCTGATTTTCTTCACCACAAGAATGATGTCCCTGTGTGCTGTTATCGGTGCACTGTGCTATCCGGCCATCACATTCGGCATGATTTTCTTTGTAGACTTTAAGCTTGGTCTTGTGCCAACCGGCATGGACTTTGGTTATGTGATTGCAATGACTGTCATCGCGGCTGTGCTTGGCGGTGTTGTTATTCTGAAGCACCATGAAAATATCCGCCGTATTCTTAACGGCACAGAGCGGAAGGTATCCTTCCATAAAGATAAATCTTGATGAAAAACAGGAGGCTGATTCAGCTTCCTGTTTTCTTTTTTTGAAGAGAGATCACTTGCATTTTATATGGAATGAGCGTATAGTTAAGGGGACAAAACGATTGGGAGGAGAATGATGATGAAAATAAAGAGAATTGCGGCAGCGCTGGCCGCAGCAGCTGTGCTGACAGTATCTGCAGTTTCTATGACAGCTTGCGGTGGCGGTGGGCCGGCAACATTGGAAGGTACCGTGTGGAATGTGGAAAAAATGACATCCGATGGTATGGATATGACACCAATGCTGGAATCTCTTGGCGGCATGACCTGTGAGTTCAAAGACGGTGAGCTCATTATGACTGCAATGGGACAGACTTCTACTGTGAAGTATACGTATGAAGAAGGTAACCTGGTTGTGGAGGGCGATACCGGTTCCATCAGCGGCGACACCATTACATTTAACATCAGCGGCGATACTCTTGTGCTGAAAAAGCAGGCTGCAGAACAAAAATAATCGGGAAAAGGAAGCAGAAATCTGCTTCCTTTTTTGCGAAATATGATGTTTTTGTGTAAATGGCTTGATTTTTGCGTAAAAAAGGCGTATAGTTAGGATGATAATTACAAATGGGGGTATTACATTATGAAAATGAAGAGAATCGTAGTTGCTATGGCAGCAGCAGCAGTACTGGCAGTTTCCGCAGTTTCCATGACAGCTTGCGGCGGTGGCGCACCTGCATCTATTGACGATACAACATGGGCAATCACAGAAATGTCCTCCGGCGGCATGGATATGACATCCACAATCAACTCCATGGGCGGCGCAACCTGCGTATTTGATGACGGTGTTTTGTATCTGGAAATGCTGGGTCAGAGACAGACAATCGGCAGCTATACCTATGAAAATGGCGAACTGAAGATCGAAGGCGACAGCGTTTCTGTTAACGGCGATACAATTTCCTATCAGATGGGCAGCGACAAGCTGGTTATGAAGAAGAAATAATTTCTTTTACGGGGCAGAGAAAAATCTCTGCCTTTTTTTGATTTTTACATTTTTGTAATGTACTTGCTTTATATCGGGAAAAAGCGTATAGTGAATAAAATAAATACAAATTGGGGGTATTTTACCATGAAAATGAAGAGAGTTCTTGCAGCAGCTGCTGCAGCGCTGGTACTGGCAACATCTGCAGTATGCCTCACAGCATGCGGCGGGGATACAAATACAGACACAGGTACAGGTACAGGCGTAGTAGAGCAGCAGGTAGCGTCCCTGGCAGGTACAAGATGGGATATTACAGGTATGACAGTAGATGGCAAGGTAATGTCTATCGAAGAGCTGGAGCAGCTGTATGGTTCTGATCTGGAGATGTACTTCTCCTTTACAGACTCTACCGTGACTTCTCACCTGATGGGTGAAACAAATACTACAACCTACACTTATGAAAACGGTGTTGTGACAATTGAAGGCGAGAGCACAACAGTTGTTGGCGACAGCATGACATTTGTTCTGGAAGATCAGACAATTATGCTGAAGAAGAGCGGTTCTTCTTCTACAGCAATCATCGGCGGTGCAGATGAGCCAACCGGCATTGTTGTAACAGATTCCATTCAGATCGAAGGTGTTACATGGAAGATTACTTCCATTACACAGGATGGTACAGATATCGTAGCAATGGCAGTACAGCAGGGTCTGGTTAATGCAGATGAACTCACCTGCGTTTTTGAAGACGGCGTTGTAACTGCAAACCTGATGGGCGATGAGATCACAGGTGACTATACCTATGAAAACGGCGTTCTGACAGTTGACGGTGTTGAGGGCGAAGTTTCCAGCAACTCTCTTGTATTTTACGCAGAAGGCGCACGTTTTGAAATGACAAGATAGTCTGATTTTAATTCATTCTGTTATTATTAAACAGGGAGCGGGAAACTGTTCTCTGTTTTTGTGGAAATACTTGCTATTTCTCAGAAAAAAGCGTATAGTAAATAAATCAATACAAATGGGGGTATTTTACCATGAAAATGAAGAGAGTATTAGCAGCAGCTGCTGCAGCACTGGTACTGGCAACATCCGCAGTATGCCTCACAGCTTGCGGCGGCGATGACGCAGGTGTAGTTCAGCAGCAGACAGCTTCTCTGGCAGGTACAACATGGGATATCGTTGAAGTAACTGCACAGGGCACAACAATGACAAAGCAGCAGCTGGAAGCACAGCTGGGCGGTCAGTCTATTGACATGTACTTCTACTTTACAGAGACAGAAGTAACATTTAATCTGATGGGCCAGACAGAGACAACTAACTATACTTTTGAAAACGGCGTTGTAACAATTGAAGGTGTAAGCTCCACAATCAATGGCAACACAATGTACTTCAACCCAGGCAGCGAAGCATACAAGCTGGTTAAGAGATAATCAGAAGTTTTAACAGGAGGCGGGCAACCGCCTCTTTTTTTATTGCAAAGATACTTGATATTTGAAAAAGAGAAGCGTATATTGAAAATGTAGGAAGATATAGAAAAAGTAAAAGGAGAGATCTTTATGAAGATGAAGAAACTGGCTGCGGTAATCGCAGCAGCATTGGTTTTGGCAGCATCCGCAGTATGCCTCACAGCCTGCGGCGGCGATGACGCAGGTGTAGTGCAGCAGCAGACGATTGAACTGGCCGGCACAACCTGGGATTTTAAAGAAGGATATGTTAAAGGATAGTCTGAGCCGCAGACCAGAGAATGGATACAGTCCGCCTATGAATCTTTGAACGGTACCGTTCCGGAAATGTACTACACTTTCACGGATTCTACCGTAACCTCGCATCTCTTTGGTGTGGAGACTACAATGAATTATACTTATGAAAATGGTGTTTTAAAAATTGAAGGTTTAAATTCTGCTGTGATTGATGGAGATACCATGTATCTTGACATGGGGATAGAATGCTGCACATTACAGAAAAGATAATCTGAATTTTGAACAGGGGGCGGGCAACCGCCTCTTTTTTATTGCAAATACTTGATGTTTTTGTTGGAAAAGCGTATATTGAAAAAAGAATAATACAAGTCGGGGGTATTTTATCATGAAAATGAAGAAACTGGCTGCGGCAATCGCAGCAGCACTGGTACTGGCAGCATCCGCAGTGTGTCTTACAGCATGCGGTGGCGGCGGTACCGATACAGGTGTAGTGCAGCAGCAGGCAGCTACACTGGCAGGTACAAGATGGGATATTACAAGCATGACTGTAAACGGCACTACAATGTCTATTGAGGAAATGGAGCAGCTGTATGGTTCTGATCTGGAGATGTATTTCTCTTTTGCAGATTCTACAGTAACTTCTCATCTGATGGGTGAAACAAACACCACATCATACACCTATGAAAACGGTGTTCTGACAATTGATGGTGAAAGCACAACCATCAGCGGTGATACCATGACTTTTGTTGTAGAGGGTCAGACTATAGAACTGAAAAAGAGTGGTTCCGCATCTGCAATTGGCGGTACAGAAACAAAGCACGAAACTGCAGCAGATTCCATCCAGTCTCTCAACGGCACAAGCTGGAAGATCACCAGCATGACACAGGATGGTGAAGAAGTATCTGACGAGATAAATGGTGCAGGCGTAACCTTTACAGCAGATCAGATGATTCTGTCCTACGGCGGTGAAACAGAATACGTTGACTACACACTGGAAAACGGTGTGATTGATGCAGAGGGTATCAGAGGCATAATCAGCGGTGACAAAATTACATTCTCTCAGGGCAACCAGATTATGATTATGGAGAAAACATCCGGTATTTCTGTAGACGTTCCAAGTGACAACAGTACGATGAATTCTCTGGTTGGCACCAACTGGGAAATGATCAAAATGGTTGAAGATGGCGAAGATGTGTCCGACCAGATTCCTGAAATCGGCGGCGTTTCCGTAACATTCACAGCAGACCAGATGATTCTGACAGCAAATGGTCTTGGTGAGAGTGAGTATGTGGACTACACCTATGAAAACGGCGTAATTGACGCAGAAGGTATCGTCGGAAGAGTCAGTGGTGACACGATTACATTTGCAGAGGGCACAGAAGAAATGGTTCTGCGCAGAAAATAATTTTCATAAAAATAGGGAGCGGGAAACTGTTCCCTGTTTTTTATTTTGTTCATACATTTTTGGAGAAGCGTTTACAAAGAACTGCTTGATTTCTCACGCAGTTGCGTGTAATCTGAAATGAAGAACAGACAACGGAGGTTTAGTATGAAAAAGCTGATTGTATCTGCAATTGCGGCTATGATGCTGGCAGTAACCCTGCTGGTTGGCTGCGGCGGTGATCCTTCCAATCTGATGCAGGGCACAAAATGGGAGGTAACGACCATGGAACTGGATGGTAAAACTTATGACGTGAAAGAACTGGCACAGCAGGCCGGGATGGATGGCGGCATTACCGTAGAGTTCAGCGGTGACAAAGCAATTCTTAATGTTCTTGGTGAAAGAAACGAAACACCGTACGAATACAGCGACGGTAAAGTGACCATTCAGGGAGAAACCTATGAAGTGAGCGGTGATACTTTCCAGATGGAAATTGACGGACAGATTCTGACATTACAAAAGCAGGCATAAAAAAGACCGGAGCACAGTGCAGCTCCGGTTTCTTTTTGCAAAATTCTTGCTATTCTTTTCAAAAAGGCGTATAGTGGGCATAGAAATAAAACTGAGGTGTTTTTATGAAGAAGAAAATTTTAGCAATTGGCGCCATTGCAGCGTTGGCAGCATCTGCTGTTCTGACCGGCTGCAGCTTTGGCGGCAGCGGCGGTGGAGAAGCGGTAACGCCTGTTTCTCTGGAAGGCACAAAGTGGGAATCTGTGTCCGGTACACTCAATGGCCAGGAATATGATCTGGGCGATTACACTGTAGAGATTTCTTTTGAAGAGGGCATGGCTTCCGTAGAAACCATGGGAGAGCTGGAAGTGAACCCATATCAGTATGAAAATGGTGCCGGTGTGATCGATGATGATCTGATTGATCTGAATTTTACCGTGGAAGGTCACGAGATGAAACTGGTATCTAACGGCATTATCACATTAAAAAAGAAATAAAATAAAAAAAGCAGACCGCGTAATCAGCAGTCTGCTTTTCTTTTGTTACTCAGAAAATAAAAAAGAGCCCTCATGGGCTCTTCATCTGCACGCATGCGTTCAATTAGATAGCACGGGTAACCTTGCCGGAACGCAGGCAACGGGTGCAGGCGTGAACACGCTTAGGTGTACCGTTTACGATTGCCTTAACACGCTTTACGTTTGGCTTCCAAGTTCTGTTGGAACGTCTGTGGGAGTGGGAAACCTTGATGCCGAAAGCTACGTCCTTGCCGCAAATTTCACATTTTGCCATTTTTATCTGCACCTCCTTAAAGGTATTTTTCATTACAACAGGCTTATTCTATCAAATTTGTGAGAAGAATGCAAGCGTTTTTTGAAATAATATTTGATAACCTGCAAAAAACAGGAATTTTCCCCATTATCGCCCTATATATAGAATAAGAAGCGGTGGAAAATGCCGATTTCTTCTCATACCGTAGAAAAGTATACGCGAAATCTGATCCAAAATCAAGGCAAATGACAACATTGTGATTATTGAATTTTCAAAAGAAAAGAGAACCTGCAAATCGGATTGCTGCGGCACAGCGATCATGTATATCTATTTTAATAGTAAGAAGGATTGCGGATCGATCCGCAGAAGAGGAACCAGCGGCGGAAGATCTCAGTATCTTTCTATAATAAAGTATAAAGCAATAAAATGTTTTGCAGAATTATATTTACTTTGAAAGAGAAGAGTTTGCATAAAATATCTTTTCTATAAGATGTACCTGGAGAATTCTGTTTAAAAACTGATTATGCAAAACCCCACAAAAGCGCAGAAATAAATTGTAACTACTACATATAGAGATTGGTAAAAATGCGAAAAAATAAAATGAGAATTTCTCAAAAAAGATTCAAAAAAGTGTTGACATTTGGATATAGGCGTGATATTATAGTAAAGCTGTCGCAAGAGAGCGGTAACACAAATAAAGAATTTAAATAAATTCAAAAATAAGTGTTGACAAACCGAATGAGATGTGATAATATAAAGAGGTTGTCACACATGACAGCAACCAGGACCTTGAAAATTAAACAACGAGAAGACAAATAAGGAACCCGTAATTCCTGAGGCTTAGGCCTCGAATTATGAATGGAGTTTGACAGATCTCCACAAAACTGTCGACGCCAGAATGGCGTCTGAGAGCTAAACAAGTTCTTAAGATATGATTAGTACAGCCTAGTGCTGTAATGATACAATATTTTAGAGAGTTTGATCCTGGCTCAGGACGAACGCTGGCGGCGTGCCTAACACATGCAAGTCGAACGGAGATTTTTGGAGCTTGCTCTGAAAATCTTAGTGGCGGACGGGTGAGTAACGCGTGAGTAACCTGCCTCTCAGAGGGGAATAACAATCTGAAAAGA
>JAZUBL010000079.1:0-17310 GCA_045638545.1 Acutalibacteraceae bacterium | reverse complement strand
CGCCCTTGGCCAATGGATTGCAAAGAATGGACACACGCTTGTTTATGGCGGCAGTCGGGTGGGTCTGATGCGCATTGTTGCAGATACTGTGCTGGAAAATGGCGGCAAAGTGATTGGTATTATGCCAAGGTTCTTAACAGAACGTGAGCCTGCCCATCCGGGATTGACAGAATTGATTTATGTGGAGGATATGTCGGATCGCAAACGGAAGATGGCAGAACAGGGCGACGTATTCATTGCGCTGCCGGGCGGACCAGGTACGCTGGAAGAAATCACAGAAGTGATCTCCTGGGCAAGAATCGGTAAAAATAATGGTCCGTGTATTCTTTACAATGAAAAACACTATTATGACCCGCTGCGAGAAATGTATCAGAACATGGTAAAGGAAGGTTTCTTTACACAGGAGGATATGGATAAGATTCTTTTCTCTGATGACCTGGAGCAAATTGAGCAGTTTATTGCAAACTATCAGCCGCCTTGTGTACGCGGTTACGATCATACATAAGAAAAAGAGCTGGAGATCACAATGGATTTCCAGCTCTTTTTTATAGTTGTTTCTGATATTTTAGTTTGGTAGCCAAGCCGCCGCGGATATGCCGCTGTGCTTTGTTAATCTCCAGAATTGTTTTTACTTCGTGATACAGTTCCGGATTTACATATTTCAGACGCTGGCTTACGTCTTTATGTACGGTAGATTTACTGATGCCGAATTTTTTAGCGGCTTTGCGCACAGTGGCCTGACTTTCAATAATATATTCTCCAAGCTGAATCGCCCTCGCTTCAACGACCCCTTTCACATAAAAACCTCCCGTTCTGGTTAATCGGTTAATATATATGCGAAGGGGTGGAAGGATAATTACAATTTAGAAATTTCCATATAAAAGGCTGTGGATCAGCAGAAGAATGATCATATGCACCGGATAAAAACAGTAGAAGCAGTATTTGACTGCTTTATTCTGGCTGCCGCGTCTGCCATTGTACAGAAAAACAAGCAGCAGTGCGCCAAACTGACAGGCACTGTAAAGCGCCGCGTAGGAGAATGTATTCCGTCCAGTAATGCAGGTCAGGAATACATATAATCCCAACGCCGCAGTGCCAAGCAGAAGCTGCACCGCCATGCCGACTGCTTTGCTTTTACAGTGCGGTGATTTTTTAAACAGATGAGCCTCATAAAAAGCTACGATTAAAGGGATACCCAGATAGCAGTATTCACAGTGGATGAACCATGACAATACAGTTGCACCGCCGGCAATTACAAGGCCGAACAGATGTCCTAAGACGGGATCTTTCCGTCGGAATGCATCCAGCAGCAGGATCGTGATTAAGCCCATGCTGAGGACAAACAGGGCGTTCAGCGTGGTGAATATCTGCTCAAAGGAAAAGAACAGACTGTGCAGCGGCTGCCCTGTTGATGCATAGTGCATCAGCGTATATGGAATCTGTGAGAGGAATGCGAAGAGAATTAACCGAAAAAGGTATCCGCGTTGATTTCGTGTGTGCAGAAAGCCATTGACAATGAGAAAACAGTAGATGGGGAATGTCAGGCGTCCGATACAGCGTAGGACGATCAGATCCGGAAAAAAGAGAACACCAACGTGATCGATCACCATGGTGGTCATGGCAATCAGCTTTAACGTAAATAAACTGATGCCAAACGAAGATGTTTTTGCTGCAGTCATTGCTTAATATCGCTCCAGGAAGCTGTGAATTTCATCGGTATCGCTCTTGCGGTAGCCGATGACTGTTTCCAGATTTACATTGTGTACACTGGCAAAAATATTTTTGTCTACGTTCGGTGTATCTTTTTTCAGGTCCTGAATCAGCTGCTTCACAAACTGGCGTTTGGAATCAGCGATCATATCTGCACTGGATGTGAAATGACAGGCGCACTGCAGGAACTTCAGGTCATTATAGTTGCGCCAGCTGATAATATCTGCTTCTTTCACCAGGTACAGCGGACGGATCAGCTCCATACCAGGAAAGTTAGTGCTGTGGAGTTTCGGCATCATCGTTTTATACTCACCGGCGTAAAGGGTACTCATGAGAATAGTTTCGACAACGTCGTCAAAATGGTGGCCCAGAGCAATTTTATTGCAGCCCAAAGATTTTGCAAATTTGTAGAGATAACCGCGGCGCATTCTGGCGCAGAGGTAGCATGGACTCTGCTGGATATTATCTACTACATCGAAAATAGGGGAATCAAAAACGTGAATCGGAATCTGCAGCAAATCAGCATTATAGAGGATCTGTGCACGATTTTCCGGTGCATAACCAGGGTCCATTACAATATATTCTACTTCAAATTCAAAATCGCTGTATTTCTGCAGGTGCTGCATGCATTTAGCCAACAGCATAGAGTCTTTGCCGCCGGAAATACAAACGGCAATTTTATCGTGTTCTTGAATCAGCTGGTAGTCTTTTATACCGCCGATAAACTGATTCCAGATGGATTTTCTGTATTTTTTAATGAGGCTGCGCTCAACCTCCATATGTTTTTCCATGAAAATGCTCCTTTATGAAACGGTCTTGTTCTATTCTACATGATTTCATCCGGTGATACAACAATTTCCCCAAAGAAAACATTGACAGTACTATACCACAAGCGTATACTTTTACTCAAAGAACACCCCTATGGGGTGGGGTATAGAGAGGTGATGCGATTGAAACAGCGGTTTCATGTAACCGGTATGAGCTGCGCCGCCTGTTCTGCAAAAGTAGAGCGGACGGTAAAGCAGCTGAAAGGGATACAGAAAGCGGAGGTCAATTTGCTGGCGAATGCATTAACAGCAGAATATGATGAAGCTGTTTTAACAGAAGCAGATATTATTGCGGCTGTAGTTCGCGCCGGATATGGCGCGTCTGTGTCAGGCGGCAGTGGAGAAGGGACAAAGCAATCCCCCCATACAGACCGGCTGAAAGCGGTGAAAGAGGCGGAGAAAAACGTAAAATCCATGCGTAACCGCATGATCGCTTCCTTTGTGTTTATGGTGCCGCTATTCTATCTTTCCATGCACCATATGTTCTGGCAATGGTTCGGTTTGCCCATTCCCGGCTTTATGACGGCAGCGTTTCATGGGCCGCAAAATGCTGTGACGTTTGCGTTTGCGCAGATGCTGCTGGTGTTGCCGATTATGTACATTAATCGAAGGTACTACGAAAACGGCTTTAAATCGCTGTTCCGGCTATCACCTAACATGGATACGCTGATCGCAGTTGGTTCCATGGCGTCGATGGTTTATGGCATTTATTCTATTTTCAGTATTGGCATTGCATTGGGATGCGGTGATTTGGAAACAGTATCTGCGCACACGATGGATCTCTATTTTGAATCTGCCGGCATGATCGTTTCCCTGATCAATCTTGGTAAATATCTGGAGACACGCTCCAAAGGCAAGACAACGGAAGCTATTACAAAACTTATGGATCTTGCGCCGAAAACGGCCATTATTCTGAAAGACGGCGTTGAAAAAGAAGTACCGGTCGAATCTGTCAGCGTGGGAGATATTCTTGTTGTCCGCACAGGTCAGAGTATCCCGGTGGACGGCACTGTGATCGAAGGCACCGCTTCTGTTGACCAGTCTGCGATTACCGGCGAAAGTATTCCAGTGGAAAAACAGGTTGGCGATCCTGTAACAGGTGCAACCATAAACAAGTCCGGCTACATTCACATTCGTGCAGATAAAGTTGGCGGCGATACAACGCTCGCGCAGATTATTCAGCTGGTAGAAGACGCCAGTGCTTCCAAGGCACCGATTGCAAAGCTGGCTGATAAAATCAGCGGTATTTTTGTGCCAATTGTAATTTCCATTGCAATTATCGCTATGATCGTCTGGCTGATCGTTGGCTATCCGTTTGATTTTGCGCTGTCCATCGGCATTGCGGTGCTGGTTATTTCCTGTCCGTGTGCTCTTGGCCTGGCAACACCGGTTGCCATTATGGTAGGTACCGGTAAAGGCGCCAACAACGGCATCCTGATTAAATCCTCAGAAGCTCTGGAAACAGCACATTCTATTCAGACAGTTGTTCTGGATAAAACAGGTACCATTACCGAGGGTAAGCCGAAGGTAACAGATCTTGTGCACAGCGATGCTGTTACAGCTGAAGAATTTCTCCGCATTGCTGCATCTCTGGAAACAGGCTCTGAGCATCCTCTTGCAGATGCCATTGTAACGTACGGCAAAGAGCAGAATACAGTAGTAGAAAAGATTCAGTTTTTCCATTCGATCGCTGGTCGCGGCGTAACCGGCAAGATGAATGGAAAGCAGTATATTGCCGGCAATCTGCAGATGATGCAGGAAAATAACGTAGCAACTACACATGTGCAGGAGATTGCAGCGCAGCTGGCAGATCAGGGAAAAACAGCACTGTATTTTGCGGAGAACGGCAGCCTGATTGGTCTGATCGGTGTGGCGGATACAGTAAAGCCATCCAGTGCGGCGGCAGTACAAGAACTGAAGAGAATGGGCATTGAGGTGGTTATGCTGACCGGTGACAATGCGCGTACTGCAAAAGCCATTCAGCAGCAGGTACCGGTAGACCGTATTGTTGCAGAGGTTCTGCCGCAGGAGAAGGAGAAAGAGATCCGCGCACTGCAGGCACAGGGCAAAAAAGTTGCCATGGTTGGTGATGGTATTAACGATGCGCCTGCACTGATGCGTGCCGATGTCGGTATTGCCATTGGCGCCGGCACCGATGTTGCCATCGAGTCTGCCGATATTGTACTGATGAAAAGCGCGCTCAGCGATGTTGTAACGGCAATTCAGCTGAGCAAGTCTGTAATCCGTAATATCAAGCAGAATCTGTTCTGGGCGTTTTTCTATAATGCCTGCGGCATTCCATTGGCAGCTGGCGTATTCTTCAGCCTGCTTGGCTGGAAACTGAATCCGATGTTCGGTGCAGCGGCTATGAGTTTCAGTTCCGTCTGTGTTGTAACAAACGCATTGCGGCTGAAATTCTTCAAATCAAAGTTTGCAAATTTTATTCACAAAACACAAGCAGAAACGACACAGACCGTGCAATACAGCACGTTTGTATCCGATAAACAAAGTAATCAGAAGGAGTGTTCTACAATGACAAAGGTAATGACAATCGAAGGCATGATGTGCAACCACTGCAAAATGGCAGTAGAGAAGGTTCTCAAAAAAGTGGACGGCGTAACAGATGCAGTTGTTGATCTGGCTGCAAAGCAGGCAGAGGTAACCCTGGCAGCAGATGTTGCAGATGAAGTACTGGCAAACGTTGTAAATGAAGAAGGCTTTGAAACCATTAAGGTAGAAACAAAATGAAAGCCGACAGAGAGCCAATTGAACGTCTGATCAAAACGGCGAGAGGACAGTTAGATGGAATTCTTCGCATGATTGAAGAAGACCGCTACTGCGTCGATATTTCCAATCAACTGATGGCTACGCAGGCCATTCTGCGAAAAGCCAATAAGGAAATTATTGCGGCTCATATGAACTGCTGTGTGCGCAGCGCTTTTGCGTGCGGCTGCGCGGAAGAACAGGAAAAGAAAATCGATGAGATTATGAACATCCTGGATAAAATGGCAAAATAAGCAAAAGAAAAGCAGAAGGAATTTACTCCTTCTGCTTTTTTTGTTATCTCGCTGACTTACGGGTGCGGAAATCAGCTTCGATGTCTGCTTTCCAGTTGGCAGCAAGCGGCGCGCCTTCACGCATATGGCTGATCGCTTTGGAAACTGTCTGATAGTTTAATCTGGTGCCTTCTGCATCGGCGTGGTAATTGACAGCGCGGTCTGCGTGAATGCCAATTTTTCCTGCAGCAGCAATGGCATCAATGTTTGCACCAAGGAAGAGAAATTCCCAGCCAAAGCGATTTTTACGTTCTTCTACCATGGCGCGGATTTTTTCATAGGAATACTCCCGGCTGGCATTTTCCAGGCCGTCTGTTGTGATGACAAACAGCACTTTATCAGCACGCAGTTCCGGTGCAGTGTACTTCTGTACATTGCTGATTTTTTTCATTGCGTGGCCCATAGCATCCAGCAGAGCGGTGCAGCCGCGCACATAATATTCACGCTCTGTAATCGGTGCAATGCCGCGGATATCAATGCGGTCATGCAGTACTTCCATCTGATCATCAAATAAAACGGTTGTTACAAAAGCTTCGCCCGGTTCCTTTTTCTGTTTTTCCAGCATTGCGTTGTAGCCGCCAATCGTGTCCAGTTCCAGTCCGTTCATAGAGCCGCTGCGGTCGAGAAGAAATACCAGTTCAGTTCGGTTTGTTTTCATAAAAAAATCCTCCAATCAGGTTTTGTTCTGATTAGAGGATATCAAATTTCAGTATGGAGATGGTCGCCTGAAATGCGACAAATTATCGGATTGCCACTTTGATAACATTTTCTTTTCTGTTTTCAAATATATCGTAAGCTGTTTCGATTTCCGCGAGAGGGAAGGTGTGGGTGATCAGTGGTGTTGTATCAATTTTTCCTTCCACAATCAGCCTCAGAATTTCAGCGCAGTCACAGCCGTCTACACCGCCTGTTTTAAAAATAAGATTTTTGCCATACATTTCCGGCAGCGGCAGAACCTGCGGCTGATCATATAATGCAACGACAGTGACGATTGCATTCGGTCGTGCACATTCCCATGCAAGGCGGAAGGTATCATCAGCACCGGCAACTTCCAATACAACGTCAGCACCGCCATGGTCGCTATGAGCTGTTACAAAGGCTGGTGCCTCCTCCGGTGTGCAGGTGAGAACCTGTGGGTAATGTTCCTTCACAAACTGCAGGCGGAATGGATCTTTTTCGCAAACGATGATACGCTTTGGCTGTTTTAATAAAGCGCAGAGCAGGGAGCAGATGCCTGTCGGTCCGGCGCCGATGATCAGGACAGTATCATCGGCTGTTACTTCAGAGATTTTTGCAGCCCAGAAGCCGGTGGCCAGAATATCACCAACGAAGAGTGCCTGTTCATCTGTGACAGTATCCGGAATTTTATCGAGTCCCTGGTCAGCGTAGGGAACGCGGACATACTCCGTCTGGCCACCGTCGATCCGGCATCCCAATGCCCAGCCGCCGTTCTTGTCGGTGCAGTTGTTCACAAATCCTTTTTTGCAGAAGAAGCATTCTCCGCAGAAAGTTTCAACATTGACCGTTACGCGGTCTCCCGGTTTCACTTTTGTCACAGCCGAACCAACAGACTCTACAATACCGACCATTTCGTGACCAACGGTAATACCGGGTACAGCGCGCGGTACAGAGCCGTGCTTAATATGTAAATCACTGGTGCAGATACTGGAAAGTGTCACCTTAACGATGGCATCTTTTTCATCCAGCAGTTCCGGTTTTGTTTTTTCTGTCAAGACAAATTTTCCTTTTTCTATATAAGTATATGCCAGCATGGCTGTTCTCCTTATTCCTCTAATAATTTAATTGCCGCGACATATTTTGCGTAGCGCTGTTCTGCTTGACCATCAATATAATCCAGTCTTGTTCTGTCGCTGTTATGCCGAAGATCTGCAAGTTTTACTGCTTTGGCAATGGGGTTTTGTTTCAGCGTGGCTACATATTCCATATAAGGTACGGTGTCATCGTGGGTAAGCAGTTTCAATGCATCCAGAATATGCTTCGGAAATCCCATTGTCTGGAGATCGTCAAAGGTATAATGCGTGTCTTCCACTACATCGTGCAGCAGAGCGGTGATGGTAGTATCTTCGTCCTGCATCTGTTCTGCAAGATGAAATGGATGAAAAACATAGGGCAGGCCGGATTTATCAGTCTGGTCTTTATGTGCATCAAAACAAAGTTGCAGTGCCCGTTTGGTCAGTGGGGTGTAAATCATAGCTTCACGCTCCTAACAGCTTCTGGTCGTAAAAGAACAGAGCTTCATTAATCTGATAGATATCATAAATCTGCTCTGCAATGCAGTACTCGATAATTACGTCAAATTTATTGCTGTGAGACAGAGTGTAGCCTGCCGTGCAGAGTAAATCTTTTGTTTCATCCAGATTCAGCTGCAAGGCAACAGCCAGCGCAATAGCAGTTTGTTTGCTTGGGTTGTAATTATCTTTCCGAATTTTAGAAAACAGCTTTCTGTCAATATTGGCGCGCTTGTAAACTTCCACGTCGGTCATTGCTTTCTCATCGATCAACCGGAGCAGCCGCTTGGAGAAAGATTCGTCCAGCTGCGACACCAGATCATCCAGTGATCGCTGCTTTTGTTCCGGCATAGCGCATGGAGCCATGCCGACTGGCATTGCTTCGTGGAAGGCAGCCTGTTCTTCCAGCTGAAGTGCGTGAACAGCAGCTTCATTTCGTCTTCTGGAAAACATCTGCTGATCTGCATAGTGGTCATCGATATACGACTGAATTCCGGAGAAAAGCTTTTCACTGAGCGCAACGGTGCTGCGGTCAAAGATTACCAGATAAACGTCCATTTCATTGTTCAGAAGAAATTCACTGATCGCACTGACAGCGATCTGCAGTGCTTCTGCTTTTGGGTATCCGTAAATACCGGAAGAAATCAACGGGAAAGCGATCGATTTACAGTTGTATTCCGCAGCAAGGCATAGAGCATTGGTGTATGCATTATGGAGCAGCTGGGCTTCGTTCTGGTCACCGCCATGCCAGATAGGACCAACAGCATGAATTACATATTTTGCAGGCAGATTAAACCCTTTTGTAATGGTCGCACCGCCTACGCTGCATTGCCCGATTTTCTGACAGGCCTGCTCCAGTTTCTGGTGGCCGGCAGCAGCAAAAATTGCACCGCATACACCGCCGCCTGCTGCAAGTCGGCTGTTTGCCGCGTTAACAATGGCGTCGGTGTTCATCTTTGTAATATCATTGCGGACAAATTGGAATGGCATAAAATCCCTCCCCAAAATCATTGTAAGAATATTATAAATCTCATGGAATTTGAAGTCAACGGGCGTACACTGGACAGATAAATTTTACGGGAGTATAATCAAAACAGAATCTGAAATTGGGGATGACACCTGTGAAACAAATCAATCTGGAAAAAATAATCGCTCTGCGCAAAGCATTGCATGAGCGCCCGGAGGTTTCCGGTCAGGAGGTGCAGACAAAACAACTGCTGCTTGATTTTCTGCGCAAGCATACATCATTGGAGCTAGTGGAATGCGGAAATGGATTTTACGGAGCCCATCGGGAAGAAAAACCGCAAAAGCCGGCAATTGCATTGCGTGCAGATTATGATGCATTAGCTTTGCCGCAAGGCGGTGCAGCGCATCTGTGCGGCCATGATGGTCATGCAGCGGCACTCTGCGGAACAGCACTGATGCTGGAAGGTGCCAGTGTTGGCAGAGACGTGTTCCTTCTTTTTCAGCCGGCGGAAGAAACGGGAGAAGGAGCCAAACCATGCACTGCAATTTTTGAACAGGAGAAAGTTGGCGAGATATACGGCGCGCATAATCTGCCGGGATATCCATTGGGTCAGGTAACAACACGTGCAGGTACGTTTGCCTGCGGCTCCTGTGGGTTAACACTTTATTTTAAGGGAAAAGCAACCCATGCGGCATATCCGGAACACGGTGTATCTCCGGCAATGGCAATTGGTAAATTACTCTGTGTGCTGCCGAAGCTGACGGAACTGCCGGCGTATAAGGGGATGGTTCTCTGCACAGTAATTGGTGTGCAGATGGGCGAGAAGGCCTTCGGTGCGGCGGCGGCAGAAGGAGAAGTATGGCTTACACTGCGCGGCGAATATAACAAAGATCTGAATCTGCTTTATGATAAGGTTCTGCGGGCAGCTGAAGCGCTGGCTGAGGAATATGCACTTGAGTTTTCCATGGCAGAGCAGGATCGCTTTCCATCCACAGAAAATACGCCTTCCTGTGCGGAGAAGGTGCTGGAGATTTGCGGTGGGCAGCTTCTGGAGACACCAATGCGCTGGAGCGAAGATTTCGGGCATTACCTGCAGGTTTGTTCCGGTGCTTTTTTCGGTATTGGCGCAGGGGAGAAATACCCACCGCTTCATACAGAACACTATGAATACCCGGATGTTTTATTGGAACCAACAATGGAAGCGTTTTGGAAATTAGTACTGTTCTGAACGAAATCTGCGCATCAGATTAAGGTGTTTTAAGAAAAGAAATTGTATATATATATCTGTTATTATAAGCAATTTGTGGTCAGATTTAGAATTTTAATAGAATCAGGGCAAAATTTTTACGAAATTGTGAATAAAAATATGAAATTTATTCTAAATCATGATAAATAACTTGAAATTTGACAAATTATTTAATATAATAATCCTTATGATTTAAACCGTTGAAGCCTTTAACTAGCTAAAGCGGTTTGAAAAATAGGTTGATAGGAGAAAACTATGGCTAGAGAGCGACTAGGCAGCAGACTAGGATTTATTCTGCTGAGTGCAGGTTGCGCCATTGGTGTAGGTAACGTATGGAAGTTCCCTTACATGGCTGGTCAGAACGGCGGCGGTTTTTTTGTTATTTTGTACTTTGCCTTTCTGATTCTTTTGGGCGTACCTGTTCTGACAATGGAATTCGCTTTGGGACGAGCGGCACAGAAAAGTCCCGTGCGATTGTATCACCAGCTGGCGCCAAAACGAAAACCGTGGCGTGCGCACGGTTATGCATCGCTGATCGGTAACGTTATTCTGATGATGTTCTACACCACTGTTGCAGGCTGGATGCTGCGGTATTTTGTATCGACGGCAACGGGACAGTTTAACGGACTGGATTCAACCGCTGTTGCCGGAAAGTTTGACGGCATGTTAGGCGACTGGGGTTCCATGACATTTTTCATGGGTATCTGTCTGCTGATTGCAGTTGTTGTTTGCTGTATCGGTATTAAAAATGGCCTGGAACGCGTAACCAAGTATATGATGATTGCCCTGTTGGGTATCATGGTTGTACTTGCATTTTACAGCATCGTGTTCCTGGATGGTAAGGAAGGCCTTGCATTCTACCTGGTTCCAAATGTGGATAACTTTGTAGAAGCTGGTCCGCTGAACGTTATTGTAGGTGCGATGAACCAGTCCTTCTTTACACTGAGCCTTGGTATTGGTTCCATGGCAATCTTCGGCAGTTATCTTGGCAAAAACCGTGCGCTGATGGGTGAAGCAGTAAACGTATGTGTTCTGGATACCTTCGTAGCAATCGTTTCCGGTCTGATCATCTTTCCAACCTGCGCAGCATTCGGCGTACAGCCAGACGCAGGTCCAAGTCTGATCTTCGTGACACTGCCGAACCTGTTTAACAGTCTGCCGGGCGGCATGATCTGGGGCAGCTTCTTCTTTGTATTCATGTCCTTTGCAGCGCTTTCCACAGTACTTGCAGTATTCGAAAACATCGTTGCATGTATCGTAGATATTACAGGCTGGGGAAGAAAGAAGACCTGCGTCATCGTTGGTATTGGTCTGTTCGCACTTTCTCTCCCATGTATCTTCGGTTTCAATCTGTGGTCCGGTTTCACACCATTCGGCCCAGGCTCCAACATTATGGACCTGGAAGACTTCATTGTAAGTAATATTCTTCTGCCACTGGGCTCTCTGTGCTTCGTTATTTTCTGTGTATGGAAATACGGCTGGGGCTGGAAAAACTTCATGGCAGAAGCCAATACCGGTAAGGGCCTCAAGGTTCGTAAATGGATGCGTTGGTATATTATGATTGCATTACCACCAATCATCCTGATCCTGTTCGGTCTGGGTATTTATAACTTCTTCTGGGCATAAGCCTGCTAAAATCCCTCGGATTTCCGGGGGATTTCTTTTTTCTGAAAATGCTTGCTTTTTTATAATATGTATGCTATAATTTGATACAATCTAATCTATGGGGGCGTAGCTCAGCTGGGAGAGCGCTTGAATGGCATTCAAGAGGTCAAGAGTTCGATCCTCTCCGTCTCCACCATATATACTGGTCAAAAATGGCTTATTTCCGCCGTTTTTGGCCTTTTTTGTTAGGTCGGAGTTTTTAACCGGTAGCAACGCGGTAATAACCTGCGATGTAGATAGTAATATTTTGCGAAAAAAGGGACACGCCAGTGAACTTGTGGTTTAAAGGCATGTCCTTTTTTATTGTTTTTCTTTGTAATATTAACGCCTGAATCAGAGCAGAGTTGCGGCGAACTATAGAAAAACTTGAGAGAATATGATATAGTATATTCTGTGAAATTATATATTTGTATATTTTTATAAATACAGTTTATTTATAGAAAAATCGATACAGGAGTAATGAGTTTACAAAATATGTCACAGTGAAAATGAAAAACTGCTTAAAATTGAAATGAGGTGGTAAATTGGAAGAATATAAATTCTCAAACAGCAACATTGACCTTGCCAGTGAAAAAGTAGGAAAGTTTCTTGCAAAAGCAGGTGTAGAACGGCGTGAAGCACTGCGCACAAAATTGACATTCGAGGAAGTTCTGCTGGAATATCAATCTGAGTTTGGCGAAGATGCAACGTTTAAACTCAAGTGCATCAAGCACCTGCTATCCATCAAAGTGGAAATTATCATCGAAGGCAAATCTTACGATCCGTTTAATAAAGAAGGGAAGGATGACGACGTAATCCGAAACCTGCTTTCAAAAATGGGTCTTGCACCTACCTGGCATTTTAAAAACGGAAAAAACCGCATCGTATTTATTCCAAAGAAAAAACATGTATCCGACACGGTAAAAATGGCGATAGCAATAGGAATGGCAGTAATTGCCGGCATTGTTATGAATTTTCTGCCTGAAGGAATTTCTTCGGGCATAAACCAGTATGCGCTGACGCCTGTAACAGATGCGATCATGGGATTGATTTCTGCGGTATCAGGGCCGTTAATTTTCCTATCGGTTCTTGGCAGTATTCTATCGATGGGCAACATGGAAACTCTTGGCAAAATTGGCGCTAAAACGATTAAAGCAATTCTGATTTATATGTCGGTAATCGGTGTTGGCATGACGCTTCTGGGGTGTCTGTTCTACCGTGTGGAATGGGGCGGCGGAGGAGAATCCAGTTTCTCCCAGGTATTGGATCTGATTTTTGATATTGTTCCAACCAATTTGATCGAACCGTTTATAACAGGAAACGCATTGCAGCTTATTTTTATTTCGATTATGGTCGGACTTGCAATGCTTGTTCTTGCATCGAGAGTAAGCGGCATTTTTACGATTGTGGATCAGCTTAACTCCATTGTTCAGACGATCATGACCGGTCTGTCCTCTTTGCTGCCGATTCTGATTTTCGTTTTGTTTACAGGCATGATCTCCAGCGGCGAACTTGGTTCTGTACTGAATTCATGGAAATTAGTCGTTGTGATGCTGATTCTGATCGTGGCTTACTACGTAGGCAATATTCTGTTTATCGCAATCAGAAAAAGGGTATCTCCTGTACTGCTTTTCAAAAAAGCATGCCCAACACTTTTAATTGCACTGACTACAGCGTCTTCAGCTGCAGCGTATGGTACAAATACACGCGATGCAACAAAGAAATTTGGTATTGATAAAAAGCTTGTTGAGTTTGGTACACCAATTGGTCAGGTATTATTTATGCCCGGTTTTGTTGCGCTTCTTTTCTGTATGGAGGCAAGTTTTGCAGAGTCCTGCGGTATTCCGATCACGGTGCCGTGGATCATTATTGGTCTTGTTACAAACGTCTTGCTGGCATTTGCCGTTCCTCCGGTGCCGGGCAGCGGAATGACATGTTTCGCGATTGCCTTTGCACAGTTAGGAATTCCTGCAGAGATGATGGGTATTGCTCTGGCCGTGGATATGATTACAGACTTCCCGGCAACGTCGGTAAACGTTTCCAGCTGGCAACTGACTTTGGTCAATGTTGCTGACTCTCTGAAGATGTTAGATAAAGAAACACTGCGCAAAAAGAATTAGTTTTTGGAGGTAATGATAAATGACGATTGAGAAAAATCTGAATGGAACCGAACTGAACGTAGCGGTAGCTGGCAGACTTGATACCACTACTGCACCGGAGCTTGAAACAGAGCTCAAAGCAAATCTCAACGGAGTAGAGAAGCTTGTTCTTGACTTCGCTGCCCTTGAGTACCTTTCTTCAGCCGGCCTGCGTGTCATTTTACAGGCACAGAAAACCATGAATAAGCAGGGCGAAATGGTGATCAAAAATGTGAATGACACCATCAATGAGATTTTTGAAGTAACAGGCTTTATTGATATTCTAACCATTGAATGAGGAATCACACTGTGAAAAAAGCAAACACAGAAAAGAAAATCGAAAGGCCTAAAAAGCAGCGGAAAATAGCCAGATCGTTTCTCCAATGGCTTTTATTTCTGGTGGTAATAGCCTTTCTGGCTACAACGGTATTTCTGTGGATATTCCAAACGGAGTTGGCGAAATCAAATTCCGATCATCTTCTGCGCCTGAACATTACAGACGTGCAGGCGGATATTCGTGATGCCACGGACGAGGACCTGCTGGAAATCGTTCACAGTGTATCCGCAGAGCTGGATGCAGTGCATGCAGATACTGCTAATCCGGAGGAACTGAATAATCGGATCGACACGATGCTGAAGCGATACAACGTTGCTGAAATCAATATTGTCAACAGCAAAGGTATTATCGTAGCCAGCAACTTTAAAGGTTTTTTAGGCTATGATATGGAGTCCGGAGAACAGTCCAGTGCATTCATGGTGCTGCTTCGTGGAGAAAAAGAGTTTGCACAGGGCTATCAGCCGATTGCATACGATGCTTCCATGGAGCGTAAATATGCTGGCTGTGTGCTGCGCAACGGTGGTTTTGTCCAGGTTGGCTATGACTTCGATCAATTCCAAAAGAGCATTGATAAAGAAGTGATTGCACTGACTCGAAATCGTCACGTCGGCTCCGGAGGCAGAATTCTGATCTGTGATAAAGAAGGAAATATTGTAAGCAATGCCAAAGAAATTGACAGAGAAACACTGGATCTGGAGGGTATCGGTGCAAAATCGGGTTCCCTTCAGCTGGGAGAACGTTTTCACGCGGAAGTAGACGGCGAAGCGTTTTACTGCATGGCAGAGGAATCGGAAGGTTACTATATCATTGCGCTGATGCCTGAAAGAGAGGTCATTCTGACACGCAACCTGGTTGTGATCATCGCTGCTGCCGCAGAAGTTTTTGTATTTGGCGCGCTGGCATTTGTTATTTTCCTTTTGATTAAAAAACAGATCGTGAACAGTGTTGTCAGAATCAACGGCTCGTTGAGTCAGATCACCGGTGGCAATTTGGACGTAACGGTAGATGTGCGGAATAACGTAGAGTTTAATTCCCTTTCTAACGACATCAACGCAACCGTAGATTCTCTGAAAAAATATATTGCGCAGGCAGAGTCTCGCATTGATGCGGAGCTTGCTTTTGCAAAAGATATTCAGCACTCGGCACTGCCTTCTGTATTTCCGCCGTATCCGAACCGGCACGAAATTGAGATCCATGCAACGATGCATACTGCAAAAGAGGTAGGCGGCGACTTTTATGATTTTTACTTCCTTGGCGAAGATAATTTTGCATTTCTGATTGCAGACGTTTCAGGCAAGGGAATTCCTGCTGCGCTGTTTATGATGGAGTCGAAAACAATCATCAAGAGTCTGGCTGAGTCTGGATTGAGCGTAGAACAGATTTTCACATATGCCAACCAGAAACTCTGTGAAGGAAATGATGCGGGAATGTTTGTTACTGCATGGATGGGCATTCTGAACGTCAGAACCGGCAAGGTGGTATACGCAAATGCCGGACACAATCCACCACTGATCAAACACGCAGACGGCACTCTGGAATATCTCAAGTCCCGTGCAGGTTTTGTTCTTGCAGGTATGGAAGAAATCTGTTATAAAAAGAATGAGCTTCAGCTTGAACCCGGCGATGTAATTTATCTTTATACCGACGGTGTAACGGAAGCGACTAATGCGAACAATGCGCTTTACGGCGAGGATCGTCTGCATGCGATCCTTGAGAAGCATAAAAACGCAGCAACGCATACGATCTGTGATGAAGTTAAGCGTGACGTAGATCTTTTTGTTGGTGATGCGCCGCAGTTTGATGATATCACGATGCTTGCGTTGAAATACAATGGGCCGGAGGTGCGCGAATGAAGGAGTTAACGATTGAAGCAACCGTAGAAAATATCGAGGTTGTTACAGAGTTTGTGAATGAACAGCTGGAATCTCTCGACTGTCCAATGAAAGCGCAGATGCAGATCGACATCGCCATTGATGAGCTTTTCGGCAATATTGTACACTACGCTTATGATCCTGAAGTGGGCGTTGTGACCGTGCGGGTTGAGGTAGTGGAAGATCCGCTTGCGGTGATCATTACGTTTATCGATAATGGTATTCCGTACGATCCGCTGAAGACTTCCGATCCGGATATTACGCTTTCTGCTGAGGAAAGACAAATCGGCGGTCTCGGTATTTATATGGTGAAAAAGAGCATGGATGAAATTACCTATGAATACAAAGACGGCCGGAATATTTTAGCAATCAGAAAAAATCTGAATCAGCGTTAAAAAGAATACACAGGAAAGCACTGCTTCGGCGGTGCTTTTTTTATTGCATGGGATCAGAAATTTAAAATTTTTTATGTAAAATTTATGCAAAAACCTGTTACTTCGCCTATCTGCATGGTATAATATAGAAGTTAAAATATAAATTCTCACATGAAATTGGATGTGATTTAATATGGCAAGAAATAATAAAGTAAAGTGCGTTCTGGCTGCAATGCTGGCTTCACTGGTAACAGTTTCCAGCGGCGCTACAACAGTAGCGTTTGCGGCAGAGGGCGCAACAGAGCCTGCACTGGTGGAGGAAACCCCATCCGGTGATGACAACGGCTTTAATAACGATGACAACACCGAAAACGGTGACGACACAGCAGAGCCAACCGAACCGCAGGATCCGGACACAACACCCCCTGCAGAACCAACCGAACCACAGGATCCGGACACAACACCTCCTGCAGATCCAACTGAACCACAGGATCCGGACACAACACCTCCTGCAGATCCAACCGAACCGCAGGACCCGGACACAACACCTCCTGCAGAACCAACCGAACCACAGGACCCGGACACAACACCACCTGCAGACAGCAATCAGCAGGATGTGGAGAACACCCCTGCGCCAGCTGCTGATACGGAGCAGGTTGTAGCCAGCGGCACCTGCGGCGACAACGTAACATGGAGCCTCGATGCATCCGGCACCCTTACCATCAGCGGCGAGGGCGCAATGGCGGACTATGGCACCAGTACCCTGCCATGGAGAAATTATTTGAGCGAGATCAAGTCCGTTGTAATTGCAGAGGGCATTACAGCCATTGGCAGGCAGGCGTTTCTTGACTGCACCGCTTTGGAAAATGTCACTTTTGCTCCAAATTCTCA
>JAZUBL010000078.1:0-41778 GCA_045638545.1 Acutalibacteraceae bacterium | reverse complement strand
GTTGTTTCTTCCTATGCAAAAGCCGTTGCATTTGAGGAGCGCCCGATTATCATTGGCGAACGCATCAACACAACCGGAAAATCCCGTTTTAAAGAAGCACTGCGCAACCATGACATGGATTACATTCTCCGTGAAGGTGTTGCACAGCAGCAGAACGGCGCACATATTCTGGATGTTAACGTTGGCCTGCCGGAAATTGATGAAGTAAAAATGATGGAAGACGCTGTGCAGGAACTGCAGAGCATCATCGACTTGCCGCTGCAGATTGATACCACCAACATTGCTGCCATGGAACGCGCAATGCGCATCTACAATGGTAAGCCGCTGATCAACTCCGTGAACGGCAAAAAGGAAAGCATGGAAGCTGTCTTCCCGCTGGTACAAAAATACGGCGGCACCGTTATTGCTCTGACACTGGACGAAGACGGTATTCCAAACACAGCAGAAGGCCGACTGGAAATTGCCCGAAAAATCATGGAAACTGCAGCCACTTACGGCATTGAAAAGAAGGATATCATTGTTGACGCCCTTGCAATGACCATCAGCGCAGAACAGAATGCAGCAGCTGTTACCCTGAAAGCGCTGGAATTGATCCGCGACGAGCTTGGCCTGAAAACAAGCCTCGGTGTTTCCAATATTTCCTTTGGCCTGCCGCAGCGTGAGAACGTTAATACAGCCTTTTTCACCATGGCGCTGCAAAACGGTCTCAGCGGTGCGATTATCAACCCAAATTCCAAACCAATGATGGCGGCATACTATTCTTACTGTGCTCTTACCGGTATCGACCAGCAGTGCATGGACTATATCTCTGTTTATGCAAATCAGCAGCCTGCAGCAGCCCCAAATGCTGCTGCATCTGAAATGAGCCTCTCTCAGGCAATTCTGAAAGGTCTTAAAGAGAGCGCACACGCCAGCGCAAACGAACTTGTAAAAACAACAGAACCGCTGGAAATCATCAACAGCGAGCTGATCCCGGCACTTGATGAAGTAGGCAAGAAGTTTGAAAAAGGCACCCTCTTCCTTCCACAGCTCCTTATGAGCGCTGAAGCTGCAAAAGCTGCATTTGAAGCGATCAAAGATCACCTGAGCAGCATTGGCGCAGTGGAAACCAAGAAGGAAAAAATTATTCTGGCAACTGTAAAAGGCGACATCCATGACATCGGCAAGAACATTGTAAAAGTTCTGCTGGAAAATTACAGCTACGATGTAATCGATCTGGGCAAAGACGTTGATCCGCAGACTATTGTAGATGCTGTTCTGGCGCAGGACGTAAAGCTTGTTGGTCTCAGCGCGCTGATGACCACCACCGTTGTGAACATGGAAGAAACCATCAAGCAGCTTCACGCGCAGGCACCGGAATGCAAAATTATGGTTGGCGGCGCTGTTCTCACACAGGAATACGCTGACATGATCCACGCCGATTCTTACTCCAAAGATGCAATGGGCGCTGTTCACTACGCACACAAACTGTTCGGTCACGAATAAATATCATTAAATAAAAAACGCTTCCCGTAAAAAGGAAGCGTTTTTTCTATGCTTTAATTTTCATTTTCCTGTTCAGTAATCAGCTGCAGCAGTTTGTCTGCCAGATGCAGATCTTCCGGATAAGTCAGTTTGATATTCTGAGAGCTACCGATGACTACATGAATCGGCACTTCCGGCAGATATTTTTTCACAACGCCGCAGTCATCTGTTGCTTTAAAATCAGGATCCTGCATGGCTTTTTCATAAGCTGCTGCAATAGTCTCCCAATGAAAGGCTTGCGGTGTCTGAATATTAAACAGTACAGAACGATCCGGAACATTTACGATGGTCATTGTTTCTTTCTCTACCTGAATGATCGTATCAGTTGCAGGTACAGCAACGCCCAGCGCTTCATGCTGTTCCAGTGTTTTCACTACTTCTGTGATCACGTCATCCGACACAAGAGGACGAACAGCATCGTGGAAAATCAGATTTACATTCTGGCCCTCATAGGCCTGAATTGCCGCAAGGCTGGACATATATCGTTCATTGCCGCCATCCAGCACTTTCACAAGCTTTTTCCAGTCATTTTCTTTTCTGATTTTCTCAAAATGATCGATGTAATCTTTGTGCATCACAACAACAATTTCGTCAATGCTGGTGTTCTCTTCAAAAGCCGTCACACTGTGTTCAATGATAGTTTTGCCAGCAACCTCCACAAACTGCTTTGGCAGCGCAGAGCCAAAGCGGGAACCAACACCGCCTGCCAGAACAGCTGCAACATTCTTCCGTTTCATCTGTACTCACTCCATTTCTCAATGAATTTCTAAGACAATTATAGCATAAAAACAAAAGGATGTCTGCCAGCGCAAACATCCTTTTCTATTATTTATCAAAATATTTTCTGCGTTCTGTGGACTGAATGAACAGCTTTTTAATGGCTGCTTCATCTTCCTGAACAATTGTCTGCTTCAGATTTTCCAGAGATGCAATAAAGTCATCAATCTCGCGCACTAAGTTTTTCTTATTTAAGAAGAACAGCTCACTCCACATAGTTTCATTGATCTTTGCAATGCGGGTCAGGTCGCGGAAGGAGTCACCGGTGTAATCCTTCAGGTGTGTATTATCACTGGTGTTCATCAAGCTCACAGCAACAGCATGGGTCAGCTGAGAAACGAAGCCGATCATCTCATCATGTTCTTCAATGGTCAGCTCTGTAATGTGGCCAAACTGCAGAATCTCTGCAAGATTTTTTGCCAGCGCAATGGCTTCCGGACTATTTTTTTCTGTTGGCGTTACAATAAAGTTTGCGCCTTTGAAAATTGCATCGTCACTGTTTTCCACGCCGTAAACTTCTTTTCCGGCCATTGGGTGTGAACCGATAAACTCTACATCTTCTCGGAGGAAGGACTGAATTTTATCTACAATACCGCATTTTACACCGGATACATCAGTCAGTAACGCACCACTTTTGAAGTACTGCTGATTTCTTTCAATCCAGTCCACCATTGTAGTTGGATAGAGGCCAAAAATCACGAGGTCTGCTTCGCCGATAAAAGCAGGATCTTCTGCTGTGGTGCCTTTGTCAATGATGTTATGCTCCAGCGCATAATCAATGGTACTCTGGCTGCGAGTGATTGCCGAAATGCTGCAGCCATGTTTGCGCAGGCCCTTTGCATAACTGCCGCCAATGAGGCCGAGGCCAACAATAAGAATATTTTTGTAATTAGAAATCACTGCTCCAGCACCTCAACTTTCACACCAGCCAGTTCCAGATCCTGAAAAAAGCCTGGATAGGATTTATTAATGCACTCAGCACCGTTAATGATAACGGAAAATCCACCGCATACTGCTGCTACGGAAAGGCTCATCACGATGCGATGATCGGTATGTCCTGCTAATTCGTTCTTACAGCTATAGGATAACTTTCCCTCAATAATCATTTCGCCTTCTGTGCTGTGGATGGCAACGCCCAGTTTCGTGAGTTCTTCCTCCATCGCCGCAATACGGTCGGATTCCTTATAACGAAGCCGCTCTGCATCACAGATCACCGTGGTTCCTTCCGAATACATGGCGAGCACAGTGAGGATCGGGCCGAGATCCGGGCAATCGCCGATGGAAATTCGGTTACCTGTCAGCGGTGATTTTTTCACAAAATAACCTTCCTCTGTTTCCATCACGCTGCCGCCGGCTGCTGTAATAAAATCAAGAATTGCTTTATCGCCCTGTTTGGAATCATGGCGCATACCAATGCAGTGGATATCTCTGCCTGCGGCACCCAGCACAGCAAAAAACGCAAGCTGAGAGAAGTCGCCTTCTACTGTATAATCCTTTGGCTGATACTGCTGACCACCTGGAATAACGAGGGTATTTTCATCGGCAAATTCTGCTTTGACACCGAATTCCTCCATCACCTGTAATGTCAGAAGAATATAAGAGCGAGACTCAAATGGTGGACGAATCACAATTGTAGAATCACCCTGCAGCATTGGCAGCGCAAACAGCAGGCCGGTAATAAACTGAGAACTGACGTTGCCGTCCAGTTCATAATGTCCGGCTGGAAGACTGCCCTCCACGAGAATGTGATCTTCTCTCTGCTCAAATTTCAAATTGCGCTCACGGTATAAGGTCTCATAAATACCCTGCGGCCGCTTGAGCAGTCGATTGCGGCCTGTAAATGATACCGGTCTGCCGGATAATGTGAAAATTGGAATAAAGAACCGCAGGGTGGAGCCGGATTCGTTACAGTCAATGCAATTGGTTTTCAGTTGGCGAAGATCAGAAATACCGGTGATGACCAGATGATCTTCTCCACGTACGATCACAGCACCCAGCTGTTCCATGCCGCTGATAGTTGCCAAAATATCATCTGAGTAGTCGATGTTATCAATACGGCTGGTACCATTTGCCAGCGATGCACAGATGATTGCTCTGTGCGCCATGCTTTTTGACGGCGGAATTTTAATTTGCGGTATTTCACCCTCCGCCAGTACCTGTGGTGTAACTTTAACTTTCATAACGATTCCTAACTCAGATATCTCTGCCAACAACCTGTGCGATCTTTCTGCCCTTTTCAATTACCTGCGCAAATGCATCCGGTGTCAGAGACTGCGCGCCGTCGGACCATGCCTTCTTTGGATTCTGGTGAACTTCAATGATCAGACCGTCTGCGCCTGCAGCGATTGCTGCCAGAGACATTGCCTCTACCAGCTTGCTGTCACCGGTACCATGAGATGGGTCGATGATAATTGGCAGGTGTGTTTTATTCTTCAGAATCGGAATAACACTGAGATCCAGTGTATTTCTTGTGTACTTTTCGAAGGTACGGATACCTCTTTCGCACATGATAACGTTCTCATTACCGCCGGCCATAATGTACTCTGCCGCCATGATCCACTCTTCGATTGTATTGGAGAGACCTCTCTTCAGGAGGATTGGCTTCTTTGTTTTACCAAGAACTTTCAGAAGATCGAAGTTCTGCATATTTCTTGCGCCAACCTGAATCAGATCACAGTACTCTTCGAATTCCGGCAGCTTATCAACGCTCATCATTTCGCTAACAACAGGGAGACCGTACTTCTCTCTTGCCTGTGCCATGTATTTCAGGCCATCAACACCAAGACCCTGGAATGCGTATGGAGAAGTTCTTGGTTTGTAAGCACCGCCGCGGAGCATACAGCCGCCTGCCTCTTTTACCATACCTGCAATTTCCATTGTTGGTTCTTCGCCTTCAATAGAACAAGGACCACCGATCATGACAATTTTTTCCTGTCCGCCAACCTTAATGCCAGCTACGTCCACAACAGTATCCTGTGGGTGGAACAGTCGATTTGCCTTCTTATATGGTGCGGCAATTCTTGTTACTTCATCTACGTATGGGTTTGCACGGATCATCTTTTCGTCAACACGGGTTGTATCGCCAACAAGACCAAAAACGTCATAATCCGCACCCTGAATGCGGTTTACTTCAACACCCAGATCCTGCAGAACCTGAACGAAACTCTGAACTTCAACTTCCGGTGTGTTTTTCTTTAAGGAAATAATCATAACTGTGTATCCTTTCTTTAATAATTAATATATCTTCTTTGTTTGCTTAATCTTCTTTATTTGCTTAACTTTTCTTTTAGCACTTTAATTGCGGTATGATAGCCTTCAATGCCCTCGCCCATAACGGCGTGGAAACAGGCCATGCCTGCGTAAGAAATCTGGCGGAAATCTTCCCGCTCTTTTACGTTGGAGATGTGAATCTCAACAGCCGGAATACCGACTGTTTTCAGCGCATCCAGAATTGCAACACTTGTATGGGTATAAGCTGCCGGATTGATCACAATACCATCCACGCTGCCATAAGCTTCCTGAATTTTATCTACAAGAGCGCCTTCGTGGTTACTCTGAAACACTTCTGTTTCAAAACCGGATTCTGCACCCCATGCTTTCAGCTTTTCCACGAGATCAGCATAGGTTGTTCTTCCATAAATGTCCGGTTCGCGAATACCGAGCATATTCAGATTAGGTCCATTGATTACTAATAATTTCACGATAGCCCTCCATAATTTCATCCATCAGACGCTGTTCTTCTTCCGGTGTAAATTCTTCTGCTTTGTAGTTATTTTCGATGTGCAGATCACCATAAGAAAGATACAGCGGATAACGCTCTTTATAAAGCTTTGCGACAGCATCCTTACTGGAAGAAAGCGGTCTGTCACTGGTGCTCAGCAGCATTTCCAGATCACGGTCAAGAAAAACCACAACTGCATTCTGCTTCAGTCTGCGGATATTTTCCGGATTTTTCACAGCGCCGCCGCCTGTTGCAATGATCAGATTATTCTGCTTTGCAAGGTCTGCGATCACTTCGCTTTCCACTCTGCGGAACGCTTCTTCACCAAACTGCTCAAAAATCTCTTTGATCTCCATACCAGCACGCTTCACAACTTCTGCGTCACAGTCAATCAGTGTTTTTCCTGCATATTGCTGCAGCTTCTGGCCGATAAAGCTCTTGCCGCAGCTTGGCATACCGATCAGCGCAATATTGCTCTGCTCCAGTGTCAGTGCACCAAGAATTTCTGCAATGCGGCTGTTATCGATGGAAGTATTGAGAAAATGCTCTACAGAATATTTGGCCTGTGCCACTAACATGCCGAGACCATTCACCGCCAGCATTCCCATTTCTTCTGCCTGCTTCAGAAGGCGTGTCTTTAATGGATTGTAAATCACGTCAAACACAGCTTCACAGGCACTGAAATTAGTCAGGTCAATGAGGTAATCGTCCAGATTCGGATACATACCGCATGGTGTTGCGTTAACAATAATATCAACATCAAAGTGATCTGCCAGTTCTTCGTAGGCAATCACATTTTCTTCTTCGCTTGGGTTTAAATCTGCAACATATACCTTTTCCGCTTTCAGGTATTTTGCAACTGCCTTTACTGCCTGTGCAGCACCGCCGTTGCCAAGGAGCAGAATTTCTTTGCCTTCAAAGCTCACATTGTGAGACTGCACGCTGTACAGAAAACCGTAAAAATCGGTATTAAATCCCTTTAGCTTGCCGTTTGTATTCACAATGGTATTTACTGCGCCAATTTCTTTTGCTGCTTCGTCAATTTCATCCAGATACGGAAGTACTGCTCTTTTATACGGAATTGTAACATTGATCGCTTTAAACTCGCGCTTTGTCATAAAACCGTCCAATTCATCCTTCTCCAGCGGGCAAAGCTCGTAGGTATAGTCTGCAAGCTGCTCGTGAATGATTTTAGAGAAACTGTGACCCAGTTTTTCACCAATTAAACCGTATTCCATATTCGTTCTACCCCTCTCTTCTATTCTTTCGGCTCCATCCAGGTGTAGCCGTACCGTTCGCAGAACAGGTCAACAAGACCAATCGCAACCACGCTGTCCACAACCACTCTTGCACGATGAATGATTGCCGGGTCGTGACGTCCCTGGATCAGCAGTTTTGCGTTTTCACCTTTACTGTAATCCACCGTATCCTGTTCCTGATAAATTGACGGTGTCGGCTTGATTGCAGTCTGGATCAGAATCGGCATACCGTTTGTAATGCCGCCGTTAATACCGCCGTTGTTATTGGTTTCCGTTACCACGTTGCCGCTGTCGCTGACGCGGAAAGCATCATTTGCCTCACTGCCGTAAAGATTTTCAAAGCCAAAACCTGCACCAAATGCAACGCCCTTTACCGCCGGAACGCTGAACAGCAGCTGAGACAACACGCTCTCCACAGAACCAAAGAATGGTTCTCCAACGCCGGTCGGCATACCAACAACTGCTGTTTCCAACACACCGCCAACAGAGTCTCCCCTGCTGTGTGCCTCTTCAATCACTGCCACCATGCGCTGACCGGCTTCTTCAGAAATTGTCGGGAAATAGCGGTCATTCAGCAGATTTGCTGCTTCCAGAATTTCTGCTGTATTGGTGCTGAACGGTACGTCCTGTTCTCCTTTGCAGGAACGGATGTGCGTTGCTACTGTAATGCCTTTTTCACGGAGGACCTGCAGACAAATGGCGCCTGCCGCTACCAGCGGCGCTGTGATTCTGCCGGAAAAATGACCGCCGCCGCGGTAATCCTGGAAACCATGGTATTTTTCAAATGCAGTAAAATCTGCATGAGATGGCCGAACCAGATATTTTGTTGCCTCATAATCTTTGCTGTGCTGGCTCTGATTACGGATCAGCAGGCAAAGTGGTGTACCTGTTGTATAACCATTAAAGTAACCGCTGACGATTTCAAACTGGTCGCCTTCCTGTCGTTGTGTAGATATCTTTCCTTTGGGCTTTCGCTTGTCCAGCTGAGCATTGATAAAATCGGTATCCAGTTTAATACCGGCGCCAAGGCCGTTGATTACAACACCGATGGCTGCGCCGTGAGACTCGCCAAACAGGCTGATATTGATATTGTTCCCCCATGTACTCTTCATGTTTTTCGCCTCGTACTCAGTTTACCTCGCGCAGATACTGATGGAGCTGTTCTGTTTCGATTTTCTCCAATCTTGCGGTACCTGCTTCTTTTACCTTTACAACTGTAATGGTGCTTCCCTGCACCTTTTTATCTCTTGTCATTACCTCATATACTGCATCCGGATCATAGTCGATCTCGCTTTTCAGATTCAGCTTTTCATAAATTTTCAGCACACGTTGTTTCAGCGCCTCATCCTCCAGCATCGGAATCATACCGATTGCCACACATTCACCGTGGAGTAAATCCTGGAGACCGTAAACGGTTTCGATACCATGGCCCAGTGTATGACCAAAGTTGAGGATCTTGCGCAGATGCTGCTCTTTCTCGTCCTTTTCCACAACGTCCTTCTTTACAAGGAGAGAGCGATAAATAATCTCATCGATCACTTCTGCCGGATCGTTCTGCTCAAAGAGGTCAAGAATGGATGCATCGTAAATCAGGCCAGCCTTTACAGCTTCGACAAGACCGTTCGCAAAGTGGCGTGGATCCAGTGTCTGCAGGGTATCAGGATCGATGAGAACTGCGGACGGATGATAGAAATTGCCAACGATGTTTTTCACGTTTGCCAGGTTGATGGCTACCTTACCGCCGATGCTGCTGTCGATCTGAGACAGTGTGGTGGTTGGGATGCCAATAAACTCAATGCCGCGAAGAAATGTTGCTGCAACAAAACCGGACAGATCACCGATCACACCGCCGCCAAGGGCAATGATCAGGTCTGTTCTGGAAAAGCTGTATTCCAGCAGCTTTTCGCAGAGCATCTGATAAACCGGGAAGCTTTTTGCGCCTTCGCCCTGCTTTACCACAACAGAATAACCCTGCGGGCACTGTGCCAGCACTGCATCTACATATTGCTGCGGTACGCCGTCATCGCTGATGATCAGTACTTTGCGGTTCAGGTTTGTAAACTCGCCAACACGGTGCAGCACGCCGTGCTCAATGATAATATCGTAATTTTTATGTGTGAGATTCACGTTTAATCTCATTGAAATTTCCTCCGATCTTCTATCGAATCACTGTTCTGTGATAATTTACCACTTATCTTTATATCCGTAATGAACTATTCTTTGACATTTTTTACATTGGTTGTACATATTGATTTTACCACCGCAGACAGGACATTTATTGGTATTGATTTTTGTTGTATATTCTCTCGGCGGTGTAAACTGTGTGCCCATAAAGGCTGTTGGGTGAATAGCAACAGGATGGGACGGCAGATATACCCTCTTCAAATTATAACAGTCTCGGAAGGCGTTCTGTGCGATCACGGTTACACTTTCCGGAATCACGATTTCCTCCAGACTGATGCAATTCTGGAACATGGAAATGCCGATGCAGTCAAGCGTCTGCGGCAGCTCAATATAATTCAAACTGGAACAGCTTTTAAAAATATTGTTCATAGTGCCGTCAAGACCTGCGCTCGGATGAAATACCACACGCCTGAGGCCGGTACAGCCCTCAAAAATATGACAATTACCGTATTCCTTCGGGTCATCCTGCTGCTTATATGTATTATAGGTGCACCAAAGGCACTGAAGATTTTCCGGAAAATACAGTTCTTCCAGATTACAGCAGCCGGCAAACGCATACTCGCCAACATCATGACAATACTCGTTGAAGATAAACTTTTTTACTTTATCCGGATGGCGGAATGCAGACTTGCGGCTTTCAATATCACCGAAAATCTGAATATACTCCGGCAGAACAACGGTAGAAGCTGTGCCGGTGTATTCGATGACAATGTTATCTTCTTCCTCGCATTCGTTGTATTGATTCGTAGAAATGATGAGAAACTCATCTTCTCTGGAAATGTCGCCGTCCACCGGTTCCTTCTCTGCTGATTCTGTGTCCCCAGTCTGTACTGCTTCCTCAGAAACCACAATTTCGTCATAAACCTCTTCTACAATCGCGTCGTAGATTTCTTCCTCAGCATTCACCTCCGGCTCAACTACAGAGTTTACGTGAACTTCCTCTGCCGCAGCGGAAACGACCTGACCACCGCTCTGCGCTTCCTTCAGTTTTTCGCGAACACGTTCCATAGAATGTGCCATTCCGCATACGGTACAATTGGCAGTTTTACCGCCAGCACCAATCATTAATTCTCCGCCGCATACATCACAAGTAATTTTCATAAAATCACACCTTTGCCTCACTGATTCTCATAGTACAGAATATTATGCGAAAACTGAATTTACAGAATCCTCCGTATAAATACCATGAAAACCAACAGCTTTATCCAGTATTTTACTAAATTATACTGCCTATTGCATAAAATATCAATCTAAACCTACTATACCACAATGGAATGTATATTTCAACGCTTTAAAGTGCCGAAACCATATTTTTTTTTGATAAATTTTATAAAATCAATATTTGGGCATAAAAAAACACTAATGCACAAAGGCCATTAGTGTTCTGTAATTATTCTGCTGTCTCGTAGTCCAGATATTCCGGTGTATCAATCACACCGAGATATTCCTCCAGTGTCAGGCCGCTGTCATAGAGAATTTTCGCAGCTTCTTTACCCACATATCGAAAATGCCATGGCTCGTAGATAACACCGGTAATATGTTTTTTGCTTTCCGGATAACGAATGATGAAACCGTATTTATAGGAGTTTTCTGCCATCCATTTGCCGACTGCAGTGTCCTTAAACTCCTCTAACAGATCCATGTTGCCGTCTGTGATGATATCAACAGCGAGACCGGTGTGATGTTCACTGGTGCCCGGTTTTGCCACTTCTGTTCTGGCGTAGACCTCAGCTTCTTCTCTGCTGTAGCCATAGTTCATCCACTCCTGCACTTCCTGATCATAGAAAATCTGCTGGAGAGAAATATCACGATAACCGGAAGAAACACCAGGATTTGTACCTGTTGCTGCACAGTCATTCAGCATCTGAATCAAATCGTCATAAATTCTTGCATCCACATACTGACCACCCGGAATCTGCACCAGCTCCATCTCATAAGCAGGATCTAATTCGTGCGCATAGTTTACGAGGATCATATTCCAGGCATCCCGGTCAATCACTTCCACTTCACTGCTGATGACTTCAGAGGAAATAACTTCAGCCGCAGAAGACACTGGCTGACTTTCTGTTGGCTCACCGGAGATAAAACTGCAGCCGGTTAAAGCCGCTGGAATCATCACTGCTATAGCAGCCGCTGCCGCAGCTGCTTTTATTCCCATTTTCTTTTTCATAATCGATCTCCCTCCGAAAAACCAATAATTTAACTTATTTTATCATAGAGAAGCAAAAAAAACGAGTCTTTTCTGATTACAAAACCTTAACTATTTCTCCAGAAACTTTCTTTATTTTATAGATATTGCAGATGTATTCTGTGCTGTCACTTCTATTTTCTCAATAGATTGTTTTATTTTTACATTCATAAATTGGTAATATTCTTTGTTAGATTTTCTGTTTTTTCCTTGACTTCACATTGAAAAAGGAATATACTGTTTAAGGACTTTAACAGGTAAAAGCATAAAAGCATACCTGATTTAAACCGTTAAAACTTAATACAATGGGGGATCTTTGTTTATGCTACTATGGATTATCCTGATCGTCTATCTGATAGTCATGGTTGGCATTGGTGTTTACTGCAAACGCAAAACTTCCAGTGTCTCTGACTTCGTGTTAGGCGGCAGAGGCCTCGGCGGATGGTTTACCGCATTTGCATACGGTACTTCCTACTTCTCCGCCGTTGTATTCATCGGCTACGCCGGCCAGTTTGGCTGGAACTACGGCGTGGCCGCCACCTGGATCGGCATAGGAAATGCCGTCATCGGCAGCTTAATGGCCTGGCTGATCCTTGGTAAACGCACCCGCATTATGTCGAAGCATCTGAATGCTTCGACCATGCCGGAATTTTTCGAGCATCGCTATGGTTCCAAACCACTGAAGTTCGCATCCTCCGGCATCGTATTCGTTTTTCTGATCCCGTACACCGCCTCCTCTTTCAACGGTCTCTCCCGTTTGTTTGAGATGGCATTCGGCATCCCTTATGAATTCTGCATCATTGGCATGGCAGTACTCACAGCGATCTACGTTATTCTGGGCGGATATATGGCAACTGCCATTAATGACTTCGTACAGGGTATCATTATGATCGGTGGTATTGTGGCAGTCGTTATCTTTGCAATTGTAAAGAAGGGCGGCATTTACACCGCACTGACAAGCCTCGGCCAGATTACAGACGGTGTTCCTGCAAACAGCCTGAACTCCGTCTTTGGCCCGGATCCATGGAACCTGATTGGTGTAATTCTTCTCACCTCTCTTGGTACATGGGGTCTGCCGCAGATGATCGGTAAATTCTACACCATTAAGGACAACAAGGCAATCAAGCGTGGTACCATTATTTCCACACTATTCTGCCTCATTATCGCCGGTGGTTCCTATTTCCTGGGCGGCTTTGGCCGTCTCTACACTACACCGGAAGCAATTACCAATCCAGCAACAGGCGCACTGGTTTATGATACCATTATCCCAACCATGCTGTCTGTTATGCCGGACATCCTGATGGGTATTGTTGTTGTTCTCGTTCTGTCCGCTTCCATGTCTACCCTGTCTTCTCTGGTTCTCACATCCAGCTCCACATTGACAATCGACATGATCAAGCCGGCAATTGAGAGAAAAAAGCCAATGTCCGAGCGTTTCCAGGTTGGCCTAATGCGTGTTTTCATCGGTGCATTCCTGCTGATTTCTGTAATCATCGCACTGAACCCAAATGCATACATCTCTACATTGATGTCCATTTCCTGGGGTGCGCTGGCAGGTTCCTTCCTGGCACCATTTATGTACGGCCTTTTCTCCAAGAAGATCACAAGAGCAGCAGTATGGACCTCCTTCGTCTTTGGCGTTGGATTTACCGTAACGCATATGTTCCTGTTCAATCTGGGCTTCTTCCCGGAACTGACAGCGGCTGTGGCTTCCTGGAACTTCCCGATCAACCTGCTGTCCCCAATCAACTGCGGTGCATTCACCATGCTCTTCAGCCTGATTCTTGTTCCGATCGTAAGTATCTTTACAAGAAAACCGGAAAAGGCAATTGTGGATCACGCTTTTGAGGGATACAAGAAAAACATCTGATTTCAGGGAAATTCGTAATTTTTCCTGTTTTTTCACACAGAATTATGTTACAATGAATGAGGTAGGCTCTGGCCTGCCTCATTCTTACTTACAGACAAAAAAGAGAATTTTACTTTTTATATACCGGAAAGGGGGATTCTGCGGATCTGCCGCAGAAGGTTCAATCATGTTCTTTCAAAAAGATATTGAAACAGCTTCCAGAGCGGAAATTGAAGAACTCCAGCTCAAAAAGCTGAAAGCACTGGTAAAATACTGCTACGATAACGTACCGTTTTACACAAAGCGTTTAGACGAAGCAGGTGTTACTGCCGATAAAATCAAAACACTGTCTGACATTCAGTATATTCCCTACACCACAAAAGAGGATATCCGCGACAACTATCCATTTGGCCTGTTTGCAACACCAATGAAGGATATCGTTCGCATTCATGCTTCCAGCGGTACAACCGGCAAACCAACTGTTGTTGGCTACACAAAGGAAGATCTGGATATGTGGTCCGACTGTGTGGCACGTCTCTGTGTTGCAGGCGGCGCGACTGACGAAGATATTTTCCAGATTTCTTTCGGTTATGGTCTGTTCACCGGTGCGCTCGGCCTCCACTATGGTCTGGAAAAAATCGGCGCTACTGTTATTCCTGCTTCCAGCGGCAATACTGAAAAGCAGGTTATGCTGATGAAAGACTTCGGCGTAACAGGTGTTGTAAGTACACCATCCTACGCGCTGTATCTGGGTGAAGTTGCAGAATCCATGGGCATTACACAGGATGATCTGAAGCTTCGCATTGGTCTCTTCGGCTCCGAAGGCTGCACAAACGAAATGCGCGCACAGATTGAAAAGCGCCTCAACCTTTTTGCTACCGACAACTATGGCATGAGTGAGCTGGTTGGCCCTGGCGTTGCCGGCGAATGCCAGTTCCGCAACGGCATGCACATTGCAGAAGACCACTTCCTGCCGGAGATCATTGACTCTGCAACAGGCAATGTGCTCGGCAAGGGCGAAACCGGTGAGCTGGTTGTTACTACACTGTCCAAGCGCGGTATTCCGATCCTGCGCTACCGTACAAAGGATATTTCCCGCCTGAACTACGAAACCTGCGAATGCGGCCGTACCCATGTTCGTATGGATAAGATCAAGGGCAGAACAGACGATATGCTGAAGATCCGCGGCGTAAACATCTTCCCAAGCCAGATTGAAAGCGTTATCATGACAATTCCACAGATTGCACCGCATTATCAGCTTGTTGTTGACAGCAACGGTGTTCTCGATACATTAGAAGTTCGCGTTGAAATGGCTGACTCTTCTCTGCTGGAACGCTTCAGCGAGCTGGAAGCACTGAAGAAGACCATTCACCGCAAACTGCAGACTGTGCTTGGCATCAGCTGCAAAATTTCCCTGGTAGAATATCAATCCATTGAGCGTACAGCCGGCAAGGCAAAGCGCATCATCGACCTGCGCAATAACGGGAGGATCATCTAATGGAAGTTCGTCAGCTCTCTATCTTCATTGAAAATAAAACAGGCAGACTCTCCGCCGTTACAAAAACTCTGGGTGACAATGGCATCAGCATCCGCGCTATGTCTGCATCCGATACCATCGACTACGGCATTCTCCGCCTCATTGTAGACAAACCGGACCTGGCACTGGAAAAAGTAAAGGAAGCAGGCTTTACCGCTACCCTGACAAGAGCAGTTGCAATCGGTATCTCCGATGAACCAGGCGCACTGAATAAAGCAATGGACATTATCGGCAACAATGGCCTGAGTGTTGAATACATTTATGCTTTTACCAACCAGCATGACGTAGCTTACGTTATCCTTCGCTTTGACGATAACGACAAGGCAATTGAAGTGCTGAAGGCAAACGGCATTCACATGGTTTCTCAGGAAGAACTGGAAACCGCATAATTCGCATATAGTAACAGCTCCCCTCCATTCCGGAAGGGAGCTGTTTTTTTATTATCTATGCTGGATTGCTGTTACAATACCGTTTTCAAAATAAATATAACCTTGACCATAAACCCATTGTTCTTCTCTTCCCCACTGATATTCATCAACATTCTTTTTAGTTGGCTCTCCCCATGTACTATCTAAAACCTCTTGTTTTGTCATTCCTATCTTTGGTGAATAAGCTTCGTCATAATGTACTAATTCTGCTGACGGATTATCAAGTACATTCATTTGGCATGATACAACTCGTACATTATCATTTCTTGGCAACACAATTACCGGTCTTACTGCCTGAGGAGTATCCATGTTAGAATATGTTTCTCCGAAATGTGAGGTATCATATGCTACAAGCCCCACTGGATATCCAAGAGGGTCACCTGTAGTACGGAACCAATATGAATCAATTAATCTTAAATCTTTAGATTGTGCATAAGCAGTCGTCTCAACTTGTCCACCATTCATATCTGTTACACTTATATAATTATTAGCATCATACTCATTGAAAATCCAGACTTTGTCTGAAGTAGTATTTCCAGCACCATATTTATAGTATTCGCTATCAGGATTTTCAAGCTGAGTTTCAAGAACATATATTTTTTCTTCTTCACTAAAAGCAGCATTATAAAACTCTTTATTCAACCATTTTCTAAGAGTACAATTTTCCCATGTAATTTCTTTATTTTTAGTATTATACGGTTGAGCATCTAATCCATACCAACTTAATAACACTGTATAATCTGATCCTAAATAACCTGCAACAACCCATTTGATCGGTTCTGTACCATTGTCAGTATTATTGTCCTGTTCATAAGTTCCAAATTCAATTTGATCTCCTATACCTAATGAAGTCAAAGGTACTTTGCCATCATCATTGCTAATTTTATCTTCCAGCGCGCTGCCGCAGCCAACTGCTGTTACTGAAACAGCTGCAATAGTTAATGCGGCGAGGATCGCTGCTAAAATTCTCTTCTTCATTTTAATTCCCCCATTGATATAAAATTTCAACGAGAAAATTATAGCCCGAATACGGGCAATTGTCAACAAAAATATATGACCATAGGATTAACATATACTACATTTTGAATGGAGAAGTGATCCTATGATTACCTTTGAGCCGCTATGGGAAACCATGAAAGAGAAGGGGATTTCGCAATATAAACTCATTAAGGAGTATAAATTCAGCACCGGTCAACTGGACCGCCTGCGCAAAAATGGCAACGTAAATTCCTATACATTGAACCAGCTTTGTGAGATTCTGGACTGCGATTTATCTGGTGTGGCAAAATATGTAAAAGCAGAAGAATAAACAACAAAACCCTCCATCGCTGCGATGGAGGGTTCTTTTTTGCAAAATTCCGGGTATTGCCACTGGTACAGGTTCTCTTCCAACACACAATATTGCTGGGAGGTGAATCTATGTCGGAAAATCGCTATCATATGGACCTGAATACATTGATCGAAGAAGATCTTTCCAGTTACGAATATTATGTCAGTCTTTCTCCGGAAATGAAACGGAAGCTGGAATATGAGGACATTCACACGCTGGACGATCTGCAGAGAACAGTGGAATTTTTACGAAGAGAATACGGGGTGATTTCATGAACGAACTGCCAATGGGCTTTGCCATGGCACTTGCACAAAACAGCGAAGCCATGCGCTATTTTTACAACCTTTCAGAAGAAGAAAAAAAGCTTGTTCTGGACGAAACTCACAGAGTACAGTCCAAAAAGGAAATGCGTAATCTTGTGGAACATTTAAAAGACAGATTCTGTATTTAGCACACAAAAACGGCAGGGTACTTTCCCCTGCCGTTTTTCTTTTAATTATATTTTGCTTCGATTTTTTCGATCTCTCTCATATTTGCCTGTGCATAGCTGCGTGCAGAATTGGTCAGCACTGCGCCGATAATGCCGATAACACCAGCACATAAAGCATTCAGCACGATCAGGCCAATGCCCTTACCGCCTGTGCGGAATGTTTCAGACAGACCTTTTGGGTTGATCATTGCCTTTTTGGAAGCGCGGAAGTTCTTGCCTGCTGTTGTCAGGTTTGTGATCGCGCCAATCATTGCAATGGAGCCAAATGCAGCAATACCAACAGCCGCTGCAATTACCGCTACCATCGAATCTTCTCCAACACCATTGCGAACGATAATCGCCAGCATTGCTGCAGCAAAAATTGCTGCCATGCCGTAAAGCGCCTGGAAAATACCAGCAATGGTCAAAAGTACACAGCCGCTGCGCAGCTTGCTGCTCAGTGTACGCATCATAGCGTTTGGTGTATATTTTGGATTTGCATGAACAACCTCTTCTTCCTGCTTTTCATATGCCATACGGCGCTCGCTGTAGTTCAGGAATGTAGATCTCTCTTTCTTGGATTCGCCAACAAAGTCTGCGCGGTGATTATAATAAGGCTTTTTCGCAAATACACGGCCATCATCTTTTTCATCCTCCGGTCTTACGCGCTCAGATGGAATGGACGGCTCTGCCTTGATCTGCGCACCGCAGCTGATGCAGAATTTTGCGTGATCTTCCAGCATCTCTCCACAAGATGGGCATTTAATCATAAGATCCCTTCTTTCTAAAATCTTAATCTTCAAATAAATCTAATATCAATGATACATCATTGGTGGGTTCAGGTCAAGAAAAGATTTTTTGAATAAAAAAACGACAGTGTCGTCTGACACTGCCGTTTATTAAAAATAATAATTTTTAATAGCGATTGCCGCCGTTAAATACCGGATAGTTTGCCTGTACAATACCGCGTGCTGTAATTGCTACTGCTGCACCGATAATACCGAGGAGACCGCCGCAGAGAATGTTCAGAATGAGCATTGCAACTGCTTTGCCGTTTGTTGCATAGATTATACCAGCCACAGATGGATTAAATTGAATTCTCTTCGCATGGCCGCATGTTTTGCCTGCATAGATAAGGTCGATGATGGCAACGATCATTGCCGTAATACCTGCTATCAATGCCACAACAAGTGCTACAGTTGCTGCTTCATACTCATAGGAATGGTAGCCATAGTAACTTGCATAACCGTAATAACCACTATAACGTCCCAGCTCACCAAGACCTACAATGCTGATAATCATAGAAACAATGCCGCCAATAAACTGAATAATGCCTGCAATGATCAGCAGTACACTGCTGGTACGCATTCTGGAACAGAGCTGCTGCACTGCCATATTCGGAACATAGTTCTGATTGAAATTCACAGGCGGTGTCTGACCGTAAGACTGTGCATGCGGTGGTGTCTGCTTTGGCGGCTGATACTGCTGCTGTGGTGGAGTCTGTTTTGGTGCTGCCTGCTGTTTTGGAGGCTGCGGTGGTGTTTGTTTTGGTGCTGCCTGCTTTGGCGGTGTCTGCTGTGCACCACCGGAAGCAATCATGGAAGTACCGCAGCGGATGCAGAACTTGGATGGATTGGATGGCTCATAGCCGCACTTTGGGCAGCGAGAAAGAAACTGTTCGCTTGCCTGTGCTGTATTGACCTTTGCGCCGCATTTTGTGCAGAATTTTGCGCCCGGCTGGACTTCTGCGCCACAAGATGGACAATGACTCATAAAGGACCCTTCTTTCTGAATGGAACAATAATAAACTAAAATCTACCTTTATCATACAACATCTTACAGTTCCGGTCAAGAAAAGTTTTGTGTAAATAGCAAAAAATCAGGTGAAAATCCACCTGATTTTTCAAACATTTATCTAACTTAACGTTCCAGATTCAAAAAATGCTGTTGATTACCTGTGACATAACTGCGCGCAGCTAATCCAAATGCTGCACCAATAATACCAAGCGCGCCGCCGCTGATGATGTTGAGAACCAACACTGCAACCGGTTTGCCCGCAGAATGAAAATGCTGGACAATTCCGACAGGAGAACGCTGAATCTGCTTAATATAACGGAATGTTCTGCCAGCTGTGATAAAGTTTACAATGCAGACAGCAAGCATAATCGCACCGGCAATTACGCAGGCAATGCCGGCTGCAATCGCAACACCTGTGCCAACCTGACCAAGATAATAATAATCAATGTCATAGCCGTATGGTCCAATATATGTGCTGTACTGGTCAATATATGAACCGTATTCATTAATGGCTGTGCCAACCCATGGTGTAAGGAACAGCATCGCAATGCCTGCACCAATACCGGAGAGGCCACCCAGCACCTGCATAATTGCTGTAATTAGCAGCAGGATCGCGCTGATGCGCAAACGACCGGACAATTTCCCAACCAAATTTACCGAACCATAATTTCCGGCTGCAGACTGCTGTGCTGCTCCGTTTACAGAGCCGCCACAGTTTGTGCAGAACTTTGCATTCTCTTCCACAGGTGTACCGCATCGGGTGCAATACTTCATACTGTTCCCTTCTTTCTACTTCATTTTCCGGTTTTCTTTATAATACAATATCCTACTAATTTAGTCAATATTTAGAAATAAAAAAACAGAGCTAAAAAGCTCTGTCAAAAATAGTCACATTTGATAACGTCGCAGCACTTTATTCAGCGCCACACCAACCAGAGATGCAAGGATGCATTTGAAAATATCGCCTGGAAGGAACGGAAGCGAAATTGTGAAAAAAGATACCGGAATATTGAACCCATTATGGAAACACATCATCGCCATTGCGCAGATATGCTGAATTGGTACGCCAACAAAAATTGTAACGGCACCATAGCGGAGCGGATTCAGTTTTTTGCCTTTCAGCAGACTGATCAGGATCACCGCAAAGAGAAAACCGAAATAATAGCCGCCTGTTGGTCCAAATAATTTGCCGGGACCGCCAGTGCCTGCTGAAAATACCGGCAAACCAATGAGGCCCATCAGCAGATAAACAAACATGGTCACAAATGCCTGCCCAGGTGACAGCACAAGACCGATCAGATTCACCATAACGGTGTGCAGACTGAGTACACTGGACGTAAACGGCAGAGGAATGACAAGAAAGGACGAAACGCAGAGCATTGCAATGCACAACGCAATTTTTGTCATGCTGACAACGCTTAATTTCGCTCTGTGTGTTGTATTCATCCCTGTCATCTCCTTTCCTGCACAATTAGTACTATGATAACGAAGATGCAGATTCTTGTCAAGAGATAATCGTTAAATAATTAACATTTAACAGCAAAGAAAAAGCGCTGACCAACAGACCTTGAAGTCAGCGCTTTACAGCAGCTATTTTACTTTGCAGAACGTCTCAGCAGCAGAGTATGTGGAAGACGTGGATCCAGATTTGGGTTCTTGTTAGAAGCCTGCAGGGATACACGCTGTGCCTTGCGCTTCATGCAATCCTTTCTCTGCATTTCCTCCCACTTGCCTCTCTGTGGAAACTTGTACATCATAAAACACTCCTATTCTTTTTATGCCGTTTGTCGGCTCTTATAATGACTCTGTTATCATATCATATTTTGTAAAATTTGCAACGCTAAATAACGAAATTTTATTTCCATTTTTATGCAATTTACCGATTGTTCATAATTCAGTCACATTCATTAGCCCTTATGGCCAGTATTTTGTAAATTTTCTGTTAACAATATACAACTAAAGAAAATAAAGTGCACATTAAAAACAAAAAAAGGATAAAATCAGCCTTTTGACTGAATTTATCCTTTTTTATTAGTTATTATGCTTAATCAACCTGCCAGCCGTTCAGGTATGCTGCCTGCTCTTCTGTCAGTGTATCAATATCAAAGCCCCAGAACTTCAGCTTTCTTGCTGCAACGTCCTGATCGATTTCCTTTGGAACGTTGATGATCTTCTGATCCAGGTTATCCTTGTTCATTACAAGGTATCTTGCGCCAAGCGCCTGAATTGCAAAGCTCATATCCATAATTTCTGCTGGGTGACCATCACCTGCTGCCAGGTTTACAAGGCGGCCTTCGCCGATTACATACAGCCAGTTGCCGTTTTCCATCTTGTAGCCCTGAATGTTATTTCTTGCCAGCTTTGTCTCTACAGCAATTTCAGCCAGCTTCTTTACGTTTACTTCGCAGTCAAAGTGACCTGCGTTGCACATGATTGCGCCGTCCTTCATATTCTTGAAGGAGTTCTCTGCAATAACATCCTTGCAGCCTGTTACTGTTACGAAGAAGTCACCGATCTTTGCAGCGTCTTCCATCTTCATAACCTTGAAGCCATCCATTACAGCTTCCATTGCCTTTACAGGGTCGATCTCTGTGATGATTACAGAAGCACCGAGGCCCTTTGCACGCATTGCAACGCCCTTACCGCACCAGCCGTAACCAGCAACAACAACGTTCTTACCTGCTACGATCAGGTTTGTTGTGCGGTTGATGCCGTCCCAAACAGACTGACCTGTACCGTAACGGTTATCGAACAGATGCTTACAGTCTGCATCGTTTACCAGTACCATTGGGAACTTCAGCTCGCCAGCCTTATCCATTGCAATGAGGCGGAGAATGCCGGTTGTTGTTTCTTCGCAGCCGCCGATTACGTTTGGAATCAGCTCTGGATACTCGTTGTGGATCAGGTTTACCAGGTCACCACCGTCATCGATGATGATGTTTGGGCCAACTTCGATTACCTTGCGAATGTGATCCATGTACTCTTCCGGTGTTGCATTGTACCATGCGTATACGTTCAGGCCATCGTGTACCAGTGCTGCTGCAACGTCGTCCTGTGTGGAGAGCGGATTGCTGCCGGTGATGTACATCTCTGCACCGCCTGTTGCCAGAACCTTACAGAGGTATGCTGTCTTTGCTTCCAGGTGAATGGAGAGCGCAACTTTGAGACCCTTAAATGGCTGCTCTGCAATAAAGTCCTGCTCAATGCCGCGGAGCAGATCCATGTTCTGCTTTACCCACTCGATCTTGCGCTTACCGCTTTCCCATAAATTAATATCACGAATAATGCTGCTCATAATAAATTCCTCCTATCGATTGATCCGATCGATCGCTTCCTGCGCCTTTCGGTAAATTTCCATTTCATCTACGTTTGCCATTCTGCCGTTCTCCACTACCACGTTGCCGCCTACCAGAACGGTATCTACTTCGGAACCGTTTGCAGAGTAGGACAATGCTGCCACCAGATTATGGCGTGGACAGAACTGCGGTCTGTTCAGATCCAGCAGTGCAAGGTCTGCAAGCTTGCCAACTTCAATGGCACCTGCGTTGATGTTCAGTGCATTTGCACCGTTCTTTGTTGCTGCACGCAGTACTTCCACCGCGCTGATAGACTGTGCACTTTCTGCTGTGCCTTTGTGAATCATCGCTGTCATGTTCATTTCACTGAAGAGATTCAGTGCATTGTTGCTTGCTGCACTGTCTGTACCAAGGCAGATATTCACGCCCTGCTCCAGCATCTGGCCTACCGGTGCAAAACCGTTGCCAAGCTTCATGTTGCTTTTTGGGTTCAGGGCAACGCCAACATTCTTTTCTGCCAGAATGCGTCTGTCCTCTTCTGTTACGTGAACACAGTGTGCTGCAACAGTTTTTACATCAAAGAAGCCCATATCATTCAGATAAGCAACCGGTGTTTTGCCGTACTTTTCCATAGACTGTGCTACTTCATATCTTGTTTCAGACAGATGAATGTGCAGCGGCAGGTTCAGCTCTTTTGCCTTTTCCAGCACAAACTGCAGATATTCTGTGTCGCAGGTGTAAATAGCGTGTGGGCCAAGCATAAAGGAAAGATTTGGGTTCTCTTTAAACTTCTCCATTTCCTCTGTTGCTTCCAGAATTCTCTTAATGCCGCCTTCATCATTGCGGCCGCTGCCTACAAGACCACGGGAAATCACACCGCGCATACCACAATCAACAGCAGCCTGTGCTGTCTGATTCTTGAACATATGCATATCCAGGAAGGTTGTGGTGCCGCTCTTCAGCATTTCCATGCAGCTGAGCATTGCGCCCCAGTATGCTTCTTCCGGGCCCATCTTGTCCTCCAGCGGCATAATGCGCTGGAACAGCCACTCATCAAAAGCAATATCATCTGCCAGATTTCGGAACAGAGACATATAAGTATGCGTATGGCAGTTCACAAGACCAGGGATGATCAGTTTATCTGCCGCATCGATTACTTTGTCTGCCTGAAAGTCTGCCGGTGCTTCGTTAATACCTGCAATCACATCATCTACGATATAAAGATCGCCGGACTCCACTGCATAACCATCTGCATTTTCACGGACAAGCAGACCATTTTTAATATATGTTTTCATGAAAATTCCTCTCTGTTAAAGCTTGATGGCAGTTTCCAGCGCCAGTGTCAGCATTGCGTCAAAGCCGCGCTCACGCTCTTCTACTGTCAGCTGCTCGCCGGTTACCAGGCTGTCAGATACTGTGCACATGCACAGTGCTTTTTTGCCAGCCTGTGCTGCATTCATATAGAGTGCTGCTGCTTCCATCTCTACAGCCAGAACGCCCATGTCTGCCCATGCTTTGTTATAGTTTGGGTTTGCATTGTAGAACACATCTGTTGTGATCACGTTGCCAACGTTTACGTCAATATTCAGTTCTTTTGCTGTTTCATATGCAGTCATCAGCATACCGAAGTCTGCAATTGGTGCATAAGTGCCCGGAAGCTGATACTGATCTGCATAGTTGGAATCGGTGCAGCTGCCCTGTGCCAGTACAATGTTGCGGAGCTCAAGCTTGTCTGTAATTGCACCTGCAGAACCGGAGCGGATAATGCAGTCTACATCGTAGAAGTTGAACAGTTCGTAAGTATAAATACCAATGGATGGCATACCCATACCATGACCCATTACAGAAATACGCTTGCCTTTGTAAGTACCGGTATAACCGTACATACCGCGAACGCTGGTAAACATCTCTGCGTTTTCCAGGAACTTTTCTGCTACGTACTGTGTACGGAGCGGATCGCCCTGCATGATCACAATTTTTGCAATCTGATCTTTATTGCCTGCATTATGTGGAGTTGCCATAGTAATTCTCTCCTTTAAATGAATTTATATTATGCCAGCTGCTGCAGAATTTCATTGGTGCTCTGCACAGCTTCAAATTTGATTTTTTCAATATCCAATGTTGGGTAGCAGCCATCCTGATAAAGCACAGTGCCGTCGACCATTGTGAGTACAACGTCACTGCCCTGTGCGGAATAAATAAGATTATTTTCCATCGTGTGCACCGGATACATCCACGGTACGTCTACATTCATTACGATCAGGTCTGCTTTGTTGCCTACTTTTAACACACCGCAATCTGCTCTGCCCTGCGCCTTTGCACCATTGACAGTTGCAATCTGCAGCGCCTGTTTTGGAGAAACTGCCGTCGGGTCATTTTCTGCAGCTTTTGCAAGAATTGCCAGCAGCTTCAAATCAGACCAGAGATTCAAGGCATTATTGCTGGCCGGGCCATCGGTGCCAATAGCTACATTAACGCCGGCATCCAGCATCTGCTGTGTTTTTGCAAAACCGCTGGCCAGCTTCAAATTGCTTGCCGGACAGCTTGCCGCTGTAACACCTTTCTCCGCCATAATCTGATGATCCTCCTGCGTGGTATAAACACAATGAGCCGCAACAACCGGTGTGTCAAATAATCCCTGTTTTGCAAAATAGGCCGCCGGTGTGCAGCCGTGGCGGGCAATGCACCCCTCATGCTCACCCACCGTTTCTGACAGGTGAATATGCGTGATCAACCCTGTTTCCTTTGCAAATTCTGCCATCTGTGCCACAACTTTTGGTGTGGAAGTATATTCCCCGTGAATCGACAGATCCAGCTTCAGGCGGCCGTTGGCGCTGTTGTGAAGTTTTGGCAGCAGTCTTTTTGTCTCTGCATATCTTGGCAGAGACCATAGGTCACTGTCATCAAAACAGGTAACAGACAGGCTGAGATTACAGCGAATGCCGGAATCCTGCACCGCCTTGCCCATGGCATCACCTACAAAGTACATTTCGCTGGTGGAAGTCACGCCAAAGCGGAGCATCTCTGCAAAAGCCAGCATGGTGCCATTGTAAATAGATTCCGGTGTCAGCTTATCTTCAAATGGAAATACGCGGCTATGAAGCCAGTCCTGCAGAGAAAGGTTCTCCGCATAACCGCGCAGCAGCGTCATGGGCGCATGGCTGTGCGCATTCACAAGACCCGGCATCAGCAGTTTGCCTTTTCCATTATAGACGGTGCCGTAATTTTCTGCCGGCTTCTCTTTTCCGATATAGGTAATACGGTCTTTTTTTACACCAACGTAAAAATCAGGCACAACGGTGAAGTTTTTATCCAGAATACTGATTTTTTCAAACAGCATACTCTGCGCCCCCAATCGGTTTCTCCATCACGTAGTCATCCATTACATAGCCATTACCGATGTCTGCCACCTGTTCACGAATCACCAGGAAGCCCTTCTTTTTATAAACCTCGATGGTATCGTAATTATAGCGATTTACTGTCAGCCAGATTGCGGAAAGATTTTCTTCTCTGCAAATTCCCTCCAGAAAAGCAAATGCACAGGAAGCATACCCTTTTCCGCGATGAGCCTGCTGCAGATACAGCTTGCTGAGAAACAGCTTTTCTCCGTCTTTTTTAATGCCGGTATAACCAACCGGGCCGCTCTCATTTTCAATAAAGAAATAGCGATAACCGTCCTCAGCCATCTGCTTTTTCATAGCGTGCTCCGACTGAAATTTATCCAGCATATAATCCACCTGTCCTTCTTTCAGGATCGGTGTAAAATGCTGCCGCCAGATTTCTTCTGCCAGAGCAGCCAGTCTGGCAATCTGTTCCGGCTCTGTAACCGGTGTAAATGTTGCGCTCATTCGTCATCCTCCTTATCGAGGTGCATTTCTGCAGTAGGTGCGCGCAGCATACACTTCTGCGCATTGTGTACAAAACCCAGCTTTTCATAAAAATCATGGGCATAGGTGGTAAGGAGAACACCGTTGAGCCCCTGTATTTCTTCGCATTCTGTCATGTATTTAATCAAATGTGTTCCAATGCTTTTATTGCGGTGCGCTTCATCGATCACCACGTCTGTTACAAAATAGGTCACAGCGTAGTCTGTAATGATTCTTGCAAATCCAACCAGCTTATTTTCCGGTGTAAACACACCAAAGCATAAAGAGTTTTCCATCGATTTTGCAATGGTTTCCACTGTTCGTTTTGTTGCCCAGTAAGACTGTTCCAGCAAGTGTTTTACGTCCTGTGGATCCAATGGCGGATTTTTTGCAAAACGATATCCTTTGTAAAAATAGTCCATGCGCATACCTCCGCTTATATTCCTTTTTATGATACCATGGTTTTATCTGCATTGCAAAACTATTTCTTTAAAAACAGGCGCTTTTCCTGCAGCAGCTTTCCTTCATTTTTTATTTTTGGCAAATATAACAGAATTTCTCTATTGATTTTGTTGAACAGATAAAATCTACCGAAGTGATAAAATTTTATCATTAAATAATTGCAATACAAAAACAGTTCGTGATAAAATGCACTTGTTAGTTTGAAAGTTGAAGGGAGATTCATTTCACATGGAAAAATTCACATATCGCGATACAACACATAAGCTGGTTTACGGCCACGAAGGCTGGATGGAAGACTATGTAGGCCACTACCACGTTAACGATCCAATCATGGCATCCCTCAGATGGGGCCATAACTGCCAGGCAGACGGCCTTGTAAAGCCAGAGTGGATGAAATATAACGTTTGCATGCCAGATGGTTCTATTGTTGAGGCAAAAGCAGAGCTTTGCGACGACGAGACAATCGACCTGACTCTGTATGACACCCCACTGGAAGGCTTCTACACCTTTATTGCAGACTATGACAACTGCTGGGCACATTACAATGACGGCAAGGACGACGCTGACTGGAAAATGGGCAACAGAACAGAGTACCCAGACGCTGTGAAGGTTGGCAGATACCGCCAGTACACCTCTTTCATCGTTCCTGTAGGCCACTTCCATGAGAACGAAATGTATCAGATTCCAAGCATGGAAATCAGCATTCTGCCAACAACAGGCACAAACTATGAGGCAACTCATGAAATCAAGTTCCAGCTGATGATCCAGGGCAAGGCAGCAGGCAATCACCCTGTAACTCTCGTTCACCTGGCAGACGAAGGCACCGTTGAAACACAGCTGACAACAAATGCAGAAGGCTTCGTAGCAATCCGTCCGGAAGTTGCTGGCACATACTGCATGATCGCAAGAGCAAAGATTCCGGATGTTGTAGAAGGCGAATACGAAGAAATCGCTTACACAATTACACACGGCTTCCGCGTAACAGGCCACAACCATGATCACGGTCACCACCACGATCATCATGACCATGACGACCATCACGATCATCACGATCACGGTCATCACCATGACCATGATGAGCACGAACACTGCTGCGGTCACGACCATGGCCACCATCATGATCACCACGACCATGACCACCATGATCACTGCTGCGGCGGTCACGATCACGGCCACCATCACGATCATCATGACCACGACCACTGCGGCTGCGGCCATGACCACGGTCATCACCACCACTAATCAGATTTCTATGCTCCCGCTCCGGGAGCATTTTTCTTTTTCTGCATATTGACGCAATATTCAGGAAAGCAGTATAATAAAAATGATTTCACCACAGGAGGTGAGCCTATGGGCATGGTTCTGCTTACTGCTGCCGGTGTTGGCGGTGCAACCATCGTCGGTGCCATTTTAGGCGTTATTTTTAAAGGTATTTCTCATAAATTCAGCGATACAGTTCTCTCTTTTGCAGCCGGTGTTATGCTTGCTGCTGCCGTCATCGGCCTGATTCTCCCATCTTTAGAGTACGGCAGCGAAATGATCGGCAAGTGGAGCATTCTCATGACCATTGGCGGTATCTTTGCAGGCGCAGTTGTCCTGAACCTGATCGACAAACTGGTACCTCATCTCCACCGCATGATGGGACCGGACATTGAAGATCACAGAACAAATGCCCGGCTGAATAAAGTCATGCTGTTTGTCATGGCCATTGCCATTCATAACCTACCGGAAGGCATTGCTGCAGGCGTTGGTTTCGGCTCCGATAATGCAACAGAAGCGCTGCTGATTGCCGGCGGTATTGCACTGCAGAACATCCCGGAAGGTATGGTCATCATCGGTCCTATGCTGGCAGCCGGCATCAGCATGAGAAAAACATTTCTCATTGCCATGGGCACCGGACTGGTAGAAGTAGCCGGCACATTGATTGGTTATTTTGCTGTCAGTATTTCTGCTGCAATTCTGCCTGTTGCACTGGCTTGTGCCGGCGGCACCATGCTGTATATCATCAGCGACGAGATGATTCCGGAAACACACCACGGCAGCACAAGAGGTGTTACCTATGCCCTGCTGATCGGCTTTTGCCTGATGCTGGTGATGGATTTTCTGCTGGAATAAACACACTGCTCCCAACTGGGAGCTTTTTTATTTTTGAAAGATTTGCCGAAATTTCATAGTTTTCGGCCTGCTCTCTCTGGGAAAATTCGAGAAAAGAGAAAAGATGTATCCTGATTTGTGATTTTTTATTGACAAACCTGGGAAAACCCAGTAAAATTATGTACATACCAAATTAAATATTGCAAACCGATGACGTGGAGATAAAAATGAATGTGCACGCACAGAGAGCAGGCGATGCTGAGAATCCTGCCGAACGCAGTTCATTAAATGGACCACTGAGGGTGCGGTCAAAGGGGCTTTGCCCTGAGTATTCCGCAACGTTATGACATGCGTCAATTGTCGGGAATATGTTTGTATTCCGCTGAGGGTGCGGGCAACCGCAAAGCAAGGTGGCACCACGGGTTAGAATTTTCTGCTCGTCCTTGACAGTAAACATTTTTTATTTACTGTTGGGGACGAGTTTTTTGGTTTTATCCGGAAACTTTACAGATTCCCCAACATAAAATGCCGCATCGGATCTTCTGATGCACGGTATTTCAGCAGTTGGTTAAACAATAATTTTCAAAGATTGTGAGGTAATCCACATGGAAAAAGGCAGATATGGCGTTCACGGCGGCCAGTATGTACCGGAAACGCTGATGAGTGAAATTATTCACCTGGAAAAATCCTACGAGTTCTACAAGAACGACCCAGAATTCAACGCAGAGCTGGAGCAGCTTCTGAAAGAATACGCAGGTCGTCCTTCCCTGCTCTACTATGCAGAGAAGATGACAAAGGATCTTGGCGGCGCAAAGATCTATCTGAAGAGAGAAGATCTGAACCACACAGGCTCCCACAAGATCAACAACGTTCTCGGTCAGGTTCTCCTGGCAAAGAAAATGGGCAAAACAAGAGTTATTGCAGAAACAGGCGCAGGCCAGCACGGTGTTGCAACTGCAACTGCAGCAGCACTTCTCGACATGGAATGTGAAATCTTCATGGGTGAAGAAGACACCATCCGTCAGGCACTGAACGTGTACCGTATGCAGCTGCTTGGCGCTAAGGTAAACCCGGTTACTTCCGGCACAAAGACACTGAAGGACGCTGTTAACGAAGCAATGGGCGAATGGGCTGCTCGTTCCCACGATACTTTCTACGTACTCGGTTCCGTAATGGGTCCACACCCATTCCCAATGATCGTTCGTGACTTCCAGAGCGTAATCAGCAAGGAAGCAAGAGAGCAGATTCTGGAGAAGGAAGGCAGACTGCCAACTGCTGTTCTCGCCTGCGTAGGCGGCGGCAGCAACGCAATGGGTATGTTCTACAACTTCATCAATGATGAAGGCGTAAAGCTCATCGGCTGTGAAGCTGCAGGCCGCGGTATTGATACCGACGAAACTGCAGCAACCATCGCAAAGGGCCGCCTCGGTATCTTCCACGGTATGAAGTCCTACTTCTGCCAGGATGACGAAGGCCAGATTGCACCGGTTTACTCCATCTCCGCTGGTCTGGACTACCCGGGCATCGGTCCTGAGCACGCATATCTCCACGATACAGGCCGCGCACAGTATGTGCCGGTAACAGACGACGAAGCAGTTGATGCATTTGAGTACATCGCTCGCACAGAAGGCATCATCTGCGCTATTGAAAGTGCACACGCTGTTGCACACGTTCGCAAGATTGCGCCAACCATGAGCAAGGATGACATTCTCATCGTTTGCATCTCCGGCCGCGGTGACAAGGACGTTGCAGCAATTGCCAGATACAGGGGGGTTGATCTCGTTGAATAAGATTCAGAATACATTTGCAAAAGGTAAAGTTCTCATCGGTCACCTGACAGCTGGTGACCCAACCATCGAAAAGTCTGCAGAATTCCTGCTGGAAATGGAGCGCGCAGGCGTTGACATTATCGAACTGGGCATCCCATTCTCCGATCCAATCGCTGAAGGCCCTGCACAGCAGCTCTCCAACATTCGTTCCCTGTCTGCAGGCACAACAATCGATAAGATTTTCAACATGATGGCAGACATTCGCGAAAAGACTGAGATTCCGGTAATTTTCTACACTTACCTGAACCCGCTTTTTAACTACGGCTACGAAGCATTCTTCAAGAAGTGCCAGGAAGTTGGCATCAGCGGCATTTATATTCCGGACCTGTCCTTTGAAGAGAAGGCTGAAGTAAATGATGTTGCTGCTGCATACGGCGTTGCTGTTATCTCTCTGATCACTCCTGCTCCTGCAGAGAGAATCAAAATGATTGCAGAGAATGCTTCCGGCTTTATTTATGCAGCTTCCACCATGAGCAACTCCGGCATCCGTCCAGAGATCGTAGCAGATCCGATTGCGATTCTTAAGCTGATCAAGGAACATGCTTCCTGCCCTGCAGTTGTAGAGTTCAGCGCATGCACACCAGAGCAAGCTGAGCGCATCGGCAAGCACGCTGACGGCATCCTCAACGGCAATGCAATTGTAAAGCTGGTTGAGATGTACGGCGAAAATGCAACACCATATATCTATGACTACCTGAAAAGCATTAAAGACGCAATGCTGAAATAAACAAAGAAAGACCATCCTTTTCGGTTGGTCTTTTTTCTTTAACCATAATTTTACAAATTTTAAAAAGCTCTGATATTTTCTTTTTCCCAGAATTATGCTATACTTTAAACACATCTGTTATTAAAATGCAGAAATTACGAAAGAAAGAAGTGTGTAAGCTTTGAAGAAAAAAGTCTCTTGCAAACGCTGGGCCTCTATTCTGCTCTGCCTGAGCCTTATCGCTGCACTCTGCCTTACCTTCACCGGCTGCGGCGGCGCAAACAACGGCGGCTCACCGATGGGACCGGATACTTCTGACGATCCACAGACAAGCAGTACTGCAGAACTGGTAGATCCAAACGAAGTTGTGGCTACAGCTCGCATCGTCAGCACCGGCGACATCCTGATCCACTCTCCATTCCTTGATCATTACTATAATGCTTCTACAGATACCTATGATTTTACTGAAATTTTCCAGTATGTAAAATCTTATACTGCAAACGCTGACTATGCTATTGCAAACCTGGAAGTTTCTCTTGGCGGTGAAGAAGCAGGTCCATACTCCGGTTTCCCTTGCTTTAACTGCCCGGACGCAATTGTTGATGCACTGAAGGACGCAGGCTTCGACATGCTTCTGACTGCAAACAACCACGTAGCTGATACTGGCTTCTCCGGCTTCAATCGTACCCACCAGGTACTCACCGATAAGAACATTCCTTGGATTGGCACACAGCCAACTGCAGAAGACAAGCGTTACCAGATCATCGACGTGAACGGCATTAAGATCGGCGTTGTAAACTACACTTATGTAACCCATGACGGCGATACTGTTTATGTAAACGGTATTCCGATCCGCGAAGAGTTTGCAGCACGCCTGAACTACTTTGACTACAACCGCCTGGACGAGTTCTATACCGATATGGAACAGCTTCTGGCAGACATGAAGCGCGACGGTGCACAGGCTTCCATCATGTATATCCACTGGGGCGAAGAGTACCACCTCTCCCCAATGGAATACCAGGAAAAGATTGCACAGAAGATCTGCAACATCGGCTTTGACGCAATCATTGGCGGCCACCCACACGTAGTCGAACCTGTTGAGGTTCTCACTTCTGAAACAACCGGCAAAAAGATGGTTTGCCTCTACTCCATGGGCAACGAGCTCTCCAACCAGAGACACGAACTGCTCTACGAAGACATCCAGTCCGGCCACACAGAAGACGGCCTGCTGTTCTACACAAACTTTGAGATGAAGGGCAACGGCACTGTTACCCTCACAAGTGTAGAAGTTGTTCCAACCTGGGTACACATGTACTATAATGAAAACGACAGACGCACTTATGAAATCGTTCCGCTGGAAACAGGCGCTGACTGGTCTAACCTGAATCTGTCTGCTTCCTCCACCGGTGCAGCTGATGCACAGGAATCCTATGACCGCACCATGGCACTGGTTGGTGACGGCGTTGTTGAATATAACCAGACCGGCGGCCGAATTACAAATGTTGACGTTGCCACCTCCTTCATCGGAGACACCGACAGTACTGTTGATGCAGGCACACAGGCAGGTTCCGAAAATGAACCTGTAACATCCCAGAACGGCACTGCAACTGTAATCACCATTAATAACGCTGCTTAAATTGCATAATTTCTTAGAAGTCCGCTCGATTTTGTGCGGGCTTCTTCTGTTTTTGTGTTAAATTAAGCGAAAAAACAGGCTTTTTACAAGATTTATGCGAATAAGGCTTGCAGTTTCCATGCAACTATGGTAAAGTTAAATACGGTATTTATATTTATCTCTGGAGAGTCTCTCTTAAAGAGCGCCGAAGGTGTACAGCGGGAAACCGCCAATCTCTCAGGCAAAAGGACAGAGCAGGTTTTGCACGACTTCAAAACTCTGCAAGACCAAACGAATCAAGCGCTTCATCTGTTACAATTTACAGAACATCCGCTTCGCAGCCCTCGTTCTTTTTCTCCGGAAGTCGATTGCCCATGCAGTCGGCTTCATTTTATTTTATAGGGGGAAAAAACAAATGGAAACCTTTAACGGAATCGTCTCGATGATTGACGGTTGGGTCTGGGGCATCCCACTCATCGCAATCGTCATGGCGACCGGTTTGTATCTGACGATCCGATGCAAACTGATTCAAGTGCTGCACTTACCACGCGCACTGAAATTTATCATCAAGAAAGAAGATACGGGCGATGATAAATCTGGTGACGTATCCAGTTTCGCCTCTCTTTGTACCGCGCTTTCCGCTACCATTGGTACTGGTAACATCGTTGGTGTAGCCGGCGCAATCTCGCTCGGCGGCCCTGGCGCATTGTTCTGGATGCTGGTAGCCGCTTTCATCGGTATGGCAACAAAGTACGCAGAAGGCCTGCTGGCAGTTAAGTACCGCATTAAGGGTAAAGACGGCCAGATGCTGGGCGGCCCATTCTACTACATTGAAAACGGTATGGGAAAACGCTGGAAATGGCTGGCAAAACTGTTCGCCTTCTTTGGCGCAGCAGCTGGCCTCATGGGTATCGGTACTATCACACAGATCAATGGTATCTCCCAGGCAGTTGGTAACTTCTTCGATCCAAACAACAGCGTTTCCTGGAACATTCTTGGTCAGGATGTATCTCTTGCAGTTATCATCACCGGCGCTGCTGTTACACTGGCAGCTGCACTGGTAATCATCGGCGGTATCAAGCGTATCTCCTCTGTTGCAACAGTTGTTGTTCCGTTCATGGCAATTATTTACGTAATTTTCTGCCTTGTTGTACTTGGTACTAACGTTACAGCAATCCCATATGCAGCATATCAGATTATCGTTGGTGCATTTAATCCAATGGCTATCACCGGCGGCGCAGTTGGCGGCTTCTTCGTTGCAATGCAGTCCGGTGTTGCAAGAGGTATCTTCTCCAACGAATCCGGTCTGGGTTCTGCACCAATCGCTTCTGCAGCAGCACAGACAAAAGAACCTGTTCGTCAGGGTCTTGTATCCATGACAGGTACTTTCATCGATACTATCATCATCTGCACAATGACAGGTCTGACAGTTGTTCTGACAGGTGCATGGAAGGTGGAAGGTCTGGAAGGCGTTGGCATTACAACACACGCATTCCAGCAGGGCCTCTGGTTTATTCCATCCTGGATCCCTTCCCTGGTTCTGATGGTTTGTCTGGTATTCTTCGCATTCACAACTATCCTTGGTTGGGACTACTACGGTGAAAAGTGCCTGGACTATCTGACCGGCCAGAAGAAAGCAGCGACTGTTATCTACAGAATCCTGTACATTGCAGCTGTGTTTGTTGGTCCTTACCTGACAGTAGATGCTGTTTGGGGCATCGCAAACATCTTCAACGGCATGATGGCATTCCCGAACCTGATCGCACTCCTCTTCCTTGGCGGTGTGGTTGGTCGAGAAACCAAGAACTACGTAAAACGAATGAAATCAGATCCAAGACTTCGCTAGTCCGGATCTTACATAAAAAAAGAACCCCGTCGCTGCGGCGGGGTTCTTTTTTTACTTTTTTCTCCAGTTTTTCACACAGAGAATTAATGCTGTTACTGTTGCTGCAATTGCCGCCGATACCACCGCAATAGCGCGATAATCACGCTTTGCTGCACCGGTTGTAAAAACAGCAGTAGGGCCATCTGCGCTTTTAATAATTACAATATGACGTGCTTTTTGCATTATTTCCGCTTTCCTTTTACTGTCTTCAGCATTTCACTGCCCAATACCAACAGTGCAGCGCCAGCCACAAAATGCAGAATCTGCGGCAGTCTGTGCTTTAAAATCAGCATTGTTGTTTTTACATCCGGTTTGCCGATGACACCAATACAGGCAGCCTCCTGTTTGTTCAAAAACATAGCGGCTCTCCCCTTAATCTACGATTGTATAGCAGAAGTTCTCCATAACAAGCTTGGTGCCGTCTGTAATCTCCTCCGGCAGCAGCGCTCTTGCCATTAAAACAGTATCTGCATCCGGCAGATCGGTACGTCTTAAGATTGCGTAATCGCCATCAATTTTTTCTACAATGTAAGGAATTGGTTCCATTATCCGTGCCTCCCTTTCTCTTTATAGCCCGATTATACACCCATTTTCCATAAAAATCAATTTCCATTTCTGCCGCGTTGACGGCATCCCGGAATCATGTTACAATAGCGGTAAGTTTAATCAGATTGGAGTTATCATCATGCAATACGGATATATCAGAATGGAAAACGCTGATCCGGGCAAACTGAGCGCCCGCAAAGCAGAACTGGATTCTTTCAAGCCGGAAAAAATCTTTGTAGACGAGAATGCAGGCGGCGAAGAAATCAATCCTCAGCTGGCAGAACTGCTGGAAAACCTGCAGGCCGGCGATGAGATCGTTGTAAAGGCATGCACAACCCTCAGCACCAACGAAAATACACTGCAGAAGATCATTGCAAGAATCCGCAATAAAAAGGCTTCTGTGCGTTTCCTGGACCTGAGCAACCACGGTATGGAGAATCCGATCCTCCGTGCTAGACAGGCGCAGCAGACACAGCGCTGGTGCTAACAAAAAATCCCCCGATGGTAAGTCGGGGGATTTTTTTATTTCAGCCTTTGATATTTTTATACTTTTTCAGGCCGTTCTTTGTGTACCAGTACATATTGTAGGCTGCATCCATCGGATTCAATCCCACTGCACGATATGTTTTGTAGTTCATGAAGAAAGATTTCAGCTTGTTGCCGGACTTGGAATTGCGGGACAATCTGTAAATCAACAGCGGCTCGTTCAGGCCATATGCTACCGGAATCTCGTCCAGAATCCGCAGCCATGCGTGGAAATCTTCGTGGATGTCATCAGACTTCATTGGATAGCGTGCCATCAGCTCCCGACGAATCAGAACAGAGGAGCAGGAGATCACATTCTGGCGGAGCAGTGTGGTGCGGTCCACTGCCTCCGGTGCTTCCAGTATACCGTCATATGACACGCCCTGCTCATCAATATAAGCAGACGCTGTGAAACCAAATACACCGTTCTTTTCCAGCAGCATAGCCATCTGCTTTTCCAGTTTATCTGCTGTCCACTGGTCATCACTGTCAAGAAAAGCAATCCAGTCGCCTGCAGCTGCCCTCACACCAAAATTACGGGAATAGGAAACACCTTTGTTGACTTTATTTTTGAACACCTTGATGCGGTTGTCTTCTCTTGCAAAGCTCTTCAGCATCTGCAGAGTATTGTCGCTGGAGCAGTCATCGATGAGAATAATCTCTGTTGGCTGTAATGTCTGCGACTGTACGGAACGAACGGTATGTTCGATGTACTTTTCACAGTTGTAACATGGAATAATTACAGTGATGGTTTCCTGATACGCGTTCATTTCCGCACTTCCTTTCAAAGAAATCCACCGTTTAAAACGATGGATCCAGCAATAATCATTTAACGAATCACGTTCTTTTCGTTCTGACCTTCGTGTACACCTTCACGCTTAATTACTTTAATAATGGTCATCCAGAAAATTTTCACATCAAAACCAAAGCTTGCGCCGTCTACATACTCGCGGTCACGCTTTACCTTGCCCTTGATAGAAATTTCATCTCTGCCGTTAACCTGCGCCCAGCCAGTAAGGCCTGGTGTCAGTTCGAACACACCGTTCTTTTCGCGAAGACGGATCAGATCTACTTCCTTTGGTGTGCATGGACGAGGACCAATGATGGTCATCTCACCCTTGAGAATATTAAACAGCTGCGGCAGTTCATCCAGACTGCTCTTACGCAGGAATCGACCGGACTTTGTAATAAATGCATCCGGATTTTCAAACATATAAGGCGGACAGTCTTTTGGTGCTTCCGTAATCATAGAACGGAATTTCAGACAATAGAATGGCTTCTGATGCTTGCCCACCCGCTTCTGTTTGAACAATACAGGACCCTTAGAGTCTGTTTTTACTACGATTGCGATGATGCACATTGGAATTGCCAGAAGGATAATCGCAATCAGGGAAAGAACAATATCCAGTGTCCGCTTTATAAAGCGATAGCCGCCGCTGCGCTTTGGCGGCTTGTGATGAACACCATCGCCATGGCCGCCGGTTTTCTTTGATGCGCCGCCACCTGATGGGGCTTCTGACGCATAACATACGCGCTGCTGCCGCTCCGGAGAGTTCCCAAAGGAAGTACTGCCGGCTGGCGCAAACGCACAATTTAGATCGTACATATATGAATCATGCTCCTGTTATCGGCTCAGCATAATTGCTGAAGTCGGCAAAGAGTTTATCAATCAATGAATTTGATTGTGTGTCTTGTTTTTTAATTTACAGCGATTCCATATTAAAACTTCTATAAATACAGAAAAAACGCTCTCTTTATGATACATTTTTCTCATTTGATTGTCAATGTTTTTTGGCGGCGTTCATAGGTTCTTTACATTTTTTATTGATTGCATCACACCGTTTTCTCATAATTCTTATAATGTCTTTCGTGTAAAATACAAACTTCATTGAAATTCACAGGTAGACCATGGTATAATAAAAATAAATCCTGCCGCAAATTGCCGGTTTCTTTGGCTGCGGCACAGAACTGTTTTCTGAAATTTTACCGGAGATTATCATGATCGCATTACTGAAAAAATATAAAGAGATCCTGCTGTATCTGATTTTTGGCGGACTCACTACGCTCATCAATATTGCCGCCTACTGGCTCTGTGATGATATCTTCCACTGGGGAACGATTGCAAGCACCATCATTGCATGGGTGCTGTCTGTTATTTTTGCCTTTGTTACCAATAAGCTGCTTGTGTTTGAGAGCAAAAGCAGCTCGTTGAAAACACTGGTTTTTGAAACTTTCAGCTTCTTTGGATGCCGTATCTTCTCCGGTCTGCTGGATCTGGGCATTATGTGGCTCACTGTAGACATATTCCGCTGGAACAATATGCTCATGAAAATCATCTCCAACGTACTGGTAATTATTCTGAATTATATTTTCAGCAAAGCCTTAATCTTCCGCAAAAAACGATCTCATTAACAGTAAGGAGCAACGCTATGAAACGACTGGCGATCGTTGTACCGTGTTACAACGAAGAAGCTGTATTTCCGGAAACGGCCAAGCAATTGACCGAAGTCCTCATCAACTTAATAAAAACGGGGAAAATTTCCAGAGACAGCTTTACCCTGTTTGTCAATGACGGAAGCAAGGATCGTACCTGGGAGCTGATCGAACAGGAATACAAACGGAACCCTTATGTTTCCGGTATTAAACTGGCAGGCAACGTGGGCCATCAAAATGCGCTGCTGGCTGGTTTGATGGCTGCAAAAGAAATGGCGGATATTACAATTTCCATTGACGCAGACCTGCAGGATGACGTAAATGTAATTGAAGAAATGGTGGACAAGTACCACGAAGGCTTCGATATTGTTTATGGCGTACGTAGCGAGCGAAAAACAGACACAGCCTTTAAAAAAGGAACTGCCCAGGGCTTTTATAAACTGATGCATGCAATGGGAGCCAAAACTGTATACAATCATGCAGACTTCCGCCTGATGAGCAAGCGGGCTGTTGAAGGCCTCGCTCAGTTTAAAGAGCGGAATCTGTTTCTCAGGGGTCTTGTGCCAATGATCGGCTACAATACTACCTGTGTTTACTACAAACGCAGCGAACGCTTTGCCGGAGAATCCAAATATCCGCTGAAAAAAATGCTGAGTTTTGCCTTTGACGGCATCACTTCTCTCAGTATCCGCCCGATCACCCTGATCGCGATTCTGGGACTGATTATCATTCTTCTCTGCTTCGCTGCCGGTATTTATACGATCATCTCTCTCTGTGTAGGTCTTGCTGTGCCAGGTTGGGCCTCTATTATGCTCTCCATCTGGTTTTTAGGCGGTGTGCAGCTGCTGTCTATCGGCCTGATCGGCCAGTATATCGGAAAAATATACCTAGAAGTAAAACGTCGCCCGCGTTATCGAATTGAAACAATTCTGACTCATGATCACCATGACACATATCTTCCATAAACATTAAAAAACCTCCTTTTCAGGAGGTTTTTTGTTTACGCTGACAATTCTGATTCATATTCTCCCCTGTTTTTGCACAGAATCCCAAAGAATTGTTTTGATAAGGATGAAACGTTTCACATTTTATTCACAATCAACAATTTTAGCAGCAAGAAAACAGCTTATTCCACATACCGAAAGTTGACATTTTCTTAAAATCCGAGTATAATCTTATAGGTTATGTTAAAAAATAGCGTCTTTATGCTATTTTATTTTAAATTTAGTCGATGAATTTCATTTATGATATACTTTCGGCATTATTTTATGGAGCCGGAAGCCTTAAAAGTTAAGGAGCGTTAATATTGAAACGGTTTTTTACTGATTTGATAAAATATGCGCGCTACACCAACTACGCTGTAAAAGCCGGACTAAAATCCGAAGTTGCAAACTCCCATCTCAGTTGGTTGTGGTGGCTGCTGGATCCAATCCTATTCATGTTGGTTTATACCTTTATTGCGCAGATTGTTTTTACGCATAACGAGCGATACTTCCCGGTTTTCGTGTTCATCGGTCTTACCATCTGGAACTTCTTCAGTAAAACGATGAACGGAAGCGTAAAGCTGGTTCGAAAACACAAAAGTGTGCTGACGCGCGTGTACCTGCCCAAATGGGTACTGTCGCTGGAGAAAATGGGAAACCTGTTCTTCAAAATGTGCATTTCCTTTGCGCTGGTACTGATCCTGATGTTTATATTCCAGGTACCTTTCAGTTTCCAGCTGATCCATATGCTGCCCGTCATGGTCGTCCTGATCATCGTGTGTTTCGGATTCTCCACGATTCTGATGCACTTCGGCGTATTTATGGATGACCTTGGAAATATCATTGATATCTTCATGAAGCTGGTATTCTACCTCTCCGGTGTTTTCTACAACCTGTTCACTCGTGTTCCGGAACCATTCAACAAGATTCTGCTTCGTGCAAATCCGGCAGCATTCCTCATTGAACAGAGCCGTAAGATCATTCTTTATCAGCAATGTCCGGATTACCTCTGGCTTTCCATCTGGTTTGGTATCGGCCTGCTTCTGTGCATTATTGGTGTAGCAACCATTTATCGTTACGAAAATAGCTATGCGAAGGTGATTTAATGAGCGAAAACGCGATTGAAGTCCGTGATCTTTATGTATCCTACAAAAGCTTAAAATCTTTTTCTCTGAAAAAATCGCTGAAGAACCTCGGCAGAAATAAGCGCGAAGTTTACCACGCACTGAAGGGCATCTCCTTCGACGTAAAAAAAGGCAGCGTGGTTGGTATTGTAGGTAAAAACGGCAGTGGTAAGTCTACCCTGCTCCGTACTGTAGCCGGAATCTACTCTCCGGATAAGGGTTCTGTGAATACCTTCGATAACACCATTTCCCTGCAGGCCATCGGTGTTGGTTTTCAGAAGGACCTTTCCGGTCGTGAGAATATCTTTCTCAGCGGTCTGCTGATGGGCTTTACGGAAAAGGAAATCAAACACAAGCTGGACGAGATCATTGAATTCTCTGAACTGGGCGATTTTATTAATAAACCGGTTCGTACTTACTCCAGCGGTATGGTCTCCAAGCTGGCATTCTCTATCACCGCGGTTATGGAAACTGACATCATCCTCATTGACGAAGTACTGAGTGTTGGTGACTCCCGCTTTAAGAAAAAGAGTTACGCTAAGATCAAAGAACTGATCTCTCACGAAGACAGAACTGTTATGATCGTATCTCACAGTAACGACACATTGTTGAAACTCTGCACAGAGATCCTCTGGATCAATGAAGGCGACTTCGTAATGCAGGGTGATCCAAAAGAAGTTATTGCAAAATACGAAGAATTTATGGCATAAAAAATCCCCCGTACAATAAGTACGGGGGATTTTTTTATACTTTCTTTAAATATTGAGAAGATACGTAGTAATATGCAGAGCCGATTTTTACTTTATACCACTTAATACCGTCAGCTGTTTTGGAATAACCATCTACTACATTCACAGATGCTCCCTTTGCCAGCGTGCCTTTCAATGTGCCGCTGGAGGATGGTGAACTGCGGTAATTCAGCGGATCAGTCGTTGCATACTTGATCAGTTTCTCACTGGTTCCTGTTGATGCTGTTACAACAGGATACGCACCGTTATATGTTTTACCATCAATCACCTTGTAGCGTTTTGCCGCAAACTCATATTTTGTGTTAGCTGCAAGACCGGTAAAGGTATGGGTCAGCTTTGTAGTGGATGCCTTTTTCCAGGTAGATTCCCCCGGTTTCCGGTAATATACGTAGTAGCCTGTCACACCTTCTACTGCATTCCACTTCAGAACTGCAGAGTTGGTGGTAGTTGTAACTGTCAGGGCGGTCAATGTTGCCGGATTTGTAACAATCGTTACGGTTGGATAATCGCCATAGTAATCCTTGCCGTTGATGGTCTTGTAAGCCTTTACTGCGTACTTGTATCCCGTAGCAGAATCCAGATTCTTTTCGGTATAAGTCACA
>JAZUBL010000077.1:0-6125 GCA_045638545.1 Acutalibacteraceae bacterium | reverse complement strand
GACGCCTATGTATCGTAAATTTGGAAATCACGTTGTCATTCAGGGCGGCGTTACCGTACAGTCGGGTACATCGGCTGTTTCAATCGGCACACTGCCTTCTGGTTTCCGACCGGCATCTACCGTGCACAAAATGGTGCCATGCGGTGGTCAGCGTATTGCAAGAATCTATGTTACCGCATTGGGTGAAATCGTTCTGGAGTGGATGATGAACATTGCGGATGGCTCCATTGCAGAAGTGAACCAATGGCTGACGCTGAACATAGACTATTATAAGATGTAAGGAGGAGATAGCATGAAAAAAGTATTTATCGGTGTTGGCCACGGCGGCAGCGACAGCGGTGCAGTTGGAGTTCTCACAGAGAAAAACGTGAATCTGGTTATGGCAAAAGCCTGCCGCGACGTGCTGGAGCGCCACAGCGTACAGGTGCTTATGAGCCGAACCAAAGACGAAAATGACACCATCACGGAAGAAATCCGGGAGTGTAATGCGTTTCGACCGGATCTGGCCATTGATGTGCATAATAATGCCGGTGGTGGTGATGGCTTTGAGTGCTACTACCATATTGGCGGCGGCACAGGCAGAGCGCTGGCGCTGAACATTGAGGCAGAGGTCAAGAAGATCGGTCAGAACAGCCGCGGCGCAAAAACGAGAGCAGGTAGCGGCGGTGCCGATTATTACGCGTTTATTCGCGAAACTATTTGCCCGGCAGTGATCTGTGAAGGCGTGTTTGTAGACAACAAAACAGATGCCGCCCAGGCAGATACGGCAAAAGAACAGCAGGCATTCGGCATCGCTTATGCAAAGGGTATTTTAAAAACACTGGGTATTGCCTATAAAGAGGCGGCTAGTCCGCTTTATAAAGTACAGTTCGGCGCATATAAAAATAAAACCGGCGCTGAAGAGCAGCTTGCAAAAGCAAAGCAGGCCGGGTTTAACGATGCTGTCATTGTGACAGCTTAGGCAGGTGACAGAATGGATTGCGAAGATGCAAAGCTTCTGTCACAGCAGGCTTATGACAGTGCAAAATCTGCCCACAAACGGCTGGATGCGCTGGAAAAAGAAGTGAGCGATATCCACGAACTGACGGCATCCATCAAGGTTGTCAACGAGAAGGTGGATACCCTGACAGATAACATGGGGGAGATCAAAAGCGAAGTGCGCAAGTTCAGCCAGCGGCCTGCACAGTGGTGGGACAAACTGGCGGCAGCAGCTATCGGTGCAGCGGCTTCCGGTGTAGTTGCAGCCATACTGGCACAGATTTTAAAATAGCAGCAGAGCGTTGGGTTTCCGGCACTTTGTCTGGTGGAAGGAGGTGCATCTGATGGCAGAATTATGCTGGGGTATTTTATTCCTTGGTGTTGCAGCGGCAGTCAACTGGGCACTGGGCATTTATGATAAAATCGGCGTAGAACGGCTGACATGGGACTGGAAGCAATTTGCACATGGTGCAGTGAAGATGTTCCTGATCGTTGGCTCAGTGATTGGCCTTGGCTTTGCCTGGCAGCATAGTGGTATTGATTTATCCGGTGCAGGGCTGGAACCGTTAACAGTAACCACAACGGCAACGGCCTATTATGCTTATCGGGCCATTACGCATCTGGCAAAAATTATTCACGGCAACACCGTGACAGAATAAAGCAGCAGGCAGGAGCAGGAGCTCCTGCCTTTTGCTTTTTCATCCGGATGCCATAAGGACCACCATATTGTGTAATGATGATTTTCGCAAGGGCGGCGTTTGGTTCTTTGATATTCACCGGGTACTGGAGTTTTTTCTCATAGATCCACATTAAGCATTCGCCTCCTGTTCCCATGGCCACGGATCAGAGATCCACGCCCAGCGGTTGCTGTCTCGGGTGGTTTCGTTAATGGGGCCGTAGCTTGCCTCATAAGTTTCCGTCAGTTTTTTCTGTTTGGCTTGTACTTCTGCCAGTTTTCTGGCAGCATCGCAGTTATCGGGATGCGTGTCCAGAAAGATATGCAGTTCCCAGGCTGCAAAACTGCAGGCGGAGATCTGCCGCATTAATTTTTCCCGCATGGTCATTTCCAATCACCTGTCCATCCTGTAAAAGGCTTGTCTAGATCTGGGAAAAGAGTACCCTGTTCAAAGCTGTCTTCTGCAGAATAAAGACTTTTCTGCTGAAATTGCTGAAAAGGTACATAGGCCATGCCAACGACCATATTTTTCGGCAGCGGTGTGCGGTCAGCAGCGCATTGCGCTTCATCGGTCCGCATCATCAGTTCTTTGTATTCCATCGCCATACGATAGCTCCTTTCAATAAAATTCGGAATTTCTTCCTGTTCTATTCTATGTGCCTTGTCCCGATTGGTGCGGAAAAGCACATTTTCTTTTTCAGAACATAAACTGGAAGGAGAAATAAACTGAAGAAAGCAGGTGCGCAGATGAAGCGGTGGAAATGGTTTATGGCAGGACAGACGGTTCTTCTGCTGGGGTTAACGGCGGCTGTAATCGCGCTGGTTTTTCAATCAGCAGAAACACACGAAGCAATCCGTATGGTATGCCGTTACCTGGCCGGCGGATGATTGACTTCCCGGCTTTGTTTGTTATAATGAAAGTATGAAATTGAGCGCGGCAGTCTGCCGCATGGAGGACGTTCTATGATCAGAAACATTGTGACAGACCCGATGCAGCTGTCTAAAAAATCAACCAATGCATCTATGGCAGATCTGCCTGTGGCGCAGGATCTCATCGATACCGTAATGTTCCACAAAGATCACTGTGTGGGCATGGCTGCTAATATGATCGGTGTGCAGAAGCGTATCATTGTTGTGCAGGTGGAGCCGATCTGCCTTGTTATGATCAATCCGGTCATCACCCGTAAATACGGCGGCACTTATGAGACAGAAGAAGGCTGCCTCTCCCATGTTGGCACCAAGCCGGTCAAGCGCTATGTGACCATCGACGTGGAATATCTGGACATGAACCTCAAAAAGCAGAAGCAGACCTTCACCGAATTTGTGGCGCAGGTTATTCAGCACGAAGTAGACCACTGTGACGGTATTTTAATTTAAGGGAATAAAAACAGTCCGCATTGTGAGATCGATGCGGGCTTTTTGATTGCGAAAACCATGTTTTTTTGCTATGCTAAAAAAAGAGTACACGCAGGGAAACAGGCAGGAGTGACAACCATGAGATTTATTATTGACGATTTTGAAGCGCCGAAGGCGGAAAAAATATTTGTGGACCGCGTCGAGCCGCGGCAGATTTTCTGGCAGCATTACGAGCAGGCTAACAGCGCACCGATGGAAGTGCCGGTGGTGCTGTCCTACTACGGTGTAGGCGGCATCGGCAAAACAGCTCTGAACCAGCAGCTGAAAAAAGAACTGACAGCGCAATATCCAAAAGCAAAATATCTGGAGCTGGATTTCGATTTCGTAGAGCGCCGCGAGCCGTACCGCATTCTGGCGCTGATGCGTAAAAAACTTTCCGAGCAGTATAAATTCACCTTCCCAATGTTCGAGGTTGCGTATTATTCTCTGCTGCTGCACATGGGTGAGGAAGCCAGCAAGCCGGAGGCGCAGTCTGTTATCAGCAGCAGTCCGGTGCTGTCGTTTCTGTGCAACTCCGCCTCCTTTGTGCCGGGCGGCGAAATTATCTCCAGTGTGCTGCAGCTGGCAGACGAGGGCGTTGCGCTGTTTCGCAACAGTTTTTCCAAGCGGAAAAATATGCTGAAAAAACTGACTGCCGCAGATCCAAAGCAGCTGCTGCAGGAACTGCCAATTTATTTTGCCGCAGACCTGCGGGAAAATCTGGCAAAAGAAAAGCATCCGTTTGTCATGTTCCTGGACACCTATGAGAAACTGGTCAACGAGATGGCCGCTATTGGCGATCCGCTGCGCAACGACCTGTGGCTCCGCGGCGATAAAGGCATCATTGCCCGCCTGCCTAATGTAATCTGGGTCATCGGCGGCAGAGAAAAGCTCAAGTGGGAGCAGCTGGACACACCAGGTCATTGGGACGGCGTACTGCACCAGTATCTGCTGGGTACTCTTTCCCAGCAGGATGCATCGGAATTTCTGACAGGGGCCGGTGTAACAGATATTGCCGTACAGAAGCAGATTTACACACAGACAGAAGGTCTGCCGGTATATCTGGATCTCTGTGTGGAGCAGTATCTGCAGGATGGGCAGACGGCGCTGAGCGGAAACAGTAATGTACTGTTTGAGCGCTGCACCCGTTATATGAACGACCAGGAGAAAAATATTCTCTTTCTGCTGGCCTGCCTGGAAACATGGACAGAAGAAACTGCCTATGCCGCCGGCCAGCAGATGCCGTTTGATTTTTCCCCTGTTTTTTATGAGAAGCTTCTGAGTTTTTCCTTTGTGCTGACCAACGACGGCGTTCACTATACGCTGATGCGTCAGATCGGCCAGATCCTCCGGGAGCACTGCCCGCCGGCAATTCGCCGCGCCTGCATGAATCTGATGGTGCAGGCAGACACTGCCGCAGAAGTCACAGACATTGGAGCAGAAGAACCAGCGCAGATGGACGTGGCCCGTTATATGCAGCTGTTATTGGCTGATATTCAGAATGAGGAAGACCTGAACAACGTGATGAATGAGCTGGAAGATCAGCTGTTCACATTGGTGGGATCTTATCAGCTGACCTCCTTTTATGAATATCTGGCGCCGCTGTGGCAGATTGCCGCGGAACAGTATCCAGACAGCTATGCCTTTGCCAGAATCCTGACATTCCACAGTATGGCGCTTTACAAAATCGGCGAATATGAACAGGCCGAGCAGACCGGTGTTGCTGCATTGCAGCAGCTGCAGCGCATCAAAGGGGAGCTGAGCGCAGTGGAAGTTGCTGCAAGCAACATGGCGCTGCAGTATTCCGAGCGCTGTCTGTTTCACAAAATTCCGCAGTTGTTTGTCGGTCTCTGGCAGGAGCTTGCCGATGCCTTTGGCGAAGATCATCTGACGGTGCAGAGTATCGCGCAGATCATTGCGGCTTCCTACAGTGTACTGGAGCAGGCACAGGAAGAAGCGCTGTGGAAGAGCCGTTTTAACGAGCAGGAAGTTGCAGAGCTTGCAGCGCAGTATGAGCCGACGGAAATCGAGCAGGAGCTTGATGCAATGAACCAGAAGGCTGCACAGCTTCTGGAAGCGCAGGACTATCAGGGGTATGTAGATCATCAGCTTGCGGCGATCAATCGCAGCCAGGAACTGCTTGGGCCATATAATCTGGATATGCTGAAAATGATGGAAGATCTGGCAAAGAATCTGAATGACATGAAAATGCATGAAGATGCTCTGGAAGTACAGCAGGAGGCGGTAACCCGTTATACCGATTCCATTGGTCTTCATGACGGCACCACGGCAATGGCTCGTGTTTCTCTTTATAACTATCTCTGCGACAGCGGCCGCGGTGCTGAAGCGCTGCAGATGGCGCCGGAGATCATTGAGGATCTGAACTGTAATTTTGGTTCCCAGTATGCTATGACGCTGAATTTCCGCTTCAATGTTGCCTGCGAGCGGATGATTCAGCTGGAAGAGGAAATTGCCGGGGAAGAAGATCTGCTGGCAATTCTGCAGGTGATGGAAGAGCTGCGGGAAGAAATGCTGGCCTGTCCTGCAAAGGAGAATACCCTCCTGCGCGAAGTAGAAGATATGATTGCTGTGCTGCGCGGCGAAAACAGGGAAGAGCCGAAGCAGGAATCAAAGAAAGCCGTTCTCGGCGTTGTTTCTGCAGAAGCAGCCCGCCAGCAGAGAGCGGCAGAAAAGCGTGTGGATGATATCTGGATCATTGGCGATGAAATGGAAAAGCGCATTAAAAAAGCTGTGAATACTTACGCTGTGGACATTGACGAAACAGATGTGCTCCTGCAGGTAGACGGCACCGTTCGCCGCAATGGCAAAGCCGGATTTGTCTTTACACAGGATATGGTCTTTTTCAAAGCAACCTTTGATGAAGGCTCCGCGCTGATCACCAATATTGAGGACATCCGTCCCGGCAAAACAGAAGTGCTGCTGTACATCAAAGGCCGCTCTCCGGTGAAAGTCATCACCGCACAGGAACAGGCAGTCTGCCGTATTCTGCGCGCTTTCCTTGGACTGGACTGACAGAAAGCAAAAAGCCACCCGTTGCGGGTGGCTTTCTTTGTTT
>JAZUBL010000076.1:0-9460 GCA_045638545.1 Acutalibacteraceae bacterium | reverse complement strand
ATCACCGGTACATTCTCCAGCTTCTCACCGAATACTCTTGCGTAAGCGTCCAGTTCAATCGCATCAACCTTTGCGTGGCCGTTTGCAAAACCGATCACTGCGTCCAGATCGTCGATGGACATACCAGCGTCTTCCAGTGCATTCTTAATTGCAATGTCCAGAGCCTCGCCGGAACCGGAAACAGTACCGAAACGAACGCCCTTATGTGCCATACCGTAACCTGCAACGTGGCAGTATACCTTTGCGCCTCTTTCCTCTGCAGCTGCTGCATCTTCCAGCATAATGGAGATACTGCCGTCAGACAGAGAGAAGTTTTCTGCATTGGAGTATGGCTGTACATAGCCGTCAGCCACGTGGCCCAGCTTGGAGTAGAGCTCGTCAATAATATCGCAGTTCTCGTCTGTACCGGTAGCCAGCATTGCCTTTTCCTGACCGTCACGGATCACGTTCATAGCGTATGCAATACTGTGGAGACCGGACTGTGCACCGTTTGTTACAGTTACGTTGTAACCCTTTGCGCCGGAGCAGATGGACAGATAGCCGCCTGCTGCGTTGTAAACAGTGTTCGGGAACTTGAATGCGCTGCCGTTTGCGTTGCCCTTCTCTGCGATGAGCATTTCAAAGTCGCAGCCTGGAGCCAGAGCGCCCTCAGAGGAACCGATAATCATACCGATCTCAGTTTCTCTCTCAACAGGGATCTTGTAGCCTGTCTCTTCAGAGATGTAACCGGAGTCCTTCATTGCGTACATACCGGAAACAGCCTGCAGCTGGCTGAAGTTATCCAGCTTTCTGTAGAAAGCCATCTTCAGACCGAGCTGGTTGTAGTCTGCAGAGCTAACGGAAGAACGAACGCTGCCGCCATCGATCTTGTCGTCATTTTTTACGCTCTCCAGATAAGCCTCAACGCTGTTGCCCAGAGGGGAAACAACACCAAGACCTGTCACTGCGATCTTTGTATTTTCAGGAACTGCAGGAACGTCGCCCTGGTCCTTACTGAAGATGATACTTGCGTTGCAGCCGCCGAATGCAAAGGAGTTGCTCATAACTGTGTTGAGCTCCTTCTCCTTTGGCACGTTTGGTGTGAAGTCCAGCTTGCCAGCCTTTTCAGCCAGAGTTACCAGGTCTTCTTCACTGTAGCCAAGGGTTGGCGGTACTGTATTGTGTGTCAGCGCCTTTACTGCAAAAACAGCTTCGATTGCGCCTGCTGCGCCAAGGCAGTGACCTGTGTAAGCCTTTGTGGAGCTGATGCTCAGGCCGTCGTTTACATCATCAAAAATAGTATGTAAGGACAGGAACTCTGCGTTGTCGTTCTTTGCAGTACCGGTACCATGTGCGTTTACATAGTCGATATCTGCTGCTTCAACGCCGGAGTTGCGCATTGCTGTTCTGATTGCGTTCATCTGGCACTCGCCGTCCTGACGTGGTGCTGTGATGTGGTGCGCGTCACTGCTTACGCCGGAGCCCAGTACTTCACAGTACATCTTAGCGTTTCTAGCCTTCGCGTGCTCGTAGGACTCTACGATAACGCAGCCGGCACCTTCGCCCAGGTTAATACCGGAGGAATGGTTGAATGGAGAGCAAGGATTCTCGTCCAGTGCGTGGAGAGAAAGGAAGCCTGCGTATGGAACAGAAGCAAATGCGTCTGCGCCGCCTGCTACAACAACGTCAGCCTTGCCAGCGCGGATCAGGTCTGCTGCATATGCAATGCTGATGGTGCCTGCTGCACATGCGTTTGCTACGTTTGTAACAACACCGCCTGCATCGCAGTAACCTGCAACCTGTGTTGCAATTGCGGAAATCGGCATCTGCTCGATGTGCTTTACATCTTTGCCTTCTGTGTAGTACTGCTCAATGCTTACTACGCCGCCTACGCAGCTGCCCATGATTACGCTTACTTTTTCATTGCCGCCAAAGTTTGTGAGGCCAGCGTCGTTCATTGCTTCCAGCACTGCCTTGATGCTGAGTTTGGAAGCTCTGTCCATGCCTTCTGTGTTTGGAATTGCATCGAGTGTGTCGTCGTGCACTTCACCTGCATAGTCAGCATAGCAATTTTCGGTATCTACTGTTGTTGTGTGATCGAGACCGGATTTGGACTGGAGCGCGTTATCCCAGCACTCCTCCACATTGTTGCCAATGGCACATATCATTCCAAGACCGGTAATCACACACCGATTGTTATCTTGTGTCATTTTAAACCCCTTCCCTGTCTGCTTAAAATTTTAAAATAAAAGAATTGCTGTTTTAATTACTCAGCGTGAGCCAGAACGTAAGCTGCGATGCTGTCGATGTTGAAGAAGTGCTCCTTGTCAACACCTGTCATTGCTACACCGTACTCGCTGTCTACAAAAGAGATGATTTCCAGGGAGTCGATGGAATCCAGGCCGATACCGTCGCCGAAGAGTGGTGTGTCAAACTCGAGAGCGTCTGCCTCAATACCGAGGTTCTCGCACAGGAAGTCCTTAATCTGCTGCTTTGTCTGTAATTCGTTCATGATAATATCTCCTTTAAAATAAATAATTTTTCTTAATTAATCAGTAATAACAATTGCCACAACAAAATCTCCGTCGTGACTGATTGATACTTTCATTTCCGGGTGATCTGCCACATACGGCTTGCCGGACTTTTCATTTAATATGGAATAGTCCGTAAAGTGTATGTCCTGCGTTGCTTTGAAGATCGCCTCTTTGCAGGCCCATCTTGAAGCCAGAAACGTTGCTTTGCGTTTTGGCTGCAATTGCCCATAGAGTTCAAATTCAGCAGGCGTCAGAAAACACTTTGCATAGTGATCGTCTTTTCCCTCAAAGCGGGAGATGACCGCCAGGTCAATTCCTACGTCAGACATGATCGCCGCGGAAATGGCACCATAGAAGGCCGTAACCGCTTCCCTCTTTTCCTAAATTTTACAATACAAATCGGTCTGCGCCGCAGCGCAGAGCGGGCCGGTGTTTTTCTATGGTGAATTTGTATCAATTGTACACCTAAGTGCTTTATACTAAACACAATAAGCCAACTTTAATATTATCAGCAGATGACCTAATTGTCAAGTTCAGTCGGAGAAATTGCCTTCTTGATGTGAACATATTGTGAAGAAATCCTATTTCTTTCATCAATATAGAAATAAATTGGAATAACCGCTAATTGGATTGTTTTTTCTCCTGTGTTTTTCCCTGCATTTCTGCAGGTTCCCCGTTGAGATCTGACAATAAATCGTCAACAGAGCCGTATGCACAGCTTAAATCCAGCACAGGCACTTCATCCTGCGGTATTGATCGATCGTCCCGGTACGGTTTCATTTCTGATCCTCCACCAGGTCCTTGAACATGGACTCCAGCTTTTGGAACACCATCTGTTCGCCGGCAGAAATTTTCGCTTTGGCATTGTTCAGTTCATCCCAGAGATCTTTCAGACACTTCTTTGGATAAACTTTTACCGGTGTCATGCAGATGGTGCCGTCCCGTTCCGATATTTCCAGCTTATCTCCCTCGGAAAGGCCAAGCTTCGCCACAATATCTTTTGGAATTGTTATCTGCGCCTTCTGACGCAGTTCTGCTAACATAGTAATACCCCTCCTTTGTTATCAGTGAGAAATTCTTACTTTCAGACTATTATAGCAAGGAATTCAGAAAAGGTCAAATATCCGGCATGCAATAAATACCAATTTGACTTATTCCCAAAAACAGGATGGAAACATTTCGAATTCCGTGATATAATATTTGAAATATACACTATTATGACAGGAGACTACACGATGAAATGGTTTATTGCATCTGATCTGCACGGCTCTGCCTACTACTGTGAAAAAATGCTGGAAGCATACCGCCGCGAAGGCGCTGACAGAATCCTCTTCCTGGGCGATCATCTGTATCACGGTCCAAGAAATGACCTGCCAAAGGACTACGCGCCAAAGAAAGTGCTCGCAATGCTGAACGAACTGAAAACAGAAATTCTGGCTGTTCGCGGCAACTGCGACGGCGAAGTAGACCAGATGGTTCTGCAGTTTCCAATGCAGGCAGACTATGCGGTGCTTTCTGCCGGCAAGCGCCTGATCTACGTGACACACGGCCACGTTTTTAACAACAATAATCTGCCGCCGCTGCAGCCGGGCGATATTCTGCTCCACGGCCACACCCATGTGCCTGCATGCGAAGAATTCAACACCCACGTTTACATGAACCCGGGCTCCCTTGCAATTTCCCGCGATGGCGCACCGCTGGGCTACATGACCTTTGACGGCGAACTGTTCCAGTGGAAAGAACTGGATGGTACTGTTTATAAAGAGTACAGAATTTAATATGCACAGTAAAAATCCCCCGGTATATCCGGGGGTATTTTTTATTTAAAAAGAAAAACCGGACAGAGCGCGAAGCCCTGCCCGGTTCTTATATCACAATAACCCGATCAGAATCGAATTATTTGTTGATCATGTTTGCAACTTCATCAGCAAAGTTGTCTTCTCTCTTCTCGAGGCCTTCACCCTTCTCGTAACGTGTGAATGCTACGATCTTGATGTCGCCGCCGAGTGCCTTTGCTGTGTTGTTTGTGTACTGGAGAACAGTTACATCGTTATCCTTAACGAATGGCTGATCTACGAGGCAGATTTCCTTGAAGAACTTCTGCAGTCTGCCTGCAACGATCTTCTCAGCAATGTTTGCTGGCTTGCCGTCGTTGATGATCTGCTCTGTGAGGATCTTCTTCTCGTGCTCTACAACTTCTGCTGGAACAGCTGCTTCGTCAACGTACTGTGGGATGAGAGCTGCAACCTGCATTGCAACGTCCTTTGCGTACTCAACGAACTCTGGCTTTGCTGCGATTTCTGCAGTTGTGTCGTACTGAACAGCTACAGCCATTCTGCCGTCACCGTGGTTGTAAGTTACGATGTGACCTTCGTAACGAACGAAACGACGGATCTTCATGTTCTCGCCGATTGTCAGGATCTTCTCCTGGAGCAGCTCAGCAACTGTCTGCTCGGAACCAACAACCTTGCACTCCATCAGAGCTGCAACGTCTGCTGGGTTAGCAGCGATGATTGTGTCAGCAACTGCCTGTACCAGTGCCTTGAAGTCATCGTTCTTAGCAACGAAGTCTGTCTCAGAGTTGATTTCAACAACACAACCAACTGTGCCGTCTGCGTTTGTGCATGCAAATGCAACGCCTTCTGCTGCGATTCTGCTTGCCTTCTTCTCTGCTGCTGCCAGACCCTTTTCTCTCAGGAAGTCGATTGCTGCTTCCATGTTGCCGTCTGTTGCTGTCAGTGCCTTCTTGCAGTCCATCATACCACAGCCTGTCTTCTCACGAAGTGCTGCTACGTCTTTTGCTGTAAAAGCCATTTTAAATTCCTCCAATTCAATAATTCTCGAATTTATGAATTTCTTCAAAAAAATACCCGCCGGGTAGGACGAGTATTTCTTTCAATTAACTAAATCTTAAATCTGAAACAACCAGAATTACTCAGCGTCTGCCTCTGCTGTTTCTGCAGCTGCTGCGCCCATCTGACCCTCGCGGCCTTCGATGATAGCGTTAGCCATTGTGCCGGAGATCAGCTTAACTGCGCGGATAGCGTCGTCGTTGCCTGGGATTACGTAGTCGATTTCGTCTGGATCACAGTTTGTGTCAACGATAGCTACGATCGGAATGCCGAGCTTCTTAGCTTCTGCAACAGCGATTCTTTCCTTGCGTGGGTCAACGATGAAGAGTGCGCCTGGGAGCTCCTTCATGTCCTTGATGCCGCCGAGGAACTTGTCGAGCTTCCCGATCTCAAGACGGAGACCGATAACTTCCTTCTTAGGGAGCAGATCGAATGTGCCGTCCTCTTCCATAGCCTTGAGCTGCTTGAGACGATCGATTCTGCGACGGATTGTGGAGAAGTTTGTCATCATACCGCCCAGCCATCTTGCGTTAACATAGTATGCACCTGCGCGCTCTGCTTCTTCCTTAACGGAATCCTGAGCCTGCTTCTTTGTGCCTACGAAGAGAACTGGCTTGCCTTCAACTGCAACGTCACGAACGAAGTTGTAAGCCTCTTCCAGCTTCTTAACTGTCTTCTGAAGGTCGATGATGTAGATGCCGTTACGCTCTGTGAAGATGTAACGAGCCATTTTTGGGTTCCATCTTCTTGTCTGGTGACCGAAGTGTACGCCAGCCTCTAAAAGTTGTTTCATAGATACTACTGCCATTTTAATTTTCCTCCTTGGTTTTACCGCCGATTCTGTAAAAAGCGAGAGACCCCGTCTAAGCGGAGCACCATCCCGTTTCATCGGAATCGTGTGTATTACCGCCTTTTTGGCGATATTGTTTGTTATTGTACCATACTATTTTTTGAAATGCAAGTGTTTTTTACATTATTTTTCAGAAAAAATTCGATCCAGCCAGTCTCCTTTTTTGGCAGGTTTCTGCGGTTCTTTGTAATGTACCAGAATCGTATCATCCCCCACGGTTTTCACATTTTCCCAGGGGATCACTCGGTCTGCTGCCTTGCCCAGCAGACCGAAAAAACGCAGCCTGCCGTAAATGACCAGTCCGGTCAGTTTCGCTTCTGTTGTGTCCAGTTCTACGTCACATACATAGCCAAGCCGTACCCCGTCTTCTACGGTAATGACCTCTTTACTGCGGAGATCATTCAATCTTCCTTTCATAAATAAAGCCCCCTCTCTTCGCATTGTTATGCAAGAACAGGGGGATTTATGCGGGTTATTCCATACCAAGAAGCTTTTTCGCGTTTTTATAAAGGATCAGATCCATCTCTTCCTCTGTCAGCGGCAGATTCCGCAGCAGATCCAGCGTCTGCTGCTGGCCGCCCCATGGAGAATCCGATGCAAAAAGAATTCTGTCTGCACCATGACCGCGAATGATGTGCAGCATATCTTCCGGCGGCATCAGACGAATCACAAAGCTGATATCCATATAAATCGGCTTACCGAAGAGATATTTCTCCATGTCGTCCATTCTGCCCCAGCCGCCGGTGTGTGCAAAAATAATTTTCGGCTGCTCCGGTACAGTATCGCCGTAAACCATTTCCAGCATGGCAGCACCTCTATCCGGCGGGCAATGTACCAGATCCGGGAAACCCGGATCAATGCCGGCATGGGTCAGCACCATGAGATCATTTTCCACAGCATAGCGGATCATATTCACATAGCGCGGATCATCGATCATGCAATCCTGGTAGTCCGGATGGATCTTCACGCCTTTCAGGCCAAGGGCTTTCACAGCGTCCAAATCACGCTTATAGTCGTCGGTATCCGGATGAAAGCCGCCAAAAGACAGAATGCCGTCCAGTTTGTTCAGCTCTGCAGCAAAGGCATTGACTGTATTGAACTGGGAAGGCCGTGTCATTACAGGCATTACAACAGAAAGATCCACGCCGCTCTGCGCCATGGATTCCCGCAGCTGCTGCAGAGTACCGTTGGTGTGCGCCATGCTGCCGCCGCTCTTCTCCAGAGCGTTCACTGTTTTCTCTGCAATTTTATCAGGAAACACGTGGGTGTGAAAATCTATGATCATAAGGATCCCTCCTGTTCTGTGATTGTAATCTGCTGCCCGATCCGCAGCGCTTTGGAATCGGTACCGTGACCGATTTCCTTTGTCTGTACAATCGGGAAATCATACTGTTCTGCCGCTTTCAGAAAAATCTCTGCTGCTGTTGGGGTACAGTTCTCTGTTTCCATCTGCGTAAAAGTCCCCAGCAAGAGACCTTTGATCTGCGAGAAAACACCCATCTGCCGCAGCTGCACCGCCATGGCAGCCATTTCGCCCGGTTTGCCGCCCAACGCTTCCAGGAAGAGTACTTTCCCGGTGCAGTCCGGCCAGAACGGCGTACCGACCAGTTTTAACAGGCAGCGCATATTGCCGCCGACTACCGTACCGGAAATCTCTTTTCCTTTTATAAAGGTATAGCGGGCATCGAAAAGGGCGTTCTTTTCTTCAAAAAACGTATCCAGAAAACGGCGCTGCTGCAGTTCGCAGTCCTGTCCTGCCAGGTGACGCATCTGCCAGAGAATACCCGGATTGCCCGTCTTTGTATAGATTGCATTGAGCACCGTTGTCAGGTCGCTGTAGCCGATAAAAGGCTTTGGATTTGCTTTGATCAGATCATAGTCCAGATACTCCAGCACGTTGTTGGCAATGTTGCCGCCGGAAATATCAAACACAGCCCTGATGCTTTCGTCTGCATAAAACCGATTCACAGCTTCTGCGCGATCCCTGCCGCTGCCGCTGAATACATCTTCCACCACGTAAATACAGTCGCTCCAGACCGGTTCCAACCCCATTGTGCGCAGGATCGTATCCAGTTTTTTATTTGATTTTTTCCGCTCCGGCCGATGACCGTCTGAACAACAGACAATGCCGATACGGTCTCCTCTGCAAAGCATACCCATTCCCCTTTCCTTTTAATATTTTTATTGTAACAAAAAAACAGCCGGAACGCAATCCGCGCCGGCTGTTAACAATTATTCGACTCCAAAATAGCGGAGATGTTCTAATGTTGTCAGAATATTACGGCCTTCACGAACACCGTCGATCATACGGCGGGCGCCGCGGCTGTCACCGATGTTCAGTACCTCTACACCGCTCTGACGGAAGGTTTTGCAGAGATCATCCAGAAGCGGCGCATCGGACATCATGCCAAGGCAGATGTACGCATAGTCAAACGGAATTACTTCGCGCTTGCCGTCACGCTCAATTTCAAAGGTATCTGCTGTCACCTTCTTCAGTTCTGTGTTAACATACTGGGTAACAGGGTACTTCTTCATATTGTTGTTCAGGTTGCAGCGGGTGATCGGGTCGATGTCATAACCGATCTGATCGTTCTGCTCTACGATGAACACTTCTGCACCGCGCTTTGCAAAGAACTCGATGGCATCAACACCGGCAGCACCGCCGCCTGCAACAGCAACGCGCTTGCCGCGCAGGTCTTCTTCATAAACGAAATCCTTGTTGATAGCGCCTTTGATGGTAAACACATTAGAGTTTGGTGCACGGAGCGCATCTGCCAGACCTTCGATCGGCGGCAGAATCGGACGGGAACCGGTTGCGTTTACAATCAGGTCCGGATGGAAACGGGCAACCATTTCAATGGTTGCTTCTGTGCCCGGCAGTGCAAACAGATTTTTCAACTTTGCCACACGCTGAATCTGATATTCAATGAAATGGTCGAGACGGAACTTGTCGGAAATTTTAGACAGAGAAGCAGACAGACCACCAAGCTGCTTGCCGCGCTCAATAAGAACTACGGTACAACCAACTTCTGCTGCTGTGCAGGCTGCCTCCAGGCCAGCAACACCGCCGCCGATAACAACCACATTGCACGGCTTTGTCACTTTGCGTTTTGCGTAGTCTTCCCCTACTTCTACAGCAGGGTTTACAGTGCAGCGAATCGGCCGGTTGATGCCGATTCTGTTCTGTGCCCAGCCAACGTTGCAGGAAATTCAGTTGCGCAGGTTCTTTTCATCGCCGCAGCGCA
>JAZUBL010000075.1:0-4006 GCA_045638545.1 Acutalibacteraceae bacterium | reverse complement strand
CCGACACTTTTATCTGCTCCGCAGCCTGTGCAGCGAGTACGGCACACTGATCGGCCGCACAGAAAAAGATGCCGCCGCTGCAGCGGAATACGGCACCCTGCTCTGCGGAGATGTTCTGGCAAAAATGGGGCCTTATCTCGTTACTCCGCCGTCAGATGGATCAGATGGGCAATAGACGGGATGCTCTCTCCCTGCTGGGAAGAAGTCGGAGACATCAGTGCGCCGGTGGGAATAAACAGTACATTGTGCAGGAGCCCCTGCTCCATCTCCGGGAAAATTTTTGCACAGACAACAGAAGCTGCGCAGCCGCACCCGGAACCGCCGGCGTGAACGTCCTGCTTTTCTCTGTCAAAAATCAGCAGGCCGCAATCCTGATGCTTCTCCCCGATCTGGATTCCATGGGCACTCAGCAGTTTCTGCAGCAGCTGACTGCCAACCTGTCCCAGGTCGCCTGTTAAAATCAGGTCGTAATCCTGCGGCGCAGTTCCAGTATCTTCCAGATAATCAGCGATGGTCTGCGCCGCCGCAGGCGCCATGGCGGCACCCATATTATTAGCGTCTTTAATACCGAGATCTGTAATTCTGCCTGTCGTAATATGAGAAATTGTGATCCGCTTTTTCTCCTGCGAACAGGTGATTTTTTTCTCCTTTACCCGGGCACCTGTCTCTGCAGAAGAAATAACAGCCGCACCAGCACCGGTCACCGTCCACTGTGCAGTGGGGGTTCTCTGCCCGCCATACTCCAGCGGCAGGCGAAACTGCCGCTCTGCCGAACAGAAGTGAGAGGATGTCACCGCCAGAGCGCGCTCAGCGGCGCCGCTTTCTGCAAAAACAGCAGCCATAGCCAACGTCTGCCCCATGGTTGAACAGGCGCCATACTGCCCCAGAAACGGCATATTCATCGCTCGCAGACCAAAGGTGGATGAAATACACTGGTTCAGAAGATCTCCAGCAAACACATAGTGAATGTCACTGTGTGTCAGGCACCCTTTATCCAGGGCGATTTCCACAGCCGCTGTCTGCAGACTGCTTTCTGCTTTTTCCCAGGTTTTTTCGCCCAGTGTTGTATCAGTAAATACCCGATCAAACAGATTGCTCAGCGGCCCCTGTCCTTCCTTTTTTCCGCACACAGCGCCATAGCATTCCACCCACGGTTTTCCTTCCATTTCCAACGTATATCTGCCTAATCGCTTCATCGCTGCCTCCTAAACAAACAAACCAATGATAAACAGGATCATCCCATAAATGATACTGGCCGTAATGCCATACACCAGCACAGGCCCGGCAATTGCAAAAACTTTTGCACCAAGGCCAAGCACCATGCCTTCGCTTTTGAACTCCATGGCCGGCGATACCATGGAATTGGCAAAACCGGTAATAGGCACTATGGTGCCTGCGCCTGCAAGTTTTGCAATATTATCAAATACTTTCAGCGCTGTCAGCACTGCGGTAAGGAAAATCAGCGTTACAGATACCATGCCGCGGGCGTCTTTTTCCTCTAAGCTGAGGAACGTATGATAAAGCAGAAAAAAGCCCTGCCCCAGCGCGCAGATACCGCCGCCGAACAGAAATGCCATAATGCAGTTTTTTACCCACGTACTGGGCGGCGATGCTTCTTTCACCATTCTGTCATATTGATTTTTGCTCAGGTCTGTAATTCTGCTTCCAAGAGATGCAATGTCTTTATACGCTTCATTTTTCATATTCTCACAACCTTTCCTGCCTGTTCTCCTTTAGGTATTCCCTCTTTTTTTAAAATTATCCAAATTTCTCCCCTGAATTTCTCTCTCAATTTTGCAGAATTCTATTTTCAATTCTGCGGAAATCCCGTATGATAAAAACAGAGATATCCGGAAAGGACGGTCAAATTATGAGAGCTATCGTTTATGAATCCAGCACAGGCTTTACAGAGCAATATGCCCGTTTGCTGGAAAGCAAGATCCACCTGCCATGTTACCCGGTTGATCAGGCAGAACACGCCCTCGCAGAAGATGAAAATATTATTTTCCTCACCTGGGTGGAGGACGGCAAACTACAGAAACTGAAGGAAGTGAACAAACGCTTTACCATCGACGCCATCGGCGCTGTAGGCATGATGAAGCCGGATGAAATGCAGCGGCTGACACTGCGCAGCGAGAACCGCATTAAGGACAGCACACCGCTCTTCCAGCTGGTAGGCGGCATTCACCCGGAAATGCTGACCGGCAAAGAAGGCAGAAAAATTGCCAAACTGGCTAAAGAAATGGAAAAAACAGGCCTTGATACTGCCGAGGAAGAAGCCATTCTGGAGGTGCTGCTGAAAGGCGGCAGCCTGGTAGATGTGGATCGTCTGGCAGACCTGGTAGATTATTATTATCAGCAATATTAAACGCAGAAACGGCACTTCGAAAAAAGAAGTGCCGTTTTTCAGGGAATATTTTAAACCAAACATAACCATAGGCTCCCCCTGATGCAAGGGAGGCTCTCATTCTTCTTCACTTAAATAACGATAAAAAAGCCGCCCGGAAACAGGCGGCTTTTCGTGTTTTATCGGTTGTCGATCTTTTCAGGATACAGGTCGTGGTTCATCATGCGGTAGTTTGCCATTTCCTCATACTTTGTGCCCGGTCTGCCGTAGTTGCAGTATGGGGCAATGCTGATGCCGCCGCGTGGGGTAAATTTGCCCCATACCTCAATGTAGCCCGGATCCATCAGTTTAATCAGATCCTTCATGATGATATTTACACAGTCCTCGTGGAAATCACCATGATTGCGGAAGCTGAACAGATACAGTTTGAGAGACTTGCTCTCTACCATTTTGATGTCCGGAATGTAGCTGATGTAAATGGTTGCAAAGTCCGGCTGGCCGGTGATTGGGCACAGGCTGGTAAATTCCGGACAGTTGAATTTTACAAAGTAATCGTTGCCCGGGTGCTTGTTTTCAAAAGTTTCCAGCACTTCCGGTGCATAGTCAGATTTATAAGTGGTGTTCTGGTTGCCCAGTAAGGTAAGACCTTCTGTTTCACGGTTCATTTCAGTTGCCTGCCTTTCTTGCAAGATAAGTATCCAGACCATTCTGGCGCAGGATGCAGCTTGGGCATTCTCCGCAGCCGCTGCCCTTTACGCCATTGTAACAGGTCAGTGTTTTTTCACGAATATAATCCAGTTTGCCAAGCTCGTCTGCCATCTGCCATACATCTGCCTTGTCGATCCACATCAGTGGTGTGTGCATTTCAAACTGATAGTCCATAGCCAGATTCAGTGTTACGTTCAAGGACTTGATGAAATTGTCACGACAGTCCGGATAGCCGGAAAAGTCTGTCTGAGACACGCCGGTTACAATGTGATCGCAGCCCTTTACTTTTGCCAGAATTGCCGCAAAGGTAAAGAAAACTAAGTTTCTGCCTTCTACAAAGCTGTTTGGCAGCTCGCCGTCCTTTGCTGCTTCCACAGGGATGTCACTGCGGGTCAGGGAGTTTGGTGCAAGCTGGTTGAGCAGCGCCATATCGAGCACGTGGTGCTCTACGCCCAGCTCTGCCGCAATTTCCTTTGCGCACTCAATTTCCAGACTGTGACGCTGACCGTAGTCAAATGTCACAGCAATTACTTTATCAAAACGCTTCAGCGCCCAGAACAGGCAGGTAGTGGAATCCTGTCCGCCGCTGAACACAACAACTGCATTGTTATTCATAAGTTCCTCCGAATTTTTTTAAAATATAGCATAGATGGGATGTCTTCACATCCTCTTTATTTCATCAGGATCAGTGCTTCCTGTCGCATCACGTCATCTTCCTGGAAAATACCGCGGAAAGAAGAAGTCACAGTCAGGGTGCCAGGCTTTTCAATGCCTCTGGCTGTCATGCAGCTGTGCTCGCCCTGAATCATAACGCCCACATCCTCGCTGCCTGTCACCATGGAAACGATCTCTGCAATTTCATTGCCGATGCGCTCCTGCAGCTGCAGTCTGCGGCCAACCATGTCGGCAATTCTCGCAATTTTGGAGAGGCCGATGATCTTCTCTGCCGGA
>JAZUBL010000074.1:0-23141 GCA_045638545.1 Acutalibacteraceae bacterium | reverse complement strand
CCGCAGTTTTCCTGCAAGGCGCAGCACGCACTGATCTGCGCCGATTGCCAGAAGGAAATCGTAAATGGAAGCAGAAATCTCCCTGCCTGTTTTCTCCTGCAGAGAAAATGCCAGACTCTGCAGCGGCGCCAGCAGTTTTTCACGCAGTTCATTCAGGTGATCCAGTTCTGCCTGCTCTTCTTCTGAGAAACCATCTGAAAAACCGCCTGGGTTGGCTGTCCATGGCTCTCTCCAGCGCTTGCCGCTGATTTTCCAGGTGTAGGTGTAATTTTCCAGCAGGGCAATTTCATTGGCGGTAAAGCCGTCTACCATGCCGGTTTTCAGGTAAGTAAAAATTGCTTCCGAGTCATAATAACTGCTCAGAATGCGAAATGCAGCAAGCACAGCCTGCATCACCGGTTCGCTGTCGATGGCCTTTGGGTCATCAATAAAATAGGCGATCTCGTGGCGGTCAAAAGCGGTATCCAGAATTCCGCGGTATGGCTGCAGGTTTCTCGCAATAACCGCAAAATCACGGTAGCGGTATCCCTTTTCCATGACAAGGCGGCGGATCTCCTGGGCAGCAAAGGCAGCTTCATCATGGCGGTTTCTGCCGCTGAAGCACTGTACCGCCTCCACCTGACCGCTCCATGTTTCCCGCTCTGCCCGGAACAGATTCCGCTCCAGAAAGGCCAGCTCCTCTGCAGCGTAACGAACACCCGGCTCCAGCTGCTGCGGCACCGCAACTTTCACACCGTTCTCTCTTGCCATATGCATCAGGGTAGATGCCGTTTTGCAGGCCGGCGCAAAGAGGCCCCTGCCGTGCTCCGGATCATGCAGCTGATCGGTACAGAGGGATACAGCCAGCTTCTGTGCTTGCCGCAGCGCCAGATTCAACAAATCCAGCTGCTGCACGGTGAAGTCCTTGAAGCTGTCCACAAACACGCTGTATCCGGCAAAAAGATTCTGCTCCTCAATGACAGAACGGATCCGGCTCAGGTCATCCAGCGGATCCACGTAACTCTGCTCTGCCAGTGCTTCATAAGCAGAGAGGATCAGGCCAATATCATGGATTTTTGTCTGCAGTGTTTCGTCTTCTGTTTTCGGCTGATAGGCAAGAAAATCCTCTGCTGTCACATTGCACCATTTCAGCTCTTTGGAAAAGGAGAGCAGCATGGAGATTAGTTCGTCTGTGTCGGCATAGCCGCGATAAAAACACAGCTCTTCTTTTACTTCTTCCAGTGCAAGACTCATAAGAATATTTCGGCCGCCGTCTGTCAGTACAGAACCCTGCGGTCTGCCATGACGGCGAAACACAAAATCTGCCAGACGACGAAAACTGACAACCTCTACCTTCTGCGCATCTTTTGCACCAAGCAGTGTCAGCATTCTCCGCTCTGTTTCAAAGGAGTACTGCTCCGGTACAATCAGCATGCAGCTGCCTTCCGTTCCGGATGTAATATGCTGGCGCACGGCATTGTGAATGGCAGTTGTTTTTCCGCTGCCGCCGCTGCCAAGAATCAGTTGAAGCATCACGCACCCCACCTTTCTATATGCGTATTGTACCACAATTCCGGAACATTGAATATACTCCGGCAGGGTCATTTCCGGTACAGCTCATCGGAACAATCCCAGAAACTGCTCGTACAGCTCCACAATTTTAAATCGTACTGTGTATCCCTCCTGCAGCACAGTCATCTCTTCTGTTGTGAGCACATCGTTCATCTCTACGGATGCTGCAGATGGCACACATAACGCCGGGAACAGTACGCACCACCAGTTTTTGCCTTCCCCTGCACCGATCTTCACCTGCAGTGCATCATAATACCCGGCGGGCATGGTGATCTCCCCATAAGTTCTAGTATCAAAATACACTTCTGCCAGCTGAATTTCCACCGGGTAATCACATCCGTTTTTTTGCAGTGTTTTTTCCGCAATTCTTTGAATTTCATCCCTGTTTTTCCGCACAGATTCCATCGCCTCCGCTTTGTTCTGCGCAGTAGAAAATAACGTCTCACTTTCTGCTAAAATGGCATCCCGCACTTTTAATTTCAGCTGTTGATCTTCTTCTTTATCAGAATTTGCCAGCACGTGCAGACGCAGCACTTTCCCGGAAATGCTTTCACACTGTGCCCGGAAATCTCCCAGGGCAGATACGGCTGTCAATGCACCTGCCGCGATCATCAGGGATAACACTAATACGACGATTCTCTTTGTATATGTTCTCATTAAAAAACACTCCCATCACGTTTGTGACTGGAGTGTTGGAATCTTTTTCCTGTTTTATACAAACCATGTCTGCAAAACCAGCAAAGACGCTACCCCTGCCGGGCCGCCAGCCAGAGAAGTCCCCAGATTCAGCAGGCTGCAGGGCAGTACCACACCTGTAAAAACACCGGAAATATTCACTGCCAGAAAAGAGACAAGCCCCAGCCCGGCACTTGCTAGACTGCACCGCAGAAGATGCTCCCCGCCGGAAAGATAATTCAGAAACAGCAGAACAATAAAAACAGAAACTCCGCTCAGTAAAACCAGCATTGCACCGCCCCCTTTTTCAGAATATATGCGGAAGCGTCACACAATATCTGCAAACAAAAAAAGAGGCCAAAGCCTCTCTTAAAATTCTTAATCTTCGTGAATTGGTGCGCCCAGAGACTCCGTGGTGCCGGTTGCCGGTACAAAGTCGATTCTGCCTGTGGAAACGTCAGCAGAAACAACCTTGATGCGCAGCGGCTGGCCAATTGTCATGGTCTTCTTTGTCTTCACGTCAGTCTGAGTCAGCATACCGTCAAACTCAAACTCTGCGTCTTCAAAAGTATCTACCGGTACAAAGCCTTCTGCGCTGCTTTCCAGCTCAACAAATACACCTCTTGGTGTTACGCCGCAGATCACGCCGTCGTACTCCTCACCAATGTGCTGGCGAACAAATTCTGCCATGAAGCAGTCATCAGCAGAGCGCTCTGCTGTCATTGCGCCTACTTCCAGTCTGGAGCAGTCTCTTGCAACGGACTGAGCATAAGTGGTGAAGTGCTCCTTGATGTACTTCACGTTCTTTGTCTCGCAGAGATTGGAGAGAATACGGTGGATACAGGTATCTGGGTAACGGCGGATTGGAGAAGTAAAGTGGCTGTAGTCTTCCAGAGCCAGACCAAAGTGGCCCAGCGGATCGGTTGCATACTTTGCCTTTTCCATGGTACGCAGCACCTGCAGAGAAACGATCTTGTGGAGCGGTGTGCCCTTTGTCTGATCCATTACTTCTGCAAATTCACCGGTCTTTGGATTTTCCTTGCGGAGGCCTGCAAACTTCAGGCGCAGCGCGCTGAGCAGGTCACAGAGGATCTCAATGCGTTCCGGATCCGGCTGCTCGTGAATACGGTAAACAAATGGAACATCATACTTCTGGCCCATCTTTGCAGCTGCCTGGTTCGCTGTGATCATCAGCTGCTCGATCAGCTCTTCAGCCTCACCAACAGTTCTTGGCTGCACGTCGATACATACGCCGTTTTCATCCAGAATAAACTTGGATTCCTTGCTCTCAATTTCCATAGTACCGTTCTTGCGGGACTTTGCTTTGAGAATGTTTGCCAGCTCTCTTGCTGCCATCAGGCTGTCCATAACCGGCGCATACTTTGCCAGCAGTGCATCGTCTGCATTGCCTGCAAAAATATCGTTTACTTCTGTGTAAACGCCGCGTACCTTGGAAATGATAATTGCCTTTTTGAAATCGTAGTCGATGATATCGCCTTCGTTATTCAGCTCTACCAGCGCGGAGAAAGTAAGCTTCTCCTGGCCTGCATTCAGAGAGCAGGCATCGTTGGAAAGCGCCGGAGGAAGCATTGGCACAACGCGGTCCGGCATATAAACGGAAGTACCGCGGCGGATCGCTTCTGCATCGATCAGGCTGCCCTCTCTTACAAAGTGAGAAACGTCAGCAATATGAACGCCCAGCTTAAAGCCGTTCTCTGTCTTTTCTACAGAAACTGCGTCGTCCAGGTCTTTTGCGTCTGCGCTGTCAATGGTCAGGATCGGCAGGTGACTCAGGTCCACACGCTTTGCGCGCTCTTCTGCTGTGATCGGCTCCTTCGCTACGCGTTCTGCTTCTTCCAGAACTTCCATCGGGAACTTTGCAAGAATGCCGTTCTGCTCCAGGATTGCGTTTGCGCAGATCTTTGCAGATTCTGCCTTACCGAACACCTTAGTGATCTTTGCGATCAGTCTGCCGTTGCGTGGATTGCGGTCCAGTCTTGCATAAACCTTGTCGCCTTCCTTTACACCCTTCATAGTAGAGCGGTCGATCTGCACGCCGTAACGGATCGGCAGGTCTGCTACAAACTCCAGGTAGCCTTCGTTCAGCTCTACCTTACCGGTTGTATTGCGCTCACCGCGCTCCAGGATCTTATCTACACGACCGGAAACACCGCGGTCATCTGTTACGATGTCACGAAGCAGAACAGTGTCACGGATCATTGCCTCACCCAGCTTGCTGTTGTGAATGAACACGTCCGGAGAACCGTCATCCGGGCGTGCAAATGCAAAGCCCTTGGACTGGGATGTGATCACTGCCTTTTTGCTGGTTGGGTTTTCGTTGATGCGGATCACCTTTTTCTGGCTGACGAAGATCTTCTCTTCGTTGTTCAGCTGACCGATACTGATATCGAACAGGCGGCGGTCACCTTCCGGAATTGCCAGCCACTGCATCAGATCTGCAGCCGGAATAGGCTTGCCGATGGTTTGTAATTCTTTAAAAATCTGCGCCTTTAAGGCTTCAATCTGATATTTCATGTCTCCTCCATGGAATGTTTGTATTTGCAGACCGTTGCAGCGTCTGCTCTTCTCTATCTTATTATAAATAAAAATACCTATAAAAAAACCCCGCTTGCTTCAAAGCGGGGCCTTTGCTGCCGGTAAATTACGCAGCAGCGCTTGTTGCAGCATTTGCATCAGCTGCATCTGTTGCTGTAGAAGCTGTATCTTCTACTGTGCTTACAACAGATGTTGTGTCATCAGCTGCGCCTGCTTCTACGTTAGTAGCTGCGTGGCCGCCGCCGATCACGAACATGATGATGTTCAGTGCGATAACACTTGCAAAGAAAAATACTGCAAAGATCTTGGTCCATCTGCCTAAGAAGGCATCAATTGTACGACCAGAATGCTTGGAAATATAAGTATCGGAAAAACCGCCGGTTACTACACCGCTATTCTTTTGCTCACCCTGCTGGAAGAGCACAACAATAAGAAGAAGAACGGAAAAAGCCAGCAGAACAATACCGATAGCAATTTCAATACCGCCCATGCTTTTCACCCTCCAATTATCTATTCCGAAACATTACAGCTCATTGTATCATACATCTTCTGCGGAATCAAGTTATTACAACCAAGTTTCTGCGAAAATTTCTGTATATTTCTCTGATTTTCGGAAAAATTATAGAACGGCATCCGCGTTTTTGTGTTTGCAGCAGATGCCGGCGCAGGATTTGTATCTTCATACAGTCCTGCGTTTTTCTTTATTCGTCTAATACGACCTGTTCCCCCATCTGGTCTGCCTCACTTGGCAGTGCACCGATGGCCGGGAATTTCTTCCGGTAGCGAGCCGGATCATGAAGCATTCCCTCTGTGTATGCTTCTGCACCTGTCAGTATCTGGTTCTTGCGCAGCGTTACTACCGCAACACCCTGGGTGCTTCTTGTTGTCTTAGCCAGCAGTTCCGCTGTCTTCACCAGCATCAGTCTGCCGGTGGAGGCCTTCAGCAGTACCTCTCCCTCTTCCGCAAAGTATACCACACTGACCAGCGGGCTCTTATCACTGTAAGCGCCAACCAGCTTTTTACGGTTTGTCTTTGTGGCATAAGCGTTCAGCTCTACTTTTGCTACCTTGCCATTTTCAAAGCAGAACAGCAGGAAGCCACTGTAATCTCTGGTATTCACCATAGTAACAGCATTTTCGCCTTCCTCCATGCCCAGTTTGGCCGGGATAAAGTCACCGATCACACTTGTCTTTGTGTCGGCAAACTCGCTGGCTTTGCTCTTATAAACGGTAGCCTTGTCCGTAAAGAACAGCAGATCGCAGTTGTTGGTGGATTCTTCCTGCTGGATGATCACGTCGCCGTCCTTCAGCTTGTGCTCACCGCTCATGCGGAGAGACTGCGGTGTGATCTTCTTGAAGTAGCCTTCTTTTGTGAAGAACAGATGCACAGGATAATCCGGCACCTCGTCCACTTCTTCTGCCTCCTGGATCTCATCCGGATAGATCAGCATGGTCTTTCTCGGCTGGCCATATTTTTTCATCACCTTCTGCAGTTCTGCAATGATGATGTTTTTCACTTTTGTCTTGCTGTCCAGAATCGACTGCAGCTCGGCAATATCCTTTTCCAGCTGCTCAATTTCTGCAGTACGCTTAAGGATATATTCTCTGTTCAGATGACGCAGTTTGATCTCCGCTACATACTCTGCCTGTGTTTCATCAATACCAAAGCCTGCCATCAGGTTCGGCACAACCATGGCTTCTTCTTCTGTATGGCGAACAATGGAAACTGCCTTGTCAATGTCCAGAAGGATCGCCTGCAGACCGCGGAGCATATGGAGCTTGTCCTTCTTTTTGCTCAGATCAAAGTAGGTTCTGCGGCGAACACATTCAATACGGAATGCAGTCCACTCGTCCAGCAGCTCTGCAATGCCCATTACCTTCGGCACACCGGCAACCAGTACGTTAAAGTTACAGGAGAAGGAATCTTCCAGGGTTGTCTGCTTAAAGAGGCGCTGCATCAGCTTTTCTGCATCTACGCCGCGCTTCAGGTCAATGGTAATTTTCAGGCCATCCAGACCTGTTTCGTCACGGATGTCGGAGATTTCTTTGATCTTTCCCTGACGAACCAGATCAACAACTTTTTCCACAATGACTTCTACAGTCGTTGTCGGCGGAATCTGGGTAATATCGATGCAGTTCTGGGATTTATCGTAAGTGTAGCGGGCACGCACTTTAAAGCTGCCGCGTCCGCTGCGGTAAATGCTCTCCAGCGCGTCACGATCATAAATGATCTGGCCGCCGCCCGGGAAGTCCGGCGCCACCAGTGTAGACAGAATATCGTGATCCTTGTGCTTCATGTAGTCAATGGTGGTCTGGCAGACTTCTGCCAGGTTAAACGGACAGATGGAGCTTGCCATACCAACAGCAATACCGGTATTGGCGTTGACCAGCACAGATGGAAAGGTTGCCGGCAGCAAGGTCGGCTCCTTCATGGTATTGTCGTAGTTGTCTACAAAGTCTACCGTATCTTTATCAATGTCACCGAACAGCTCATTGCACAGGTCGTCCAGTTTTGCTTCTGTATAACGGGAAGCTGCCCATGCCATATCACGGGAATAGAACTTACCAAAGTTACCCTTGGAGTCGACATATGGATGCAGCAGCGCTTCGTAGCCGCGGCTGAGACGAACCATGGTATCGTAGATGGCGCTGTCGCCGTGCGGGTTCAGACGCATGGTCTGGCCAACAATGTTAGCCGACTTTGTTCTGGCAGAACCCTGCAGACCCATTTTATACATGGTGTACAGCAGCTTTCGGTGAGACGGCTTAAAGCCGTCGATCTCCGGAATTGCACGGGACATGATCACACTCATGGCATACGGCATGTAGTTCTGTTCCAGCGTTTCGGTAATCTGCTGTTCCAGCACCTCGCCGGCGCCTTCAATTACACCGTGTACCCTTGGCAGAGCCGATGCATTGGTCGTTTTCTTTTTTCTTGGCGGCATCTTCATCCCCCTGCCTTTCTGTTAAGATACGTCTGCGGAATCGATATAAAGATAACCGTTTTCCGCAATAAAATTCTTTCTGCCTGCCAGATTATCACCCAGCAGCAGATCAAATACGTCTGCTGTGTGCTGGGCATCAGTCGGCATAACTTTGATGAGACGGCGTGTCTCCGGGTTCATGGTAGTGAAGCTCATCATTTCCGGTTCGTTTTCACCAAGACCCTTAGAACGCTGGATGGTAAACTTCTGATTGCCGATCTTCTGCAGGAACTTTTCTTTTTCTTTCTCTGTATAAGCAAAGTAGGTATCTGTCTTCGTTGTAATTTCATACAGCGGAGATTCTGCAATGAATACTCTGCCTTCTTCGATCAGCGTTGGTGTCAGACGGTACAGCATGGTCAGCAGCAGTGTGCGGATCTGGAAACCGTCCACGTCGGCATCCGTACAGAGAATGATTTTGTTCCAGCGCAACTGATTCAGATCAAAGGTAGACAGATTTTTATTGGCCTTATTTTTTACTTCTACGCCGCATCCCAGCACTTTGATCAGGTCTGTAATAATATCACTCTTGAAAATTTTATCGTAGTCAGCCTTCAGGCAGTTGAGGATCTTACCGCGGATCGGCATGATGGCCTGGAAATCCGGGTTTCGGGCCTGCTTACAGGCACCCAGCGCAGAGTCACCCTCTACGATGAAGATCTCTCGCTCCTCCACCTTGCGGCTGCGGCAGTCAACAAACTTTGCTACTCTGTCTGTAATAGACATGGTGCCGGTCAGCTTCTTTTTCAGGTTGAGACGTGTCTTTTCCGCATCTTCACGGCTGCGCTTGTTGATGAGAACCTGGTTGGCGATCTTCTCTGCATCCAGCGGATTTTCAATAAAATAGATCTCCAGATTATGACGGAGCATATCTACCATAGCATCCTGAATGCCGCGGTTTGTGATAGCTTTCTTTGTCTGGTTCTCGTAAGATGTTCTGTTGGAGAAGGAGGAGATCACAATAATGAGACAGTCTTCTACGTCAGAGAATGTGATCTTGCTCTCGTTCTTGGTGTACTTGTTGTTGGCCTTCAGATAACTGTCGATCTGATAGACAAAGGCGTTGCGGACAGCCTTGTCCGGCGCGCCGCCGTACTCCAGCCAGCTGGAGTTATGGTAATACTCTGTTACGTGCACTTTATTGGAGAATGCCATCGCCACATTGATTTTTGTCTTATACTCCGGCTTATCATCACGGTCTCGCACTTTTCGCTCTGCCTGCCAAAACTGCACAGTGGTCAGAGAATCCTCGCCGGCAATTTCCTTTGCATGGTCAGAAATACCGTTTTCATAGAGGAACTCTTTTGTTTCGAACTTGCCGTTCTCCAGCTGATTGCGGAACAGGAACAGTACGCCCTGGTTGACAATGGCCTGGCGCTTGATGGTATCCAGATAATATTCCACCGGAATGTCAATGTCGGTAAATACCTGCAGGTCCGGTTTCCAGCGAATACGGGTACCGGTGTCCTTTTTATTGTAAGTTTCCTTTGTCAGACCGCCTACGTTTTCACCGTGCTCAAAGTGGAGCGTATAGCGGAGGCCATCGCGGCGAATATCTACATCCATGTACTCCGACGCATACTGGGTAGAGCACAGGCCAAGGCCGTTGAGACCAAGGGAATATTCATAACTTTCATCGGCATCGTTATTATACTTACCGCCGGCATACAGCTCGCAGAATACCAGCTCCCAGTTGAACCGCTCTTCGTTGGCATTGTAATCCACCGGAATACCGCGTCCAAAGTCTTCCACTTCTACAGAATAATCATTGTAGCGGGTAATGATGATTTTCTGGCCATAGCCTTCTCTCGCCTCGTCAATGGAGTTGGAGAGGATCTCAAAAATAGAATGCTCGCAGCCTTCAATACCGTCGGAACCAAAAATAACAGCCGGGCGCTTACGCACACGGTCTGCGCCTTTCAGGGACGAAATACTTTCATTATCGTACACTGGTTTTTTCTTCGCCACGGAATCGCCTCCTTCGTTCTTTTGCCCCCTTATGGGGCGGTAATTTTAAATTATACCGTTTTTAAGGGCAAAAATCAAGGGATGGAAATCTGTCGAGACATTTCCAGGACAGCTGCGGCAATTTTCAGCAGAAATACAGATAGAGAAATTCTCCGCAAAACCAGTCTTACTATGATAAGAAAACTGACCTGCAAAAGCAAACAGAACCCTTAAAACTGGCAGTAAAAAAGAAAAAGCCGCAGGCATAATCGCCCACGGCTTCTTTTATGAAATAAGGATTATTCAAAATTTACGATTGCTGCTGGATTCTTAATGCGCAGTGCAACAGTCTCCAGAATGCGGAATGCGTGGTTGAAGTCCTTCAGTTCCAGGTAACCAACGCCAAGATCTGCGCCAACTGCCAGATCTACGTACTCTGGCTCTGCGCAAACGAGAACAGCCTTGTTTGCACCGAATGCGCCTGCTGCGTAAACTCTGCCGTCTACCAGCTTTGCAATGCGGTCCAGTTCTACCATATTGATGCCTGGCTGGATTCTCTGCAGATCAAGATATACGTCTGGAGACAGAACCAGTGCATAGCGGCCAAGGAGGCTATTTGCGGACAGGTATGCAATTGCACGTGCTACGTCACGGAATGCATCTTCGCCCTCTTTCCAGTTGCCGCGCTGAATCTTGTAGGAGCCTTCTGCTGTCAGCAGGCCTTCCATACCCAGCTCTTTGTTGCCGAAGAGGATCAGGTTATCTTCTCTCTTTGCTGCTCTCTGTGCAGCTGCAGCAGCAGCAGAAAGATCCAGCGGCCAGCCATTCTTTTCGCTCTCTTCCAGATCTCTCCAGAACAGGGTGAAATCTTCATACAGCTGTGGAAGCTCTACGATTTTGCGGCCTGTTACAGTACCAAAACCGTTCTCCAGAGACTCATCCTTCTTCACGGTGTTGATTGCTACTGTAGATGTACCAGCACCCAGCGGGCCAAACAGGTTTAAAAATCTGCGGCATACCAGATGCTTCTTTGCTGTTTCGATCACAGCTTTATCAATCTGCTCCCATACCTCAGCGGAGAATGGAGCTGTTTCTCTTGCTAAATAATCCATAGTGCACCTCCTGAAAATTTTTACGTATCTATTACTCTACAAGGCTGCCAACGGAAGGACCGGATGCCGGTGCGATCTTGGATTCTGTAATGCCCAGATCCTGAATCATCTCTTTCACTTCGCCTTCGCCTTCCAGGAACAATTCTGCTTCTTTTGCGTCCAGGTAGCGCATCAGAGTCATCAGCTCGCCAATGTGAACCTTCTCTTCGTCTCTGATATCTGCCAGAACTGCCTTAGCAACCGGGTCATCTGTTGCCAGATAGTGTGCTTCATAAATATAAATTGCCTCCAGTTCGCCTGCGATGTCAAGACGAAGTGCCTGCATCAGTTCAGCGTTGGACATTTTACGATCTACGTTACCTTGAAATGGATTTGCAAAAGCTGGCATAATGAATACCCTCCTGTGTGTTTAAATCAATAATGATTACTGTTTTCTATAATATATCACCTGAAAACAGTTTTGTCAACAGAATTTTTTATCATTCCTCAGTATCTATTTTAGCATAAAACAAAATTTTCCGTTGCCAAAAAAATGTCGATTTTTTTATACAAGAAAAACAAAAATTTCAGTTACAGGAACAATTGCACAAATAAAAAACCTCCCCATAAAGGGGAGGTTTCTGAATGCAATAAACCCGGAGAGTATATTGCCTGTCGGTATCTGCCGACTTATTCTGTGTAAGGAATTTCCACAGGATCATTTTTTCTTGTCATGATGTCTGCAAATTCCTGACCACTCATCTTCTCGTTGAGGTACAGGTACTTTGCAACTTCATGGAGCTTATCCATGTGCTCGCTGAGGATACGCTCTGTCTTCTCGTAAGCAGTGTGGATAATCTTGCGCAGTTCTGCATCGATCTCAGAAGCTGTTTCCTCAGAGTAGTCACGAGCATGGCCCATGTCTCTGCCAAGGAATGGCTCGCTGTGATCTGTACCGTACTTGATTGGACCAAGATCCTCACTCATACCGTACTTTGTGATCATAGCGCGTGCTGTTGCTGTTGCACGCTCGATGTCGTTAGATGCGCCGGTGGAAATATCGTGGAGAACCAGTGCTTCTGCCACACGGCCGCCCAGCAGAACAATCAGTTCCTCACGCATCTCATTGCGGGACTTGTAGGAACGGTCTTCTGTTGGGATCTGCATGGTAAAGCCGCCAGCTCTGCCGCGCGGTACAATGGAGATCTGGTGAACCGGATCCTGTGTCTTACAGAAGTAAGTTGCCACTGCGTGACCTGCTTCGTGGTAAGCAGTCAGTGTCTTTTCCTTCTCAGACATTACACGGCTCTTCTTCTCTGTACCAACAACAACCTTGATGGTTGCTTCTTCTACTTCCTTCATGCTGATTGCCTTCTTGTTCTTTCTGGCAGCCAGCAGTGCTGCTTCATTCAGCAGGTTGGAGAGATCTGCACCTGTGAAACCAGCTGTGGAACCTGCAATTTTTCTCAGTTCTACGTCTGGTGCCATTGGCTTGTTCTTTGCATGAACTCTGAGGATCTCTTCTCTGCCCTTGATATCCGGATAGCCTACTACTACCTGGCGGTCGAAACGGCCAGGACGGAGGAGTGCCGGGTCCAGGATATCAGGACGGTTTGTTGCTGCGATCATGATAACGCCTTCGTTTGCACCGAAGCCGTCCATCTCAACCAGCAGCTGGTTCAGTGTCTGCTCACGTTCGTCGTGGCCGCCGCCGAGACCGGCGCCGCGCTGACGACCAACTGCGTCGATTTCGTCGATGAAGATGATGCATGGGTGGTTCTTCTTTGCCTGGTCAAACAGGTCACGAACACGGGATGCACCAACACCAACGAACATTTCTACGAAGTCAGAACCGGAGATGGAGAAGAACGGTACGCCTGCCTCGCCGGCAACTGCTCTTGCAAGCAGTGTTTTACCGGTACCTGGAGGGCCTGCCAGAAGAACACCCTTCGGGATTCTTGCACCAAGGTGATTGTACTTGGTTGGATCCTTCAGGAATTCTACGATTTCTTCCAGCTCTTCCTTTTCTTCGTCTGCGCCTGCTACATCCTTAAAGGTTGTCTTGCGCTTTTCGTCGTTTTCGTTTTTGATCTTCGCCTTACCAAAATTCATCTGGTTTGCGCCGCCGCCCATGCCTGCGTTCATCTTACGCATCATAATGATCCAGAAGATGATACCGAACGCAAAGATGATCAGCGTTGGAAGCATACTGAGGAACCAGGATGTTTCCTGTGCGCGCTGGAGATCCACAACCATTTTGCTTTCCGGATTTTCCTCGTTGTACTCTTCTACGTATGGCTTGATATCATCATACAGAAGACCAACGTTTGGTGCTACGTAAGCAATGCTGGTGCCGTCCTTCAGCTTGATGATCATTTCGCCGGTACCCATGTCCATGGAGTATTCCGTTACGTTCTGTGTTTCAAAGTGATTCAGAATTTCAGAATACTTCTGAGAAGACGAACTGCTTCGTCCATTAAACAGGAACGTCATGATCACGATCACTGCAATCGGGATGCCCAGATAAATGATAAGGTTGCGGAGACCTTTCTTGCTGCTCAAATACTGTTCACTCCTTTATATTCACTTTTCTCTATATCCAACTCAGACTATTGCTGTTATTGGCTATCTATAAATTTCCGGCTTTAAAACGCCGATGTCCGGCAGGTTGCGGTAGTGCTGCGCATAGTCCAGACCATAACCAACGATAAACTCGTTTCCCACTTCTGCACCTACGTAATCCGCAGTAATCTCTACCTTGTGTGCCGCCGGTTTGTCCAGCATGGTGCACAGCTTCACGCTGGCAGCGCCCAGCTCCTGATAATACGCCATCAGTCGCTGCAGTGTTCTGCCGCTGTCCAGCACATCTTCTGTGATCAGCACATGCTTTCCTTTCGGATCAATAGAAGGCTCTTTTGTCATGGTCATTTCACCGCTGGTGGTGGTGTTGCCGTAACTGGAAACACCAACGAAATCAAGCAGCAGCGGCATTTCAATTGCACGGCAGAGGTCTGTCATGAAAAATGCGCCGCCGTTGAGCACGCCGATAACCAGCAGCTCTTTGCCCTGATAGTCTTCTGTGATCCGCTTACCCAAAGACGCGACGATTTCCTGAATCTGGTCTTTTGTCAGCACGATCCGTTCAATATCCTGATACATCTTTCCTCGCATCCTTTCCGGTAATCGTAATGGTACAGGTGGTCTCTGCCGTAACAGCGGCTTCCTCCGCTGTACCAAATCCCTCCGCCCAGAGCAGTCTGGAACCGACTGCAAGTACAATCAGTTCATCACGCCGGGCCGGAGGCACTGCTGCTTCCTGCAGCAGTTTTTTCAGTTTTTTGGTCACGCCCCTGCCTTTTGGACGGAACGTGTCCCCTTCCCGCCTTGTTCGAAAAACCGCGGTATCTTGTATTGTATCATAATCTAAAACATTATGAAATAGATATTTTGAAGTTTTCTCACTATTTTCACAATTTTGGTGGATTTTATCAGAGATTATCACCTGCCGCCCACATTCCGTGAACACAAGTGATGCCGAAAAGGGAATTTCCCATGGTTCTGCCGATTTCTGCGGGTTTGTGATCAGCAGAACACCCTGCTCTGCACGCACTTCTGTGTCATATCGCAGGGTTACACCGCCTTTTCCGGCAGCGATGCAGTCATACACAGCCTGCATCTTCCGGTCCGTAATGGCCTCGCCCAGACCTCTCTGCCGCAGCAGTGCCAACAGGCCATGCTGCACAGCCGCTTTCGGGTATTTCTGCAGCACAGCAAGGTCATAGCCATTCCTCCCTTCTGCCGCTGCAAAAGCCTGATCTGCCAGAAAATGAACAGCCTCTTCCTGCTCCTTCATCTGGCGGGACAACCGCCCCACCGCCTGCACCACAGAAGGATTGATTTCCTGCAGCTGCGGCAATACAGAAAGCCGGATAAAGTTGCGGGTATAGTCTTCCGTAAAATTGGTGCTGTCCTGCACGAACGGCAGGTCGTTTTCTGCGCAGTACTGCTCCACTTCTTCTCTGGTAATGCCGATCAGCGGACGGATGATGTTCCCTCTCACCGCCGGAATACCCTGCAGACCGCGGCTGCCGGTGCCTCTTGTCAGATGAAATACCACCGTTTCCACACTGTCTGAAAGCGTATGCGCCGTGGCAATTTTATCGGTGCCACTCTGCAGCAGTTCTGCAAAAAAGCCGTAGCGTACAGCACGGCCGCACTCCTCCACCGTCTGGCCCTGCTCTCTGGCAAGGGTTTCAATGTCTGCCCGCTTTATAAACAGCGGAATGCCGTGCTTTTCGCAGAAATCACGCACAAACTGTTCGTCACGGTCACTTTCTTCGCCGCGGAGCTGATGGTTCACATGAGCCGCTGTCACTTCCCCAGCAAAGTGGGTGTGCAGATAATGAAGCAGCGCCGTAGAATCGGCGCCACCGGAAAAGCCAACTACCACACGGCTGCAGTTTGTCAGCATCTGGTGCTGGCGTACTGTTTCCTGCAGTTTATGCTCAATATGGCTCACTGTGGATAACCTCCTGAGAAGTAAAGCGCATAAACTCGCCCTGCCAGTGGAGTGGAATGGTTTTGGACTCACCATGACGGTTCTTTGCTACGATACACTCGCCCTTATTCTTGTCCACGTCTTCGCTTGGCGCTGCATCTACAGTGCTGTAGTAATCTTCACGATACAGAAACAGCACGATGTCTGCGTCCTGTTCGATAGAACCGGAGTCACGCAGGTCGGAGAGCATTGGACGGCGCTGATCATTGCCGCGCTTTTCTGTCGCACGGGAAAGCTGTGACAGGGTGATGACCGGCACGTTCAGCTCTTTTGCCATGATCTTCAGATTTCGTGTGATTTCAGAGATAACCTGCACACGGTTGTCTGACTTGGTGGTACCGTTCATCAGCTGCAGGTAGTCGATGATGACAAGATCCACGTTGCCGAGACGGCGAAGCTTCGCCTTCATTTCCGGCACGGTAATATTCGGGTTATCATCAAAGTACATCTCTGTTTTGGAGAGCACGTCGCCTGCTTCGATCAGGCGCACCCACTCGTTGTCGTCCAGTTTGCCGGTGCGAAGCTTTGTACCGGTGATCATACCCTCTGTGGAAAGCAGACGGCCGCACAGCTGCTCCTTACTCATTTCCAGAGAGAAGAAAGCAACTTTCTTCTTGGACTGCACTGCTACGTTGCGCATAATGTTCAGGGCAAAACTGGTTTTACCCATACCAGGACGGGCTGCCAGCAGGATCAGGTCGGAGCGATTGAGGCCGGTAATACACTGGTCCAGCAGCTTGATGCCGGTCGGCACAGCGCGGAGCGATTCATCGCCGGAGTTGAGCATGTCCAGACGGTCAATATTTTCCACAACCAGGTCATGGATATGCTGCAGTCCCTGCATATTTTTGCCGCGGCGAATGTCAAAAATCTTCTGCTCTGCAGAATCCAGCAGCAGGGAAGCATCCACAGCACCATCGCCTGCCTCATCCAGAATCTGCCTGGCAGCGATCATCAGACTGCGGATATCGTACTTATCGCGTACAATTTTTGCATAAGTCTCCACGTTGGAGATAGACGGCACCAACTGCGCCAGCTGCATCAGATATGTCTTGCCGGTGGTTTCGTCAAAGGAGCCGCTCTCTTTCAGTTTTTCCAGCACGGTAACAAAGTCTACCGGTTTGCCTTCTGTAAACATTTCCATCATCACGCGGTAAATCATCGCGTTGTTCATCTGATGGAAATACTCCGGACGCGGCAGAATTTCCGCCACTCGGTCCATACAGGAGGAATCCAGCAGAACAGCACCCAAAACAGACTGCTCCGCCTCCGGGCTGAAAGGCATGATCCCCGCAAGATCTGCCGCAGTTCTTGTCATTTCATTGGCCATGGTTCTACCCTCTCTCTGCCTCTTACTAATAGTCTCGTATCCTTAAAATCGGAAAAAACCTGACAGCCGCAGCCGTCAGGTTTCATATTCCATGATTCTCGTTCAGAATTATTCCTGCTCTGTAACAACAACCTTCATCTTTGTTGTTACGCCGGTGTACAGCTTTACTTCGCAGCCGAAAGTACCGAACTGCTTGATCTCGCTTTCCAGAGAAATCTTGCGCTTGTCAACGATCACGTTGTACTGCTTTTTGATTTCTTCTGCAACTTCCTTTGCAGTTACAGAGCCGAACAGACGGCCTTCCTTACCTGCTTTTGCGTAGATCTGAATGCTCTTATCCTGCAGTCTTTCCGCATTTTTCTTTGCTGCATCTGTCTCTGTCTGGATCTTAAATGCCTTTGCGGACTCTGCGTTTTTCAGCTCGTTCATTGCCTGTGCATTTGCTTCCTTTGCCAGATTCTTTGGGAACAGGAAGTTACGAGCGTAACCGTCAGATACGTTTACCAGTTCACCTTTTTTGCCGTGACCTTTCACGTCAGCTAATAAGATTACTTTCATTTGAGACCCTCCTCATTGTTTCTTTGCCTTATGCTTTTATCATATCAAATTATTGGGCTGTCTGCAACGCTAATTTTGGAATTTTGTCGCCTTTGGCAGCGTTGTCTGCAGCACCTGGAGCAATGTTTTCTTTGCTTCTTCCATTGTCACATCCGGAATCTGCGCACCGGCCATGGTCAGGTGACCGCCGCCGCCCAGTTCTTCCATCAGGATCTGTACGTTTACGTCACCCAGCGATCTTGCAGACACAGAAATTGCACCGTTGCCGCCGTAAAGTACAAAGGATGCATTTACGCTCTGGATGGACAGCAGTTCGTCTGCCGCCTGAGAAGATACCACGCGGATGTTTGGAATTCTTGCGTTTTCTGCAGCGCAGGCAATGGCACAGCTGCCATGAACCTCTGCACTGGAAACCAGCTGGAACTTTGCCTTGTAATCATCAATGCTGCCGGAGAACAGACGCTTTGCATCAACGGTGCTTGCGCCTCTGCGGCGGAGATATGCCGCTGCCTCAAACGTACGCACGCCGCAGCGAACAATAAAGCCTTTTGTATCCAGCATGATGCCGGACAGCAGCGCCTCTGCTTCGATTTTTACAAGGAAGTTTCGGCCAATAAACTGTACCAGTTCCGCAACCATTTCAGAAGCGGAGCTTGCGTACGGTTCGTGGTAGAAAATAACAGCATCCTGAATATGACGCACCACCAGACGATGGTGGTCGATTACGATGACACGCTTTGCCTTCTGCAGTACTTCTGTGCTTTCCACATAATCCTGCGAGTGGGTGTCTGTGATGATCAGCAGTGTGCGCGGCGTCATGATTTCCAGCGCCTGCTCCGGTGTGATAAATACCGGCATATCCTGCTCATCAACGTTTTCTTCCACCAGATCGATCAATCCATGAGACAGCGTCTGGTGCTTATCAATAACAATGTATGCCTGCTTGTTCATACCTCTGCGGGCTGCACTCCACATACCAACAGCAGAACCGACAGAGTCCAGGTCAGAGTACTTATGACCCATCACCAGCACCATGTCGCTGTTCTTCATCTGGTCGGAGATTGCACCTGCAATAACACGGGTTCTGGATTTATCACGCTTTTCCAGACCGCTGGAAAGACCGCCAAAGAACTCGTACGAGTCACTTGGCTGCTTTACTGCAACCTGGTCACCACCGCGGCCCAGCGCCATTTCCAGAGAGAGACGTGCCCACTTTTCGCTTTCCGCATAACTGGAAGCACCGCGGCCAACGCCTACAGAAATCGTCGCACTGCGGTTGGTGGATGTTTTAATTTTATGGATCTGATCCAGCAATGGGAAATTCTTTTCCTTTTCTTTGGAAAAGTTCTTTTCATCAGTCAGAACCAGATAGCGGTTCACACCGCTGAGTTTTTTATAGATACCGCCCAGGCTGTATGCCCAGTCGTTGATGGTAGATTCAACCTGACCCAGAATTCTGGTATCTTCACCACCATCTGTATCACGGGAAAGTTCATCCTTGTTGTCAAATGCAACCATCATAACAACAGGGCGTGTTTCATGGTATTCCCGTTCCATGTCTTTATATCGGGTATTCTCGTCAAAGTACAGAATCGTGCCGGCACCGTTGTCGCAGCCGTAAATGGTGAACTCGCGGTCACCGATCTCCAGATCCAGACTGCTGTCGACCAGATCTTCCATCTTTACTTTGCCGATGAGGGATGAAATACTCATTCCTCTGTATTCATTGCCGTCGGAAATTGCTTTTGCTGCTTCGTTTACCCAGATGATATCACCTTTTTTGCCAACGAGCATCACGGGCATACCGAACGCGTTCAGCTCTGCCAGTTCGTCGCCGCTGAGCGTACGCCGCGCACCGACAATGGCAGAACGAATATGAAAATTGAACCAGAGCGCCGAGAGGATCACAGCGCAGACAGCTGCCGCAGCAATGCCGATTTCAATATAGAAAATCAGCGGATTCCAGAACCAGCTGGCGGCTGCCATGATCACCATTAACCCGGTAATGACATAAAGGAACGGCGAAACGGTCCAGATTCTTTTTTTCATAGCTACTACCTCTTTCTTGCAAACACCTTACAGAAAGGCTGCGAAAAAGATTTCATCAGGGTTACACTTCCATGATGATCGGCAGGATCATCGGATTTCTTCTTGTACGCTCGTACATCAGCTTGGAGAGATCCTCCTTGATCTTGGTCTTCATGGTACCCCAATCATGGATATTGTTCTCTGCAAAGCCCTCCAGAATACGGCTTACCAGCTGTCTTGCGTCAACCATCAGGGACTCAGACTCTCTTACGTATACAAAGCCGCGGGAAACGATATCCGGACCTGCAACAACATAGCCGTCACCTTCGCTGATGGTGCATACCACAACGATCAGACCGTCTTCTGCCAGGTGCTTTCTGTCGCGGAGAACAATGCTGCCAACGTCGCCAACACCGAGGCCGTCAACAAGGATGCGGCCTGCCGGTACAGATGGCAGCTTCTTCATATAATTCTGGTTCAGCTCTACAGCGTCACCGTTATTGCCAATAAAGATGTTGGTCAGCGGCATACCCATGCTCTGTGCCAGTTCTGCGTGCTTGCGCAGGTGGAGCTGCTCGCCGTGTACCGGAATAAAGTACTTTGGACGAACAATGCTCTGCATGATCTTCAGCTCTTCCTGACTTGCGTGACCGGATACGTGGATCTGACGGTCGGAGTCGTTGACAACAGTACAGCCGCGCTTCAGCAGCTCATTGATAACAGTGCCAACAGTCTTTTCGTTACCAGGGATCGGACGAGCAGAGATCACGATGCAGTCGCCAGGGCCAACTTCTACCTTACGGTGGTCAGCAAATGCCATTCTTGCCAGCGCGGACATCGGTTCGCCCTGGCTGCCTGTTGTGATCAGTACAACCTTTTCCTTCGGGTACTTGTTCAGCAGGTCGATGTCGATGAGGACACCGTCCGGTACTGTCAGGTAGCCCAGTTCAGAAGCAATGCCCATTACGTTGAGCATACTTCTGCCGGAGAGCGCAACCTTGCGGTCATGCTTCACTGCGCAGTCAATGATCTGCTGCACACGGCTGATGTTGGATGCAAATGTTGCAACAATGAGACGCTTATCTGCATTCTCTGCAAAGATCTGATCAAAGGATGCGCTGATCTTTCTTTCAGATGGTGTGTAACCTGCGCGGTCTGCGTTGGTGGAGTCTGCCAGCAGCGCCAGAACACCTTCCTGACCAAGCTCTGCAAAACGGCCAAGATCAATTACTTTGCCCTTCAGCGGTGTGCAGTCAATCTTAAAGTCACCAGTATGGATCACTGTGCCAGCCGGAGAGTGAATGCCGACAGCAACTGCGTCAGAAATAGAGTGGTTTACGTGGATCAGCTCCACACCCATGCAGCCCAGCTTTACAGTCTGGCCAGGGTTAACCACGTTCAGATGCACCTTGCCCTGCAGGCCGTGCTCCTTCAGCTTGCCGTCGATGAGGCCCAGTGTCAGGGAAGTACTGTAGATTGGCAGGCGCAGCTTCTTCAGCAGATATGGGATCGCACCGATGTGGTCTTCGTGACCGTGTGTTACAACAAGGCCGCGGATCTTATCTGCATTGCGCTCTACAAAAGTAAAGTCCGGGATCACGATATCAACACCCGGCATATCTCCGTCCGGGAATGCCATACCACAGTCTACGATAACCATATCGCCTTCGCACTCAAACAGTGTGAAGTTCTTGCCGATTTCATTGAGACCGCCGAGGAAATATACCTTCATAGATGGCTTCTCATGTTCCGGATGACCGCCTTCGTTCTTCAGTGCTGTGATTGCAGCTTTGTCTTCCAGGATGTTTTGTGCCGGTTTCTGACGATGCAGAGTAGACTTGCTGGAAGGCTTTCTGCGAATGCTCTTTGGCTTGGACTGTTCAATTACTTCCAGAGCTGTTTTCAGTCGCTTCTCTTTTGGCTCAGACTTCTTTTTGCCGTGATGCTTTTTGTGCGCCTGCTTTTCCTCAGACAGTACGGTTTCGTCTGCTGCTGGCGCTGCCTCCTGATGAGACGCTTCTTTCGGTTCTTTTACTTCCTTCGCGTCTTTCTTCTTTCCATTGTAAGGACGTCTTGGACGCTTGTGATGATGCTCCGCTTTTGCCGGCTTCTCACCATGCTCCTGTGCTGGTTCCTGCACTTTCTCCTGTACAACTTCCAAGGATTCATTCAATTTTTCCGTCACGAAATAACCTCCAATTCATTCGCGAGCAACGAACAGGAAGCCCCCTGCATTCTGCATCTCTGCAAAATAATGGGAGCGTGGTTCGCACTGCACTTTTTCTGTTTTATATCAATGTTAATTTTATCAAATCATGCTGAAATACCCATCTTTCGCCGTACACAGGATATTTCAATCTTCTAATTATAAAAATGGAACAGACTTGCGTCTGTTATATCCGAACACAAACATCATTATCATTTTACCGTTATTCAAAGGGACTGTCAAGAGCAATCTTTTTTCCCTAACAGCAAATTCATTTTTTCCTGATTTTCTGAGAAAAAATAGTCGGATAAGGTTTGCTATATCCGTCAATAATTGTTATAATGGCAAAAGATTCAGAATCACCTGTATCAAATATCACGAAAGCAGGAAACATATCCATGAAGCACGTTGAAATTTTCACCGACGGCGCCTGTCAGGGCAATCCTGGTCCCGGCGGCTGGGGTGCTATTCTCCGCTACAAGGGTACCGAAAAGGAGATCAGCGGCGGTGATCCGGATACCACCAATAACCGAATGGAGCTGACCGCTGTGATCACTGCCCTGCAGACATTGAAGGAGCCATGCCAGGTAACGCTTTACAGTGACTCCCAGTATGTGTGCAACGGCATTAACAAAGGCTGGGCCCGTGGCTGGAAAAGCCGCGGCTGGCGCAAAGCGGACAAGTCCCCTGCCCTGAACCCGGAGCTGTGGGATGCACTGCTGACAGAGATCGACCGCCATCAGGTGGAGCTGATCTGGGTTAAGGGGCACGCAGGTCACCCGGAAAACGAGCGCTGTGATGCACTTGCGGTGGCTGCAGCAGAACGCTGTAAACGATAAAGGCAGAAAAAAGTCAAAAAATTTTGCTTTTTCTTTACAAAATTACGGATTCCCTATTGATAAGTATACTAAATTAGTGTATATTAATAACTACAGAACGCTTCGTTCTGGTTTAAGCTAACGTTTAATTTATTCAATGATATAGGAAGTGACACAATGAAACGATTTGTATACGCAGATAACGCTGCTACAACACCTGTTTCTCAGCACGTTGTAGAGGCAATGCTGCCATATTATACAGAATGTTACGGCAACCCATCCAGCCTGTACTCCGTAGGCCGCAACGCTAAGAAGCCTCTGGAAGAAGCTCGCGCAAAGGTTGCAAAATGCCTGAACGCACAGCCACAGGAGATCTACTTTACCTCCGGCGGCAGTGAGGCTGACAACTGGGCAATCAAGGGTGCAGCCCACCTGATGGCTAAGAAGGGCAAGAAGCACATCATCTCCTCCAAGTTTGAGCACCACGCAGTGCTCCACACACTGGAAACACTGGAGAAGGAAGGCTTTGAAGTAACTCTGCTGGACGTTTACAGCAACGGCATCGTTCGCGTAGAAGACCTGAAGAACGCGATTCGTCCTGATACAGGCCTCGTTACCATCATGTATGCAAACAACGAGATCGGCACCATCCAGCCAATTCCGGAAATCGGCGCAGTATGCAAAGAGAACGGCATCCTGTTCCACACAGACGCTGTTCAGGCAGTTGGCAACGTAGAAATCGACGTGGTGGCACAGAACATCGACATGCTTTCCCTGTCCGGCCATAAGTTCCACGGCCCAAAGGGCACCGGCGCACTTTACTGCAAGAAGACCATCCG
>JAZUBL010000073.1:0-2523 GCA_045638545.1 Acutalibacteraceae bacterium | reverse complement strand
CTATCTGCTGCTGTATCTGCTGGCCAAATGGCTTCTGTATACCCTGGTGGGGGTATTGTGTCTGATTGCGGGCTTGGCTTTCCGGAACGCAATGACAACATGGCTGGTGATGGGTGCGTTTTTGAGCGTAGAATATATTCTGGCCCAGACCATCCCCGCCATCTCTGCATGGAACATTCTGAAGTATGTCAATCTCAGTAATATGGTCTTCACTACCGACTGGCTATCGGAATACCGGAATCTGAACTTTTTCGGCTATCCCGTGGATGTGTTTACGGCTTCCGCTGTGGTTCTGACGGGACTGTTGGCAGCAGGGATGCCGCTGCTGTGCTGGTTTTTCTGCCGCAGAAAGGTGCAGATTCTGCCGAAGCTGAAATTCAGCCTGACCTGGCCCCGGTGGTTACCCCGTCCGGGAAGAGGCACCGCTCTGTTCGGCCACGAGATGTGGAAACTGCTCATTGAATGCGGCACACTGGCGGTGCTTATCCTGTTCTTTGCGATCAATCTGCAGGTACCGAAGGTGGTTGCTTATACCACTGAGGAACTGTACTACAAAAATTATATGGAGATCCTGGAAGGCCCTTTGAATGACGAAAAAACAGAGTTTCTGGAAAAGGAGGCACAGCGCTTTGCGGATCTGCGCAGCCAGATCGCGCAGCTGCGCCAGGATAGTGCTGATGGCAAGATCTCCAAAGAAGATCTGGAAGTGCTGATCACCCCTTTGAATCGTGCCCTGGAAGCGGAAAAAGTGCTGAAAGGACGGATCTACCCCCAGATTGATCGGGTCAACCGATTGGCCGAAGAGGGAAAGCGGGCGTGGCTTGTGTATGAGCCCGGGTATGAATATCTGTTTGGACTGGACACCTTCCACGATAAAGCCGCTGCTGCAGCGTTGGTGTTGGCAGGCATTATTCTGAGCTTTGCCAACTACTATCCGTTGGAGACATCCACCGGCATGCAGCCTCTGCTGAATGTCTATGCCCGGGGCAGAAGTGTCACTGCATGGAATAAGATCGCCACCAGCGTCATGATTACGGTGATTCTGTTTTTGTTCGCCCAGATCCCGGACTACTGGTATGTGATCCGAAATTACGGATTTCCGGCGGTTAACGGGCCGATGTGCAGCATTGTGCAGTTTTCGGGCTGGAGTGACAAGATCTCCCTGCTGGGAGGGATCCTCATTTACGAGGGTTTGCGGCTGATGACGACGCTGACTCTGACAATGATCGTTCTGCTGGTCTGCCTGTGGACACGGAATCAGATTGTTGCTTTGTGCAGCTGTACGGGTGTGCTGCTGCTTCCGCTGCTGCTGCATCTGCTGGAACTGCAGTTTCTGGACTCGGTCAGTTTCTATCTGCCTATGACCGGAACAGGGCTGATCCATGGCGAAAATCCGCTTCCTCTGAGTATTTTGTATTACGGTGCGGTGCTGCTGATGGGCTGCCTGTGCATTTGGCAGATCATCCGAATGACAAGCCGGGGCGAAGGAACTGCCAAATACAGGAAAAGAGCATAATCCTGCAATCTCACGTTTGCTTGACTTTTTTCCGCAGAACAGCTATGATGGTTGCTGCAGAAAGAGGTGAGCAGATGCTGCAGACATTGCTGACATTGATCGAAGAACAGGCGGACCGAATCCGTTTTGAAGACATTTATAACGGCTATTATAAACAAATGCTGATAGTGGCGGGCCGTGTGCTTGACAATACAGAAGACGCGGAAGATGCGGTTCAGGACGCACTGCTGCGGATTGCCAGAAATATGACTGCCCTGCGCAATCGTGAGGATTGGGCAATCCGGGGCTATGTGCTGACTGTTGCGAAAAATGCGGCACTGCAAATCCAAAACAGGAACCGACGGCACTGCAAAAAGCCCGATTCGCAGGCAACTCCAATGGAAGAAAATGATGAAGTCTTTCAGCAAGTGATCAATTCGTTGGATTACGACTTGCTGCTTCGGGCTGTGCGGCATATGGATCATCGCTACCGGCAGGTACTGACACTGGCATATTTGCAGGAAATGAGTCCCCGGGAAGTAGCGAATATTCTGGGGAGGAGAGAGGACACGGTCCGCAAACAGCTTTACAGGGGAAGAAAGCTGCTGATGGACTTTTGCAAGAAGGAGGGAATCAATTTTGGAAGTGAAGGAACAGACGCCTTTTAAACGTGCGCTTAAGAGTGTCATGCTAGAAGAGTTTGCGGAAATTCCTCCGGAAGAGGAAATTGACATAAAGGTATCCGAGCGGTTTCGCAGAGCATGTGAGAAACTGATCCGGCAAAACGGACAGGAACCGGTGCGGCAGATTCGGTCTTCCGTCAGACGGGTAGTTCTGGTTGCCGCGCTTCTTTCGGTGCTGGCAATTACGGTATTGGCGATCCCGGAAGTGCGGGATACATTTGTCCGGTTTTTTGTACAGGCCGAGGGACACCACTACGAGTTCAGTTTTGACCCGGAACACGCGGCCACAGCGCCAAAGTTTATTGGAAAAACATACCGGGCTGCTTACATTCCTGCGGGTTTTGC
>JAZUBL010000072.1:0-5875 GCA_045638545.1 Acutalibacteraceae bacterium | reverse complement strand
CGATCCGACTTATCACATTTGACATGATGACAGTTGTAATGATGTTATCAAGTACAACCAGGCAGATGTTTGCCATACATCTCCTTCGGCGACTTACCCTTTCCCGCATTCTCCCTGGCTTTGGCAGCCTACTCTACAGTACTCTTGCAAGACGCGCCTCTATCTGAAATTCGATAAATTCATATTATCACACTATACTATGCCTTGTCAATTTATTTGCTCAACATTTTGCAGTAATTTTCCGTAATTTTACCGTGTAAAACTGCTAATTTCAATAAATGAATTTGCTTGCTATTATTTTATAGTTTTATTATAATAAAAAGAATGATTTTATTTTGGAGATAACCAATGGAAACTAAAGATTTTTACTATGATTTACCAAAAGAACTGATTGCACAGGTACCGCTGGAACCACGAGATTCTTCCCGTCTGCTGGTACTGGGCAAAGAGAGCGGCGAAGTGACACACCATCACTTCCGTGATATTCTGGACTACTTAAAACCGGGCGATTGTCTGATTCTCAATGACTCCCGTGTTCTTCCGGCTCGTATTTACGGCGTAAAGGAAGAAACAGGTGCCGTTGTTGAATTCCTGCTGCTGACACAGAAAGAGCAGAATGTGTGGGAAGCGCTGGCTGGTCCTGGCAGAAAAGCAAAGATCGGTTCCCGCTTTGTATTTGGCGAAGGCATCATGACCGGCGAAGTAATTGATATTCTGCCGGACGGCAACCGTGTTGTTTCCTTTACCTGTGAGGGTAACTTCTTCGCAGCGCTGGATCAGGTTGGTCAGATGCCGCTGCCGCCGTATATTACGGAGAAACTGGAAAACAAAGAGCGTTATCAGACAGTTTATTCCAGAGAACTTGGTTCTGCAGCGGCACCGACAGCCGGCCTGCACTTTACACCGGAACTGCTGGAAGAAGTGAAGGCAAAAGGTGTGAAGATCGGTTTTGTTACCTTGCACGTAGGCCTTGGTACCTTTCGTCCTGTCAGCGTAGACAGCATTGAAGACCATAAGATGCACTCTGAGCACTACCATATGCCGCAGGAGACAGCGGATTTGATCAACGAAACAAAGAAAAACGGCGGTCGTGTAATTTCTGTAGGTACAACAAGCTGCCGAACCATTGAATCTGTCGCACAGAAGGAAGGCCGAATCTGTGAAAGTGACGGTTGGACTGACATTTTCATCTATCCAGGCTATGAATTTAAGGTACTGGATGCACTGATCACAAACTTCCATTTGCCGGAAAGTACACTGGTTATGCTGGTATCTGCACTGGCAGGTCGTGATCACGTGCTGAATGCGTACGAGATTGCTGTGCAGGAGAAATACCGTTTCTTCAGCTTCGGCGATGCCATGCTGATTGTTTAAAATTCGTTATTTTTATTGAAAGAAAGGAGCTTACAAATGCAGCAGCAAATGAAACAATTATTGCAGCAGGTCGCAGCGGGAGAACTTTCCGTGGAAGATGCGATGCTGAAAATAAAAATTGCTCCTTTTGAAGAACTGGAATTTGCAAAACCGGATCATCATCGCGCATTGCGACAGGGTATTGGTGAAGTAATTTATGGTGCAGGTAAAACACCGGCGCAGATTATTGAAATCGCTTCCCGTTTACTGGCGCATGGGCAAACTACGGTTCTGATTACCAGAATGGAGCCGGAAGCAGCAGAAATTGTAAACAGAGAAATTGCGCTGACCTATTATGAGATGGGCAGGATCGGTATTGTTGGACCAATGCCGGAGCCGGATGGCGCAGGTACCGTTGTGATTGCAACAGGCGGTACCAGTGATATTCCTGTGGCGGAAGAAGCTGCTCTGACTGCTGAAGTGCTTGGCAATAAGGTAGAACGTCTTTATGATGTTGGTGTAGCAGGTCTGCATCGTCTTCTTGCCCATGCAGAGGTTTTAATGAACGCCCGCGTGATTGTTGCGATTGCCGGTATGGAGGGCGCGCTTGCCAGCGTGATCGGCGGCCTGGTAGATTGTCCTGTTATTGCAGTACCGACCAGCGTTGGTTACGGTGCAGCTTTTGAAGGACTGGCAGCACTGCTGTCTATGCTGAATTCCTGTGCCAGCGGCGTCAGTGTCGTAAATATTGACAACGGTTTTGGTGCAGGTTATCTGGCAAGCATCATTAATCATATAGGAGCGGCGGAATGAAAACAATTTACTTAGAGTGCAGCATGGGTGCTGCCGGTGATATGCTTTTGGCTGCGCTTCTGGAATTGCACCCGGATCCAGATGATTTTATTGCTCGCCTGAACAGTATTGGTTTGCCGCAAGCACAGGTACAGAAAAGCTCTGTTACAAAATGTGGAATACAAGGCACGCATATTTCTGTGATGATCAATCAGCAGGAAGAATGTGAAAATGCGGATATGCTGCACAGTGGCACTACATTAGATGAAATCAGAATGATTCTGCAAAGAGCGGATATTTCTGATGTTGTTTATCAAAACACCATGGCAGTTTACAATCTGATTGCGGAAGCGGAAAGTTCCGTTCACGGTGTGCCGGTTGATCAGGTGCATTTCCATGAGCTTGGCATGGTGGACGCTGTTGTTGATATTCTCGGTGTCTGCATGCTGATCGATGAACTGCAGCCGGATCAGATTATTGCATCCCCGATCCATGTTGGTTCCGGTCATGTGCGCTGTGCCCACGGCATGCTTCCTGTACCGGCACCTGCTGCGGCGAAGATCCTGGAAGACGTGCCGATTTACAGTAATGAAATCAAAGGCGAACTCTGTACGCCAACCGGTGCGGCACTCTTGAAGTATTTTGCATCAGATTTTGCGCCGATGCCGGTGATGCAGGTAGAAAAAATCGGATATGGCATGGGTAAAAAAGATTTTCCTGCAGCAAACTGTTTGCGTGCTTTTTATGGCACCACAGCAGGCAGAGCAGAAACCGTGCTGGAATTATCCTGTAATCTGGATGATATGACACCGGAAGCCATTGGTTTTGCAATGAACTATTTGCTGGAAGCCGGTGCGCTGGATGTATTTACAACGGCGATCGGCATGAAGAAATGCCGTCCCGGCATACTGCTGACCTGCCTGTGCAGAGCGGAGCAGAAGGAGCAGATGGTTTCTCTGGTGTTTCAACATACAACAACATTGGGGATCCGGGAAAAAATCTGCAGCCGTTATACGCTGGATCGCTGTGAAAGAGCGGTGCAGACACCATATGGCACAGTACGATTGAAGAAATCTGCCGGTTATGGTGTAAACCGCATGAAATCGGAATTTGATGATCTTGCGAAAATTGCAAAAGAACATAATTTATCATTAGATGAAGTAAAATTAATTGTCGCGCAAGCGAGTGAGATACAATAAATGGAGGAATCATGGGAACGATCTTAACTGTATTAAAAACAGAAGGTGCTGCTCGCCGTGGTGTTCTGACAACACCGCACGGTACTGTGCAGACACCTGCTTTCATGAACGTTGCAACCTGCGGTGCAATTAAAGGTGCCCTTTCTGCACTGGACCTGAAAGAAATAAACTGCCAGGTACAGCTTTGCAACACATACCATCTGCACCTTCGTCCGGGCGACGAAACTGTAAAAAAACTGGGCGGTCTTCATAAGTTTACCCGCTGGGAAGGCCCGATCCTGACTGACAGCGGCGGCTTCCAGGTTTTCTCTCTGGCAAAGCTCCGCAATATTAAAGAAGAAGGCGTAACATTTGCTTCTCATATTGACGGCCGTAAGATTTTTATGGGCCCTGAAGAGAGCATGAAGATCCAGTCCAATCTGGGTTCTACAATTGCAATGGCATTTGATGAGTGCATTGAGAACCCAGCGGAGTACAGCTATGTTAAACAGTCCTGTGCAAGAACACTCCGTTGGCTGGAGCGCTGCAAAACAGCAATGGACGACCTGAATAGCAGAGAAGATACCATTAATCCGCAGCAGATGCTCTGGGGTATTAATCAGGGCAGTACTTATGAGGATCTTCGTATTGAACACATGAAGCAGATCCGTGAACTGGACCTGCCGGGTTATGCAATCGGCGGCCTGGCTGTTGGCGAAAGTGCAGAAGATATGTACCGTGTCATTGAAGCAGTAGAGCCGGAAATGCCGGTGGATAAGCCGCGTTACCTGATGGGCGTTGGTACACCTGCTAATATTCTGGAGGCAGTGCGCCGCGGTATCGATATGTTCGACTGCGTTATGCCAAGCAGAAACGCAAGACACGGTCAGCTGTTCACAATGGATGGTATCCGCAACATTATGAATGCGAAGTATGCACTGGATGATACTCCGATTGAAGAAGGCTGTACTTGCCCTGCATGTCAGAATTTTTCCAAGGCATACATCCATCACCTGTTCAAGAGCAAGGAAATGCTGGCGATGCGCCTGGCTGTTCTGCATAATTTACATTTCTACAATTCTCTCATGGAAAAAATCAGAAATGCGCTGGATAGCGGTACTTTCGAAGCTTTTTATCGTGAAAATATTGAAAAAATTGCAAGAAGAATCTAAATATGCTTGCAAGAACCATTTTTTATTGGTATAATAATTGGTATTAATATGGAGGTGCAACCCTAAGATGAAGAAAAGAATTCTCGCAATTGCAGCTGCATTGATGGCGGCTGCAGCAACCATGTCCACAACAGTTTTTGCAGAAGAAGCAACAGCAGCTGCTGCTGAGACAGCTTCTCAGGCTGCAGAAGGCGGCGGCAACAACTGGTGGATCATGCTCATCGTTTATGCTGCTGTTATCGTTGGTGCATACTTCCTCTTGTTCCGTCCACAGTCCAAGAAGAAGAAGAAAGAAGCTGCACTGCGCAAGAACGCACAGATCGGCGATGAAATCACAACAATCGGCGGCATCAGCGGCCGTATCGTTGCTATCAAAGAAGAGAGCGACACACTCGTGCTGGAGACTGGTACAGACAGACACAGAATCCACGTAAAGCGTTGGGCTATCAGCACTGTTGACACACAGTCTGCTCCACCAGCTGATATTAACACAAAGAATATCAAGGAAGCAAAGCACGAAGCTAAGCACGAGAAAAAGGAAGAGAAATAATTCCTTTATCATATTTGTCCCCGTTTCAGCATACTGTTTGGTAAGTTGAAACAGGGGGCATCCTTATGACAAAAACCAAAGAAAAAAATAACAATCCATTTTGGAGGTTTTCAAAGCCGCTTTTGATCAGTACATTTTGCGGCTGTATTATTACTGCGGGCTTGCTTGCGACAGCTTCTGCTGTTCTGCTTGCTGTAGGACAAATCGGAAGTTCGATTACAAGCGCCGCAGTCATTGCGATTTCCGCATTGAGTGCCTTTTTTGCCGGTATTATTGTCGGTAGAATTGCCAGAAAAAATGGATTGATCCAGGGCAGTTTAACGGGCCTGTTGTTATATTTCACCGTGCTGATCGTCGGTGTCTGCTGCGGAGATTTTCAACTGTTTACAGTATCTTCTGTGATCCGCTTAGCAGTGATGATCCTGGCAGGAGCTATTGGTGGTTTAGTTGCGGTGAATAAGCGTAGTAGAACAAAATAATTTTTACAAAGGAGTTTTCTATTATGAAGCAGATCAAAACTTTAAACAATGCAAACCTGAAGAAGAGCGCTGTTAAGGGCGCCTGTGGCGAGTGGCAGGCGTCCTGCCAGTCCGGTTGCGAGACTTCCTGCACAGTTGCTAACCAGAAGTGCGAGAACGATAAGAACAAGTGCTAATCACTGATACGCACTAAAACGAGGGACAGGTTTCTGTCCCTTAAATTTTGCTTATTTTAGATATTTGGAGAAGAACAATGATACATAAATATACGCTTAATGGTTACCGGATCGTAATGGATACCAACAGCGGTGCGGTCCATTTGTTTGACGAAATTCCATATGAAATGCTGGA
>JAZUBL010000071.1:0-16972 GCA_045638545.1 Acutalibacteraceae bacterium | reverse complement strand
AAAAACCGCCAGGCGGTCTCTTTGCAGAAACCGCCCGACGGGATCAATTGATGATATTACAAATCGACAAAATTAGTTGTTGTCAACAGAAACCATGTGCTTGATCAGCTCGAGAACCTTGTTGGAATAACCCCACTCGTTATCGTACCAGGAAACAACCTTTACGAATGTATCTGTGAGAGCGATACCAGCCTTAGCGTCGAAGATAGATGTTCTTGCATCGCCGATGAAGTCGGAGGATACAACTGCGTCTTCTGTGTAGCCGAGGATGCCCTTCTGTTCGCCTTCGGAAGCTGCCTTCATAGCTGCGCAGATTTCTTCATATGTAGCTGGCTTTGCCAGGTTAACTGTCAGGTCAACAACAGAAACGTTCAGAGTTGGAACACGCATAGCCATACCTGTCAGCTTGCCGTTGAGCTCTGGGATAACCTTGCCAACTGCCTTTGCTGCGCCTGTGGAGGATGGGATGATGTTGCCAGCTGCTGCACGGCCGCCTCTCCAGTCCTTCTTGGATGGACCGTCAACTGTCTTCTGTGTAGCTGTTGTGGAGTGAACAGTTGTCATCAGACCGTCTGTGATGCCGAATGTGTCGTTGAGAACCTTTGCTACTGGAGCCAGGCAGTTTGTTGTGCAGGAAGCGTTGGAAACAACCTTCATGTCAGCTGTGTACTTGTCCAGGTTTACGCCGCAAACGAACATTGGAGCGTCGCTGGATGGAGCAGAGATAACAACCTTCTTTGCGCCTGCTGCCAGGTGAGCAGAAGCCTTCTCTGTTGTTGTAAATGCGCCTGTGGACTCTACGATGTAATCTGCGCCTACTTCGCCCCATGGAATGTCTGCTGGGTTCATGCATGCAAAGTGCTTAACTGCCTTGCCGTTAACAACGATGCCGTCTTCTGTGAAGGAAACGTCGCCCTTGTACTGGCCGTGGATTGTGTCATAGCGGAGCATGTATGCCATGTAGTCTGGTGTCATGAATGGATCGTTAACACCTACAACTTCAAAAACATCTGGCTGTGCCATTGCTGCACGGAAAACCAGACGACCGATACGACCAAAACCGTTAATACCAACTTTAATTGCCATTAGAAATTCCTCCTAAAAATAATACTTTTATAAATTTACTACTACATTATAGACCATCCTGCCTATTTTATCAAGGGTTTCTTTATAAGAATTCACAATAATTTAAAATATAAATATTTTCTTCCACCTGTTACTGTGCTTTTTACAAAGAAAAAAGCCCCTCCAAAATGGAGAGGCCATCAGAGAAACTTATTTTTTCCCGGATTTATTATTTTTTCCGCCGTTTGTTTTCGGCTTGCTATTTTGCTGTGGTTGTTTGCCCGGCGCTTTTTTTGCCTGCGGCTGCTTTGGCTCCTGCTTTGCAGGGGTCTGCTGCTTTGGAGCTTCCGGCTGTTTTGGTGCCGTTTTTTTCACTTCCGGCTTTGGTGCTGCAGGTTTTGCAGTGCTAGGCTTTGGCGCGGTTGGCTTCGGCACAGTTGGTTTTGGAACAACCGGCTTCTGTACCCAAGGCTTGCGCTCCGGTTCATCGTCACGAGACTTCTTGCCGCGCTTATGGCGCATTTCTTCTCGCAGCTCCTCTTCGTAAATTCTTGCTTCGAGAATTGCTTCTTCCATCTTTCTCTTACGCTCTTCCAGTGCATTTGGAGGCAGCTTGTAGAAAGTTGGATAGAATGGGCCTTCGTCATCGCGAATGCCATAGAAATCGAGACGCCACTGTTCGTCAGACATACCCATGGTTGCCTTCTCGTCCAGTTCACCAGCCTCAAATAATTTACCCTTGCGCTTTTTCTTGCGTCCTTCCTTGCTGACGATGCTTGCCATAAAGTCCAGCAGTGCATGCATCGCACGGAGCGGCCATGGCTGCTTTGGACCCTTCTTTTCGTCCTCGTCATCCGGCGCATTTTCCGCTTCGATCTGCTCGATCACTGCAGCGCGCAGGGCATCTTTTCTGGAGATACCCTTGCTGGTTGTTTTCATAGCAGGACCCTTTGCCGGTGTCTTGCCATCTGCCTGCGGCTCCTCTGCCTCTTCTTCCTTTTCCTTCTCTTCTTCCGGAACAATCTCAATCAGCTCTTCCACATAAGCATCCTTGCCTCTTGGTACAAGGAACAGGAAGATTGCTGCTGCGATGCACAGGAACCCGATCATAATGCTCATGATGAGATCGAAGGAATTGGTGGAACCGATGCCTGTTGCCAGACCAACAAAGGACGGCAGTGCAGAAACAACGCCGAACAGGATCATTGGGAAACCGTAAGCATGAATACGCTTACCGCACTTTTTACCCTGGGCGCCTGCCACCATCTTGCACTCGTTAAAGCTGAACATGGTCATCAGAATGATGGTCATGGTGTCATAAATGTGCTCAGTAGAGTTCAGGGCAATGTTGTTGCCGGAGAACTGTACCACATTGGTGAACAGCATGATCGCCAGCCAGATTGCCGGCAGAATACCGGCAGTCGGCAGCATTCTGATCAGGTTCCTGTTGACCAGGGATGCAATACCCATGACGATCCACACGATGCCGCCGCCAACACCGACCAGCGCCAGAATAATGGCAACGTACAGGAAACCGCCGCTGAGGGCTGTTGCAGAATCAGACGGCAGCGCCAGACTGATTACTTCACGCACAGAATAGACAACTGCGGCAATACCCGCGCCAAGATGGGCAAGGCCGCTGGGAGCGCTCCGCTTGTGTGTGTACCGCTTCGGCAGGCTTTTATTCTTAATGGAAAGAACAAAGAAAAACGCCAGCGATGCAAACAGGATTCCCATAAGGATCCAGGAAATCATATCACCATCGGTGTAGAAGCCCCGTTCATCCATCAGGAAAAACAGCTGATAGATACGCAGCGGTACCACTGCACACAGCGCAACACCAAATACGATCCATAAATATTTACTTTTCAGGTTCAAATCGTGTAACACCCCCTGTCTCATCGATTGAAACTTACCCTATATTTTATAACACTCTAAATTTAAAGTCAAGTTTTACAGCGAAGGTGCATATACATATTACAGAACTTTAGAACCAGAAAAGGAAAGGACTGTTAAGCTATGAAGAAAAAACTGATTTTGCCGGTGTTTTTCGTCCTGCTCGTCATATTACTCCCCTTCGTTACATACTTTGCTGCTCCTGCCGGCAGCGGCAGCACGTCTTCTGCCGCCGTTGCCAGAATCTCCCATGCCGCAGAAGCCGTACCGAGACAGCCAGCCCCTGCCCCGACCGGCACCCTGCAGGTTTCAGAAGAATCATCATCCTCCACAGTGGAAGCATTGCAAATGGAAGGAATCCCTTCCGAAACGTCTGCCAATGCTTATCCACCCGTCAGCGAAACAGAATTCCGCATCAAAGACGATGCTTCAGGAGAGATCCTGACCGTAAGCAATAAGGAATTTCTCATTGGAACCCTTGCCTGCGAAATGTATCCCAACAGCCATATCGAAGCACTGAAAGCACAGGCTGTTGCAGCATATACTTATTACAGCAAGATCCGGCAGGAACAGCGGGAGAAAAACAGCGCATTTGACTTTGCCGTTAACACAAAAGCACGGCTCTATTACACCACTGCAGACCAGCTGAAGATCCTCTGGGGCGAGAACTTCAACCGGTATTACAGTCATCTGGAAAAGGCCGCAGAAGCCGTCCTGGGCCAGACACTGCGCTATGACGGACAACTGATCACTGCATCGTTCCATGCTATGTCCTCCGGGCAGACAGAAAACGGAGAAGATGTATGGGGCGGCAATTATCCCTATCTGATGGCTGTGGCCAGCCCATGGGACAAGTATCAGGATCACTATAAAACGACCCGCTCTGTCACGGCAGAGGAATTCCGCGACGCCGTCATGGAATCCTATCCGGAATGCGCTCTTGACTACAATGCAAAAGAATGGATCGGCTCCATCACCCGCACAGATTCCGGCTCCGTAAAAACCATTCAGGTTGGCAAAGCAGCGTTAGACGGCGTACAGGTGCGGATGCTTTTTGGTCTGCGGTCCTCCAATTTTACCGCTGCATACGAAAATGGGCAGTTTCATTTCGCAGTTGTAGGCTACGGCCACGGCGTAGGCATGAGCCAGACCGGCGCCATGGCGATGGCAGCACAGGGATATACGTATGACGAAATCCTGGCCTGGTACTACCCCGGCACAGAACTTGTTTGCTGAGTACGGCAACACCACACCTTGACTTTTCCATCGATTTGTACGATACTATACACAGTGTATCGTAACCATCCAATTGGTTCAAAATATTGACAAAAGATTACATTCAGGAGATTGATCATGGAAAAGAAAGAAGACAGACGGATTACGCTGACAAAACAGCTGCTGAAAAATGCGCTGATCGAACTGCTGAAAGAAAAAGATATTTACCGTATTTCCATCCGGGAACTGTGCGAGCGGGCAAATGTAAACCGCTCCACCTTTTACAAATATTACGGCAGTCAATTTGATCTGCTGACAGAAATGGAAGACCATATGGTCGAAGTTGTCAGCAACACCATCAGCAGCACGATCACCGAAACAGTCAGCAGCACCAGCGACGTGGAACAATGTGTGCTGACCGTTTGCAGATATATTGAGGAAAATCTGGAAATCACAAAAATGCTGATCAACAATAATATCGACTCTTCTTTTGCGAAAAAAATTTTTCAGCAGACAAATATTCAGGAAAGCATCATTCGTTCCTTCTCCCCTTATTACCCGGAAGAAGATCTGGAATATATTTACAGCTATGTGACCAGCGGCTGCTTCCAGATCATCCGCATCTGGATCAATAAAGAAAACAGGGAGCCTGCAGAAAAAATCGTCCAGCTGTTTCAGAAAATTTTTCACGGCGCAGGCGAAATTTTATAAAAAACAAAACCAGCCAATGGATCACTCCAAAGGCTGGTTTTTTTATTCTTCGTAATCGAACGTATCAACAGTCGTATATTCGTTGTCATGGAGCTTCTGGACAAGATCCAGCTCCGGATTCACGAACTGCAGCACTTTGTCTCTGCAGAAAAGCGCAGTGTCCCGCATCAGATACAGATACATCTGTAATTTTTTCTGTTTTCGAATGCTCAGGGTCATCATGGTATCCACGCTCTTTTCTCTATGAATTTTCTTATTCTATCATAATACATTGCAGAGGAATTATTCAAGCAGTTTGCGGAGAATTTTTCAGAATTTTAACAAATAAAAAAGCAGAGCGGTCTGCTCTGCTGCAATCACTGGCCTTCAAATCGTTTTTTCAGCACCTCATAGTGATTTCGATTGGACTTATCGCCGCCATTGTCCGGGAACAGACAGTACGGCAGACTGTCTGTCTCTCTGTGCTTGATCACGCAGTCACAGCACTTGCCATGGTTCGGGCAGGACTGCTTTGGGCAGATACATTCTTTAACATTGCTGCAAGCCATAACTAAAACACCTCGCTTAAAATAAAAACAAAAAAGCACCCCCGAAGGAGTGCAATTTCTGGTGAATCATCGGGGATTCGAACCCCGGACCCTTTGATTAAAAGTCAAATGCTCTGCCAACTGAGCTAATGATTCATAATGGCTTCCGCCTTAAGCGGAGTAAAGCGGAAGGACTCTGGCTGGGCTAGCAGGATTTGAACCTGCGAGTGACGGAGTCAAAGTCCGTTGCCTTACCGCTTGGCGATAGCCCATTATAAAATGATGCAGGAAAAATTCCTGCATCATCATGTGTGGGGTGGAAGATGGGATTCGAACCCACGGTCTCCAGTGCCACAAACTGGCGCTTTAACCAACTAAGCTACATCCACCATATGGCGCGCTGAAAGGGACTCGAACCCCTGGCCTACTGCTTAGAAGGCAGTTGCTCTATCCAGCTGAGCTATCAGCGCAAATGTCTTTTTTGAAAAGTGGAGCGAGTGATGGGAATCGAGCCCACGCGGCCAGCTTGGAAGGCTGGAGTTCTACCATTGAACTACACTCGCAAGAGGCATTCGCAACATGTACTATCTTATCACATGCATTCCCGTTTGTCAACACTTTTTTGAAAAATATTTTTTATTTTTTAAAAAGTATTTTTCGGTAGACAATTTGCACCAATTGCGTGCGCAAATTTTCTGTCTTTTATATTAGCACAGTTATTTTAAAATTGCAAGGGATATTTTCTCTTTTTCCAGAATTTTTCAATTTTAGAAATATTCGCATCATATTTTACTGAAACGCAGTGGGTTTTTTAGTTATTTTACCCACTTTTTGAAAAGAAAATCCAATCCACTGCCAAAACAGATCGGATTCCGTCAATTTATTGCTGCACACCTTACAGATTTCCAGATGGATCTTGTCATCCTGTTCTGTCGCTGCAATATCTGCAAACAATCTTATCGCAGTTATCCATCATCATAAGCCGCCTTCTCCCCTTCCTCGCTTTTTATAATTTTTCAAAAATTTATAAAAAGAAAACCCGATCCATTTTTATAACGGATCGGGTTCAGTCATTTTATTGTTTCAATGCCTTACAGAATTTCCAGATGGATCTTGTCATCCTGTTCTGTCACTGCAATGCCTGTAATGGTCTTGTCGCAGTTATCCACGATGATGGATGCTACCTTGTCTTCTACCTCGCGGCGGATCAGGTTGCGCAGGTCACGGGCGCCGCTTCTGCCGCCGTGTGCCTTTGCTGCCAGCCACTTGCATGCCTTCTCATCAAATGTGAACTTGATGCCGCGCTCTGCCATGGAATCGATGTACTCGCTGAGCATCAGATCTGCAATCTTCACGTAGTTCTCTTCTGTGAGACCGTGGAAGATGATGATCTCATCAATACGGCTGAGGAACTCCGGACGGAGGAACTCAGACAGCGCCTTCATGGTGCGCTCTCTTGTAGCATCCTCTGTTGTCTTCGCAAAGCCCAGTGCAGATTCCTTGCGCTCGCTGCCTGCATTGGAAGTCATCACAATTACAGTGTTCTCGAAGTTTACGTTTCTGCCATGGGCATCAGTGATGTGGCCTTCGTCCAGGATCTGCAGAAGAATCTTCAGTACGTCCGGATGTGCCTTTTCGATCTCATCAAAGAGCAGCACGGAGTATGGACGGCGGCGAACCTTCTCTGTTACCTGGCCAGCCTCATCGTAACCAACGTAGCCTGGAGGAGAACCGATGATACGGGAAACAGAATGCTTCTCCATGAACTCGGACATATCGAGACGGATCAGTGTTTCCGGTGTATCAAACAGTTCCTTAGAGAGTACCTTTACCAGCTCTGTTTTACCAACGCCTGTTGGGCCAACAAAGATGAAGGATGCTGGATGACGACGTGGGCTGATCTGTACTCTGCTGCGGCGGATGGCTGCTGCCAGTGCCTTTACAGCTTCTTCCTGACCGATTACCTTGGATGCCAGAACGCCTTCCAGATCGCTCAGCTTCTTCAGCTCGCTCTCCTGAATACGGCTTTCCGGAATACCTGTCCACAGCTCAATAACGTGTGCCAGGTCTTCCATGGTAACTTCTGTACCAAGGGCATTTGGAGCCAGCTCTGCAGCTCTTGCTTCCTTCTTTGCCATTTCGCAGCGGATCTCAGCCAGCTTCTCGTAATCCGGTGTCTCTGCTGCAGACAGTTCTGCTTCTTCTGCCTTCATGCGGTCAATAGACTCTACCAGAGTGTCGTACTCTGCCATGTCCAGATTACGCAGTGCTGCGCATGCACAGGCTTCGTCCATCAGGTCGATTGCCTTGTCAGGCAGGAAGCGGTCTGTAATGTAGCGCTCTGCCAGTACAACAGCACGGCGAAGCAGTGCATCATCGAGACGTACACGGTGGTATGTCTCGTAGTAAGTCTTAATGCCCAGCAGCACGTCGTAGGACTCCTCAATAGATGGCTCTACGATTGTAACAGGCTGGAAGCGGCGCTCCAGTGCAGAGTCCTTCTCAATGTGCTTGCGGTACTCTGTAAAGGTTGTTGCGCCAACCACCTGAATTTCACCACGGGACAGCGCAGGCTTCATGATGTTTGCTGCGTTCATGGAGCCCTCTGCGTCACCGGTGCCAACCAGGTTGTGCACTTCGTCGATGAACAGGATGATGTTGCCGTCTTCCTTTACTTCGTCCAGCAGGCCCTTGATTCTTGCTTCGAACTGGCCGCGGAACTGTGTGCCTGCAACGAGGGAAGTCAGATCCAGCAGGTGGATCTCCTTCTTCTTCAGTCTTGCAGGTACATCGCCGTTTGCAATGCGGATTGCAAGGCCTTCTGCGATTGCTGTTTTACCAACACCAGGCTCACCGATGAGGCATGGGTTGTTCTTTGTTCTTCTGGAGAGGATCTGGATTACGCGGGCAATTTCCTTGTCACGGCCAACAATGTTGTCGATCTCGCCGCGCTGTGCCTTTGCTGTCAGGTTGTAGCAGTACAGGTCCAGGTTCTTTCTCTTTTTCTTCTTACCCTTGGAACCATTTTCCTTCTTGCCGCCCTTATCTTCTTCATTCTGGTTGCCGCCGCCGAAGATATTCTTCAGGAATGGGAAAGTTGCAGCGCCGCCCGGTGTAAAGGAACCGTCCTCGTCATCGTCGTCACTGTCGCCCTTCTGTGCAGCATTGCTCAGTGCCTGGAAGTCTGCTGCTTCCATGCCGGAAAGATCCATCAGCTGAGACATTTCATTTTCCATGGACTCGATCATTTCTTCTGTCAGGCCCATTTTTTCCATTAAATCATTCACAGGCTTAATGCCCATTTCTTTGGCACAGGTAATGCAATAACCCTCTGCCTTGCTTGGGTCGCCGCTCTGAGACACAAACACAACTGCCGGTCTCTTCTGGCATTTTGTACACATCATCATAGTTACAATTCTCTTCTCCGCTACCGCTGCGGACAAAAGCCGTCATATTCCTGCGGTTGATTTCGGAATACGCGTATATTGCTCGGAGCCGCTCTTCACGATGCGGTCACTCCGTAATGGTTAAGTTTTTCGAACAGCCGCTTACAGCAGCCAGATCGACACAATATTAAAATTGGCAAGAGCGCGGAACACATAAGAGTGATCCATGGCATCCTGTGCCCACTGTGCAGACGGACCGAACAGCGGCACAATGATGGATACCAGTGCACAGAGCATCCAGACAATAATGATGCCCTTACCGATACCCAGCAGGAAGCCAAGAATGCCGTTGAGCTGTTTGATCACCGGCACCTTTGTCACCTTGTTCAGCAAACGCAGAAGCAGCCGCACAATGATCAGGAAGATGATAAACAGCACGATCGCTGCCACGATCATGATCAGGTTGATCACCAGCGGCGAGATGATATTTACCAGAATATCTGCCGCCGGCCCTGCGGAACTGCTGATAAGATTCTGCAGTTCCTGGGCACTGTTTCCTGTCCAGCCGACCAGTTCCCGCAGGAACTGGGGCAGGGCACTCATTATGCCGGAAGCTGTTGATGCGCCTGTTTCTGCCATAGTCTGCGTAATGGATGCCGCCAGCGGTGTCCGGATAAATGCATCAAAGATCCACTGAGACAAAAACCGGGAAACCGTCAGTGCGGCAACCAGCGCAATCATTGCGCCAATCAGGCCCATCAGCGATCTGAAAAAGCCTTTTCGCCATCCCCGCAGCGCGTACAATACCACAATCGCCACGATGATGACATCCAGTAAAATTGACACAGCTGCCTCCTTTTTCCCTATCTGCCGCGGTTTTCCCGGCAGATATGTAACATAGAATATAGCACAGAGAGTCTGACATCGTCAAGACTGGCCATTAATAGTCCTCAAAACGAACCTCACTGATGCCCAGCATAAAGACGGAACTTTCATCTGCCAGGGCAATTGCCTTGGTATCGTTAGCAGCCTCTGTGGTATGGAATGCAGCCTGGTCTTCGCCGTTGTCGTTGTTAAAGTGACGAACAGCGTTGACAGAGTAAGAATACACCACGTCGTCAGACAGAGCAGCCATGGTATCGCCATAGAGAGAAACGTCGTACATTGTTTCGACGCAGTTTCGCTCTGCGTGTACCTCTGCCTTGCTGTTCAGTACTGTCAGCTTACCCTTACTTGCACTGTCATGCGGAGACAGCGCTACCAGCAGACGGTTATCGTTATAATCATAAGCTGCCAGCTTCATGCCCTGGTAGTCATAAGTCAGCACTTCACCGCCGCCGTTTACGCTGACAGCGCAGTCATCGCCAACTGCCAGCGCTCTGTTGTCAACATACTCTACTGCCATCAGCAGTGTACCGCTGCAGTCGGCAATCGCCATTGGTGTTTCACTGTTGAAATCCAGCAGATATACCTGAGACACCAGTTCGCCTTCGCTTGCAGTTACACCCACAACAGCTGCCTTTGTACCGTCTGTACTGAGGGAAATATCTGCAACGTAGCAGTTGGAGAAGCTGTACTTATACTGCAGAGAGCCGTCTTCCTTATAAACTGTCAGCAGAGATGGATAACCCTTTGTCTCTGTTACCAGTGCATAGCGGCCATTTTCCGCAACGTCTGCCGCCATGATAATGTTGTCTGCATCCTCACTGCGGATCGTCTCGCTCTTGTTGTCAATACGGAAGCCAGTGCTGCCTACGTTATAGATAATCAGATTCTCACCGCTTGTCTTTACGATCGGGTGATAGTAACTGTGGCTTCGTTCGTAAACAGGCTCTGCTTTTTCATTCAGGCGGATGATAGACGTATCACTGATGTAAACAAGCTGCTTCTCCATGGTGAAGAAGTTGCCGCTTGTTACGCTGGTGCCGCTGAGAGCTGCAGGATAACCTTCCTGAATTTCCATCACATCGTCTACCAGACCGCTCATATTGTTGTCGTAGTTGGATGCGCCGGAGTTTGGAATTGCCAGCCACAGGATCAGCCCGATTGCCAATGCTGTGATGACCGCAATAATAATGTACATCTTGCGGCGCTTTTTACGGGATTTTTCATCCTTCGGCTTCGGCGGTCTTGCGTCCGGTTCGCCTTTATCGGTGTCGTTTTCGCTTTCTTCGTCACGGCTCACACCGTACTTCTGCATGATCGTTTCGTCGGAACCAAACAGATGCTTTTCATGCTTCTGTTCGTCTGTTGTATGCTCCTGCTTCTTTTCATCGTCACGCATCCGTTTCACCTCCATAGAACACCCGATTTAAATATAAGCCCCACGGCGGTGCAGTTGGTCCTGCCGCCGCTCTGTCTTTTGCTTCCAGAATCTTCGGAATATCATCCGGCTTGAACTTGCCCTGAGCTACCCGCAGCAGTGTACCCACCATAATGCGCACCATGTTGTAAAGAAAGCCGTCTGCAGCCACCTTGAAGATGACCATATTGCCTTCACGAATAACTTCCGCTTTTGTCACCGTTCTGGTCAGGTCGCCTTTGTCGCGGCTGTCCAATGTGCAGAAGGAAGTAAAATCATGGCTGCCAATATAGTGTTTTGCTGCTTCGTTCAGCAGGTCCACGTCCAGGTCGTACCAGTAGTGCAGCATATAGCCGTCACCAAACGGGTCACGGACCGGATGATTCCAGATTTTATAAATATACTCTTTGCCGGTGCAGGAATATCTTGCATGAAACTCGTCGTCCGCATCCTCACAGGAGAGAACAGCGATATCTGCCGGCAGAAAATGGTTCAGCGCCCGCACAAGGCGCTGCGCCGGAATGGTATGATCAGTTCTCAGACTGACACAGTAATCAAGTGCGTGCACACCGGAGTCTGTCCGGCTGCAGCCTTTAATATCAGGGCAGGTACCCAGCACCTTTGCCAGTGCCTCCTGAAAAACCTCCTGCACTGCAAGCGCGTTGTTCTGTACCTGCCAGCCGTGGTAATGTTTGCCGTCATAACTTAACCGCAGTTTTAAAGTTCGCATAAAGTCCTCCCTTACAGGTATGGATGTGTTACGAAAATACGGAGCATCAGTGTGCCCGCGCAGAACAGCAGTGTGATCGCAAACATCGTAATATCAAATAAGTTCAAATGCAGGATCCGCATTTTTGTGCGGCCCTTGCCGCCGTTGTAGCAACGGGATTCCATCGCCATAGCCAGGTCAAAAGCACGGCGGAAGGAAGAAATAAACAGCGGGATCAGAATCGGCACCAGCGCTTTTGCACGGCTGATGAGACCGCCGCTTTCCATGTCGGCGCCTCTCGCCTTCTGGGCACTCATGATTTTGTCTGTTTCTTCCAGCAGTGTCGGAATAAAGCGGATCGCGATGGTCATCATCATTGCGATCTCATGGACCGGCACCTTAATGTAGGTGAGCGGCTTCAGCAGCCGCTCCATGGCGTCTGCCAGCTGGTTCGGCGACGTGGTGAACGTCAGCACCGAGCTGGCGAAGATCAGCACGATAATACGAACCACAATGAAAATCGCCGTTCGTATACCGCCTGCAGTAATCTGCAGCCATCCCCAGTCCACCAGAACCTGTCCGTCGCCGTAGAATAAGTTAAACACGGACGTGAACAGGACAATGATGAGCACAGCCCGCAGGCTGCGGAGATACTGGCGGATCTTAACGCCGGAAAAGCACATGGCCAGAGCAATTACTGCCGCCATGCAGCCAAGCCCCACAAAATTGTTGGCGATGAAAATAAACGTAATGATCGCCACCAGAGACAGCAGTTTGATCCGGGGATCCAATCTGTGAAGCGGGGATTTCGCAATGACGTACTGGCCAAGCGTAATGTCACGTACCAATGGAACGCACCTCCCCCTTCAGCAGCGGCAGAAGCTCTGCCACCGCCTGCTCTAATGTAAACACACCGCGGGGAACAGGATAACCCTTCTCCGCCAGCATGGTCATGATTTTTGTAATCTGCGGTACCTGCAGGCCCATGGCCTCCAGCTCCGCACTGCGGCTGAACACCTTTGGCACCGTGTCAAACATCACAGCCTTGCCCTTGTGCATCACCAGCACGCGGTCTGCCATTTTGGCAACTTCCTCCATGCTGTGAGATACAAAAATAATGGTATTCTTCCGCTTTTCGTGGTAGTCCAGGATCTGATCCAGCAGCACATTTCTGCCTTCCGGATCAAGACCGGCCGTCGGCTCGTCCAGCACCAGAATATCCGGATCCATAGCCACAACGCCTGCAATGGCTGCGCGACGCTTTTCGCCGCCGGAAATCTCAAACGGAGATTTCTTCCGCAGCGCCGGATCAAGACCAACGAATTCCACCGCATCCGTCACACGGGCGCGGATCTCATCGTTGGAGAGCTTCTGGTTTTTCGGGCCGAAAGCAATGTCCTTTTCTACCGTATCTTCAAACAGCTGATATTCCGGATACTGGAACACCATGCCTACCTGAAACCGCACCTGCCGGATCTTCTTCGGTTCTGCCCAGATATCTTTGCCTTTGACAAGAACCTTTCCGGAGGTAGGGCGCAACAAGCCGTTGAACTGCTGAATCAGTGTGGATTTTCCGGAGCCGGTATGGCCGATGATCCCGATGATCTCGCCGGCTTTAATGGAAATGTTCACGGAATCGACTGCAGTTGTTTTGTTGGCGGTTTTCGCCCCATAGACATACGTCAAGTTCTGGGTCTCCAAAATCGTCATATCAGCCTGATTTCTCCTTTAATAAATGTTCCAGCACAGCAACGCATTCTTCCGGATGGAGAATATTCTCCGGCATCGGAACGCCGTAGCGCCGCAGTTGATGAGCCAGTTCTGTCGCCTGCGGCACATCCATGTGATGGGCTTTCAGCAGGTCTACGTGAGCAAAAACATCTCTCGGCGTACCGTCCAGAAGAACCTTTCCCCCGTCCATCACCACCACACGGTTTGCCATCGCGGCTTCTTCCATGTAGTGTGTGATGAGGATAATGGTGATCTTCTTTTCCCGGTTCAGCTTGCGGATGGTGTCCATAACCTCCTTGCGGCCTCTCGGGTCCAGCATGGCGGTCGGCTCGTCCAGCACAATGCAGCTTGGCTCCATTGCAATGACGCCTGCAATGGCTACACGCTGCTTCTGTCCGCCGGAAAGCTGGTGGGGCGCCTTCAGTCGGTACTCGTACATATCTACCGCTTTCAGGGCTTCATCCACACGGCGGCGGATCTCCTTTGGCGGAATGCCGATGTTCTCCGGACCGAAAGCCACGTCCTCTTCTACCACACTGGCAACCAGCTGGTTGTCCGGATTCTGCAGCACAAGACCCACACGGCGGCGGATCTCATAGGTCAGCTTCTCGTTGGCGGTACAGAGGTCGTCCACATAAACAGCGCCGCCGCCTGGCAGCAGCATAGCGTTAAAGTGCTTGGCCAGGGTCGATTTACCGGAGCCGTTATGCCCCAGTAATGCTACGAAGTCACCCTGTTCAATTTCCAGCGAAACACCCTGCAATACCTGCTCGGCCAGCTGGCCTTCCTGCGCAGGGTATGCAAAGGATACATCGTCCGCTTTGATAAATGGCATCCTTTCACAGCTCCTTTCTATATCGATTCCCTGTTACAGGGTTATACTCTTAAATTTATTTATCCGAAGACTGCCAGATCGCTGTAGAACCGCATGGCAATACCAAACCAGTTTCTGTAACCGGAAGACCGATTTCCCCTGCGGAAACAGTGCCGCCGAACTTTTTCTTCAGAATTACGCCCAGCAGGTACTCCATAACAGCCGGAGAAAGACCGGTGGTGTAGGAGTTGAGGATGAAGAACAGCGGATTTTCAGACATGATCGGCAGACAGAGCTCTACCAGATCATGGAGCTGCTCTTCCAGCTTCCACACTTCGCCGCCAGGGCCTCTGCCGTAAGACGGCGGGTCCATGATGATGCCGTCGTAAGTATTGCCGCGGCGCTGTTCACGCTGCACAAACTTTACACAGTCATCTACCAACCAGCGGATCGGCTTATCGCTGAGACCGCTGAGCTGTGCATTTTCCTTGCCCCATGCTACCATACCCTTGGAAGCATCAACGTGGCACACCTGTGCGCCAGCCTTTGCGCAGGCAAGGGTTGCTGCACCGGTGTAGCCGAACAGGTTCAGCACCTTGACCGGTCTGCCTGCGTTTTTAATTTTCTCCATGGCGAAGTCCCAGTTGGCTGCCTGCTCCGGGAAAATACCGGTGTGCTTAAAGCCCATGGTCTTCAGGTTGAAGGTCATGCCGTCGTAACCGATCTTCCATACGTCCGGCATCTTCTTGTAAACTTCCCACTGGCCGCCGCCTGTATTGGAACGGTGATAGCGGGCATGCGCCTGCTTCCACATTGGGTGTTTCTTCGGTGTATTCCAGATGATCTGTGGATCAGGACGAATGAGAATGATATCGCCCCAACGCTCCAGCCGTTCGCCGGCGGAGGTATCCAGTAATTCGTAATCGTTCCAGTTTGCCGCTCTCAAAGCTGTTTCCCCTTTTCTTCTATATTATGCAAGCTGTTCACGAATCACATCTGCGATGCGATTGCACAGCTCTGTAATCTGATTAATGCACTTGCCTTCTGCCATTACGCGGAGTAACGGCTCAGTACCACTTGGACGCACCAGAATGCGGCCTGTCTTGCCAAGTTCCTGCTCTGCTTCTTTAATACAGCGCTTAATCACCGCATTGGTGTGGAACTTGCGCTTGCCCTCTGCTGCAACCTTTACGTTTACCAGCACCTGCGGATATTTTTCCATCAGTGTTGCAACGCTGGACAGCTTTGCCTGTCTGCGGCAGAGAGTGCTCAGCAGCTGAACGCCTGTCAGCTGGCCGTCACCGGTAGAGCAGTGATCCAGAAAAATTACGTGGCCGCTCTGCTCGCCGCCCAGATTGTAGCCTTCCTGACGCATCTTCTCCAGTACGTATCTGTCACCAACCTTGGTGGATTCAAAACGAAGGCCGTTATCTGCGCAGAACAGTACAAAACCGAGGTTGCTCATTACGGTGCCAACAACGGTGTCCTTTGCCAGTTTGCCCTGAGACTTCAGGTCTGCTGCGCAGATCGCCATAACAAAGTCACCGTCGATCAGGTTGCCCTTTTCATCTACCGCAAGGCAGCGGTCTGCGTCGCCGTCAAATGCAATACCGGCATCCAGACCATGCTCCAGCACGTAAGCGCGGAGATCTTCTATGTGGGTGGAACCGCACTTTTCATTGATGTTGATACCATTTGGCTGATCATGGAGCATATGGCACTCTGCGCCAAGCTCTGTGAACAGTGTCTGCGCTGTAGTGGAAGCAGAACCGTTTGCGCAGTCCAGCGCAACACGAATGCCCTCCAGAGAATACGGTACGGTGCTCTTAATGTGATCGATGTAATCACGGTGTGCATTTTCCGCAGTGGAAATGGTGCCGATCTCACTGCCTGTTGGCTGTGGGAATGGCATTGCTTTATCCAGCACGATCGCTTCGATCTGCTCTTCCAGTTCGTCCGGCAGTTTGTAGCCGTCACCGCTGAAAATTTTGATGCCGTTGAACTCGCATGGGTTGTGAGATGCGGAGATCATCACACCGGCATCTGCACCATATTTACCGATCAGGTAAGCAACAGCCGGTGTTGGCACAACACCCAGCTTTACTACGTTTGCGCCGGCAGAGCAAAGGCCTGCCGCAATGGCGCTCTCCAGCATATCGGAGGAAATTCTTGTATCTTTACCAATTAAAATCGTCGGGTGGGTGCTTTCGCTGCCAATCAGCTCCATTGCCACCGCGCGACCAATATTCATAGCTGTTTCACAGGTTAATTCTGTATTTGCGATGCCTCTTGCACCGTCTGTTCCAAATAATCTGCCCATAGCATTGGTCCTTTCTAAAAATCACATATCAAATCGCATTTCTGCGCTGGTCTATTGTACAGCAAGAATTTTGCCGCAGACCATCTATTTTGAAAACATTTTGTTAAATTTCATTTTAAAACAGCGTCTGCTGTGCCGGCGCCTCTGCCGCACCAGGCGGTGTCAGGCCAAGATGCAGGTACGCTGCATGAGTCACGCAGCGGCCTCTCGGCGTTCTGTTAAGGAAGCCGATCTGCATCAGGTACGGCTCGTAAACGTCCTCAAGGGTAATCGCTTCCAAGTCGCATCGGAGCCAT
>JAZUBL010000070.1:0-33348 GCA_045638545.1 Acutalibacteraceae bacterium | reverse complement strand
ACCATCAATCACCTTGTAGCCTTTTGCCGCAAACTCATATTTTGTGTTAGCTGCAAGACCGGTAAAGGTATGGGTCAGCTTTGTAGTGGATGCCTTTTTCCAGGTAGATTCCCCCGGTTTCCGGTAATATACGTAGTAGCCAGTCACACCTTCTACTGCATTCCACTTCAGAACTGCAGAGTTGGCGGTAGTTGTAACTGTCAGGCCGGTCAATGTTGCCGGATTTGTAACAATCGTTACGGTTGGATAATCGCCATAGTAATCCTTGCCGTTGATGGTCTTGTAAGCTTTGACAGCATACTTATATTTACTGCAGGAAGCCACGTCGCTGTCTGTGTAAGTCAGGCCGCTCTGCGTTTTCAGCTTTACATAAGAATTGGAGTCTGCAGATTTTGCACGATAGACAATATAGCCTGTTGCGCCATCTACTTCGTTCCATGTCAGCTTTACAGCATTCCCTGTGCTGGATGCCTTAAAGCCGGTTACTTTCTCCACAGAAGTAGATGTTGAGGCTGGTTTCAGATATTCAGAAGATGCATAGTAGTAAGCAGAACCGATTTTAATTTTATACCACTTAATACCATCTGCTGTTTTGGAATAACCGTCTACCACATTCACAGATGCGCCCTTTGCCAGCGTGCCTTTCAATGTGCCGCTGGAGGATGGTGAACTGCGGTAATTCAGTGAATCAGTCGTTACATACTTAACCAGCGTCTCATTGGATTCTGTCGACGCTGTTACAACAGGATACGCACCGTTATATGTTTTACCATCAATCACCTTGTAGCCTTTTGCCGCAAACTCATATTTTGTGTTAGCTGCAAGACCGGTAAAGGTATGGGTCAGCTTTGTGGTGGATACCTTTTTCCAGGTAGATTCTCCCGGTTTCCGGTAATATACGTAGTAGCCTGTCACACCTTCTACTGCATTCCACTTCAGAACTGCAGAGTTGGTGGTAGTTGTAACTGTCAGGCCGGTCAATGTTGCCGGATTTGTAACAATCGTTACGGTTGGATAATCGCCATAGTAATCCTTGCCGTTGATGGTCTTGTAAGCCTTTACTGCGTACTTGTATCCCGTAGCAGAATCCAGATTCTTTTCGGTATAAGTCACACCGGAGACAGTGGCAATTTTTGTCCAGCTGCCTGCCTTTTCACGATATACCCAGTAACCTGTTGCACCGTCCACTTTATTCCATGTCAGTGTTACGGAACTGTCCGTACTGGTTGCTTTAAAGCCGCTTACTTTCGCAATCTCCGGCTTCCACTCTTTTAAATAATCAGCCGAAGCATAATAGTATTTGCCGTTGATTTTCAGCTTGTACCAGGTGATGCCGTTGGCTTTGACAGACCCGCCTTCTACAACATCTACCTCTGTATTTGGCTTTAACGTACCTTTCAGAGCGCCACTGGAAGATGCTGCTGCACGATAATTGAGATAATCGGTAGTAACGTATTTCAGCAGAACCTCCGGTTTTGTTACCGTTACCTGACAGGAAGCTGTTTTGCCACTGGAAGTTTTTACTGTAATTGTTGCAGTACCCGCTTTGATTCCCTTAACAACACCATCATCTGTCACTGTGGCAACATCTGTATTGCTGCTGCTCCATGCAACAGTCTGGTCAGCACCTGCCGGCGTAATTGTTGCTTTGAGTGTTACTGTTTTTTCTTCCTCGATGGAGGCAGATGTTTTATCCAGTGTCACGCCTGTTGCCGCAGGTTTTTCCTTTTCCAGATAGCCGGATGCGACATAGTAATTTACACCGCCGATCTGAATCATGTACCAGGTGTAGCCGTCTGCCGATTTGGAATAACCGGAAACAACCTGTACAGTATCACCCTTTTTCAAAGTGCCCTTCGATACACCGCTGGTAGATGGCGCATCACGATACTGAAGGTTATCAACCATGACGCGATAAGGCTCCAGTTTTTCTGTGGAACTGTCGTTATTACCGCCGCTGCCGCCTTGCACGTCGAATGCTGCCAGCTGTTTCAGGCTTGCATGATCGTATCCTACATAAAGCAGGTCAATGTTGTAACCCGGATCATAAATGACAACATCGTTATTCAGAACACGGTCTACCGCTACCCAGTGGCCGCCATTTCTTACACTGACAACTACCTGTCTGCCTGCATCAAGATGGGACTGAATAATCGCATTCTTTTCTTCTTTTGAGAGGCCGCTGAGATTTGTATTCCATACGTTGATGGAAAATTCCGGCAGAACCTGTGTTACTTTATACCAGTACAGATTGCCGCCAGGCGCAAAACCACCATTATTATTCAGCAGATCAACCAGTATTCCCGGGTCAAAAGATTCCTCAGAACGAATACCGGAATCTACCGCACAGATTGCGATACTGGTTACAAGACAGCCGATCGCTTTCATGGTACCGCCATCGCCTACCAGTTTGGAAGCCCATCGTGTATCGTACTGCTTCCATGTTTTATATTCCCCTGTTGCCATCATCCCAATGTGGGAACCATTCTGCATCTGTGCTTCAATTTCAGACACATCGGCAGCTGCCGCTGTTGCTGTAACGATCTGGTCATCCGGCAGCACAGCAAACTCTGTGCAGCTTCCGGAACCCTCCGCCCATGCAGTTCCTTTGGATGGATCGTATTTCAGCACTTCGGATTCCACACTGTTTCTGTTTTTGTAATAAATACCGTCTTCTGTTGCAACAATATTGCAGACAGCATGATGGGACAATTTTTCCGCATCTCCGCCATTCAGCGCAGCACGATAAAGACAGTGGTCATCACTGCCTTCTGCATAATACACATATTCGCCGGTAATATCAAAACCATAGCCTGTTTCTGTAATAGTTGCAGAAGACATGGTATCGTACTGATATACGGTAATTGGCGTGCGGCCGTCCTCCGTCACGCTGCCGTAAGCGTATCCGCCGTCAAACAGTATAAAAGAGGTAATATTGGAAGCACCACCCAGCAGAGTTTCTCTTGCGCCGGTGGCAATTTCCAGTGTCTGCACCGTACCATTGGTAATAAAGTAGCACTTGCCATTCTGTACGATCAGGTTCTTAATACCCTGATACATGTCAATTGCAAACAGCACGCTGGTCTCACCGGAAGCAATATCATATCTGCCGATTTTTGTCAGGCCTTCCGCACCATCTACAACTGTGTAGTAAATGCCGCCGTCTTCACTTACGTTCAGATACTGCACACCGAAGTCGGTCAGCTTTACACAGCGGCCGTCTGTTTCACTGTACAGGCAGCCATTGTCGCTTGGATTGGAATAATAGATAGTATCAAGATAAACGGTTGCCATGCCGCCATTGACAAGATTGCCGCTGATATTTGATTTTTCTGTCTCGGTGGTTTCTGCCGGCACGATCACGTCTGTTTCTTCTGCGGAAATCTCCGCCGCAAAAACGGACATTGGAACACAGGTAGACAGAGTGAGCGCTGCCAACAATGCACACAGAATCTTCTTGCATTTCATATGTACGAGCCTCCGTTTTCATAGGGATAGGAACTCATTTTCAGGGGATAGTTCCTCTATTATCATAATAACAAAGGGCGACAGGAAACGCAATAAATATTCTGCAGATATTAAAAATATGACAAAAATTTCATAGAATTCACGGCGAAAAAACAAGAAAAAAACACCGGAAACAGACATGCTCTGCTTCCGGTGTTCTGTTATTTTTTGCCGCCGCAGTCGCAGCCGCAGCTGTGGCACACGTTCGTATTCGGGTTGATCTGCCCTATTTTTTCCAGTTCCAGATCATGGAGATTTACCACCCGGGCAATACCCGCATTGGCAATCATTTTATGGCAGATCAGGCATGGTTCGCCAACGATCTCCTTTTCGCCTTCAAAGCCTGCCAGATACAGGGTCGAACCGATCATATCAGAGCGGCTGGCAGAAATAATGGCATTCTGCTCCGCATGGACTGCAACGCATTTTTCATACTGCTGGCCGTGCGGAATCCCGTGGGCTTCTCTCCAGCAGACGCCTACGTCACAGCAGTTATCTGCACCGCGGTGAGAACCGTTGTAACCGGTGCTGATGATCTCATCATTCTTCACGATGACTGCACCGTACTGACGGCGCAGACAGGTGGAACGCTTGGAAACTGCCCGCGCAATATTCAGATAATACTCAATTTTGGAAATTCGTTTCATACCGCCACTCCCTCTCTTTTCTATTCTTTATTTTACAAAATTCCACAGTGCTTTTCAAGATTTCATTACAAAAAATTCAGCTGACACGTTCCAGATCACGACGCAGCCGCTCCATAATTCGTTTTTCCAGCCGGGAAATATAGGACTGTGAAATACCGAGAAATTCTGCTACTTCTTTCTGGGTATGTTCCTTTGTTTCGTTCAGTCCAAACCGCAGGTGCATGATTTTCTGCTCCCGCTCTGACAGATTAGAAACTGCCTCCATCAGAAGCTGTTTCTCAACCTCTTTTTCCAGATCCTGATTTACCGTATTCTGGTCACTGCCCAGCACATCAGAAAGCAGCAGTTCATTTCCATCCCAATCCACATTCAGAGGATCATCAATGGAAATCTCATTGCGAAGCTGGGAGCTTTTTCGCAGATACATGAGAATCTCATTTTCAATGCAGCGAGATGCATAGGTTGCCAGCTTGATATTTCGTTCCGGACGGAACGTATTCACTGCTTTGATCAGTCCAATGGTTCCGATAGAGATCAGATCCTCAATGCCGGCAGACGGAGACTCAAATTTTTTTGATATGTAAACCACCAGACGAAGATTGTGTGTGATCAATGGCTCTCTGGCATTTTCTTCCCCGCTGCGTATTTTCTCCATCACAGTTGCTTCTTCTTCCTGCGTCAGGGGCGGCGGCAATGTCTCCGGTCCATTAATGTAGTGAACCGTGTCCTCTCCCCGCGCTTTGTGCAGCATGCGAAACAGCAGTCCGCGCAAGCCGCCGTATTTCAGTTTCTTCTTCATAATTCTCCCTCCGAATGACTCGCTGCTATTTTCTGCTGTGTCCCTGTTGATAAAATTGCCGGATTCAGCAGACCCTGATAGGTGCTGCTTAATTTTCGGGAACTGACAGCCAGGTAAAATGCTGTGGTCTCAATGATGCTTTTTCCGCAGCGAATGATACATTTATCCGGCTGAAACGCAGGCAGAATCCCCTCTCCGCTGACAGTATGATACGGTATCATGCGAAGATGTCTGCTGCAGTTTTCTGCAAAATCTGTCAGCGGCAGTAATATCTCTGCCAGAATTTTTTCCTCAGCAATAGCTACCGGCAAGCCGGAAAAAGGTTCTGTTAACCCATTTCCGGTATCAATTTTTGCAAGAAAAGAAGTTTTCTTTTCCCCAAACCAGACAGTTACCGTACAGAACGTATGCTGCAAATGATGCCGCCCCGTAATGCGGTATAAAATTATCAGCGCAAAATAGCACGCCACTGTAACAAGCAGGAGCAGAATTGGAGACACTGCGATATAAACAGCAGAGTTTTTAATGAGCAGACCAGACGGCTGAAAACAGTACGACAATGCCATCATAATGCCGGCAAAGGAAAAACTGACACCATACAAACAGACCAGCTGTTTCCCAAAGGATCGCCATGATATAAAGCGGTACGCCGCAAATACCATAGCTGCTGCCATAGGGATTTTTAAAAGCAGATTACAGAAAAATGGAATTGACGGAAGTAAAATCACAAGCGAAAAAAACGCGCCTGCAAATGCACCAATCAGCAGTCTGATTTTTCGATACGGAATGCCAAGAAACTTCGCTGTTGTCAACAGAAGAAAATAATTGATGAACAGATTGACCGATAACAGAACATCGAGATAAATAACCGTCTGTGAATTAACCATAACGCCCTCCTCTCCCACTTATGCGTTCCTATTATAATAGAAAGGGGCTGCATATTCTGTCTCTTCCTGCGCAGCAAAAACGCCGATGCTGGTGTGCATCGGCGTTTTTTATCGAACGATTATACCTGTGGTTTGGAGTTCTGGAATTTCATTCTTGCCTGTTCAATTTTCTTCTGTTCCACATTTGGCATTGGATACCAGCCACGCTTCTGCATCTCACTGAATACATCGGCATGAATCTGATGCTCCTCATTAAGAATATTCAGGAATTCATCGCGCACTCTGGCAGTAGAGCACTCATTGGTAAAAGTATTGTAGCTGCCTGTTACAGCTTTTTCAGAAGACAGTAAATCTTCCATCAGGTCTCTGTCCTGCATTATCTGGTTCATTTTCATCACTCCTGGTTTAAAAAGTTCAGCAGTTTTTCATAGTGGGTCTGGTGCTTACCGGCCATGGTTTCACACTTCTTTTTCAGTTCCGGATCTTCGCACATCTGCGCATAAGCTTTGCATTTTGTGATGAGCAGTTTTTCGCTGCTCAGCTGATCTTCAATGGCTGTCAGTTCTTTTGCTGTTAATGCCATACTTCTCACTCCTTTCCATGCTATTATTCTCTCCCTTTTTTTGTTTTTTATGCAGGCCGGGGTTATGTAGCCTGCTGTAAGCTGCTTTCAAAATCAAGGCCAAAGCTGATAGACAACGCATGGTCTACCTGATGCATGGAATCCGCATCTAATTTTCCCATTCGTTCCTTCAGGCGATGCTTATCCAGAGTTCGCACCTGTTCCAGTAACACAATGGAATCTTTTGCCAGACCGGAATCGGCAGAATTCAGCGTAATATGCGTTGGCAGATTTGCCTTCGTCTGCTGACTGGTGATCGCCGCCGCAATAACCGTTGGACTGAATCGATTGCCCACGTCATTCTGCACGATAAGCACAGGCCGCACGCCACCCTGCTCTGAACCGACAACAGGGCTCAGGTCTGCATAATAAATATCTCCTCTATGAATCTGCATGATTTCACGCTCCGTTTCAATTTTCTGGAGTACTCTCTGCAGCTAGTATTGCCGCCGGACAGAAATTTAATCATTGCAAAATGAAAATCTCTGCCGCATTATCCTATGCAAAAACAAAACAGCTGTTCTTATCTCTGTATTGAAAACAGCGCATAAACGGTATATAATGAAAAAGATGTGCGGGGAAACAGGTGAAATTCCTGTACGAGCGCGTCGCCGTGAAACGCAGATTGTGACCATTCCTCACCGAACGCCGCAGTTCGGGACACGCCATTGGAATTTTCTGAGAAGGCGGATTGGTCCAGCGTTAAGTCGAAATATCCGTACATCAAAACCTCCTGCTACGCCGCGAGTGCCGGTTTGGAGGAATTTAATATTCCAGAGGAGAATACGATAATGAAAAAATTCAAACTGAAGAGAACATTATCTGCAATCCTTTGCAGTGCGCTGATTGCGGCTATGGCGCTGACTGCAACCGCTTGCAGTAATGAAACACCAACCACACCGGATGATGAGTTCCACTATGTTTCCGGTGTAACAAACACGGAAGTAACTGCCCTTGGTGAAGGAGAAACTGCCTTCTCTCTCCATGTAGTGGACGACAAAAACAATGTCTCCGCATTTGCAATCAACACCGACAAGGAAACTGTTGGGGATGCACTGCTGGAACTGGAGCTGATTGAAGGCGATGCTGGTCCATACGGTTTATACATTAAGAAAGTAAATGGTATTCTGGCTGACTACGACACAACCGGCACTTACTGGGCATTTTATATTAACGGCGAATATGCTGTTTCCGGCGTTGACACCACTACGATTACAGATGGTGCAACTTACGAACTGAAGGTTGAAAAATAATGAAGCTTCGTGTTCGTGAAATCGTGATTTTCGGTATGCTGGCAGCGTTGATGTTCGCTTCCAAACTGATTATGGAGGCACTGCCGAATATTCATCTGCTGGGCATGCTTACAATTGCCATCACGATCGTCTATCGCTGGAAAGCTCTTTTCCCAATTTATACGTATGTAATTCTCAATGGATTCATCGCCGGCTTTGCGCCATGGTGGGTTCCATATTTATATGTCTGGACAGTCCTCTGGGGCGCAACCATGCTGCTGCCAAAACGACTGCCTAAAAAACTCCGTCCGTTTCTTTATGCAGCCCTGTGCTCTGCCCACGGCTTTGCCTTTGGCATTCTCTATGCACCGGTACAGGCGCTGATGTTCGGCATGAGTTTTCAATCTATGCTGGCGTGGATTGCCGCAGGATTTCCTTTTGACTGCATCCACGGCATCAGTAACCTGTTTACCGGTATGCTGATCGTACCGATTGTGAAAGCGATTCAGCTGGCGGAACGAACAAGCCATTAAAAGAAAACCTCCTGTTATCGGAATGACTCTGATAACAGGAGGTTTTTTATTGCATTAAAGTATCAATTTCTTCACGGGTCGGCATGGTGAGCAGCGCACCCTTTCTGCCAATAACAATAGACGCACCGGTGCAGGCGCGCAGCAGCATTTTCCGGAGAGAATCTTCCGTCAGATTTTCCATACCATAAGTTAAGAGCCAGTCGATACAGCCTGCGCAGAACGCATCACCGGCACCAGTCGTATCCACAGGCTGTGCAACCGGTACTGCCCCCTGCCGCAGCATAATATCGTTATAATACAGAGCAGCACCTTCTTCTCCAGCCGTTACGGTAAGTAATTTAATTGGGTACTGCGCCAACAGCTGCTGTACCGCTTCTGTCTCGCTGGCAATACCGGTCAGAAAGTACAATTCTTCCCGCTCAATTTTGAGAAAATCACAGACACTGCATCCATATGCCATCTGTTCTCTGGCCAGGTCTTCGCTCTCCCACAAAAGCGGTCGATAATTGGGATCGAAAGAAATCAGTGCACCGGCCTGTTTGGCAATTTCCACCGCCTTTTTTGTCGCCGCTCTTGGCGCATCGTGGGTCATGGAGAGTGTTCCAAAATGAAACACTCTGCTCTGCGCAATTTTTTCATAATCCACGTCTGCCTCCGTCAGGCAGCAATCTGCACCTGGATTACGGAAAAAGGAAAAACTTCGCTCTCCTTTTGCGTCTGTACGGACAAAAGCCAGCGTTGTTTTCACTTCTGGGTCCATAGTCAATCCGGAAACATCAATGCCGGTCTGCACTACCATATCCCGCAGATACTGGCCCATCAGATCATCACCCACACGGCCAATAAATGCTGTTTTCCGGCCATGCTTTGCAAGATAAGCCAACACGTTGCATGGTGCGCCGCCAGGATTTGCCGCAAACTGCGGAATACCATCTACTGTATTTACCTCACAAAAATCAACCAGAAGCTCACCTAAAGCTGTCACATCAATCATTCTATTCCCTCCCAAGTTCAGGACTACTATGATTATCTCAGTTATTTAAAATATTGTAGCACCTTTTCCCTGCTGTTTGCAACAAAAAAAGCTATACTTCTTTTTCCTGTTCTGCGCAACAAAAATCAGAATTATTTTTTGTTTACTTTTTAAGATTCTCTTTATTGCAAAACTTTTTGTGGAATTATATAATTAAATTGGTATATATTCTCAACTTTTTTGTGGAGGTGAACCAATCTATATGGCTTATATTTCTTTAAGTAACGTATATAAACGATATCATATGGGCGAAATTACCATCAATGCATCTGATGGTGTTTCCTTCGACATTGAAAAAGGCGAATTTGCCATTGTTGTAGGCAGCAGCGGCGCCGGCAAAACTACTATATTGAATATTCTGGGCGGTATGGATACCTGCGATGAAGGTTCGATTCTGGTAGATGGTGTTGACATTGCAAAGCTGAATAAAAAACAGCTGACCAATTATCGCCGCAATGATATTGGTTTTATCTTCCAGTTTTATAATCTGATCCCTAACCTGAATGCAAAAGAAAATGTGGAAATCGCCACAGAGCTTTGCAAAAATACTATCAATGCCGAGGAAATGCTGAAGCGTGTTGGACTAGGCGAACGTATTTATAATTTCCCTGCACAGCTTTCCGGCGGTGAACAGCAGCGTGTATCCATTGCCAGAGCACTGGCGAAAAATCCAAAACTGCTGCTCTGCGATGAGCCAACCGGTGCGCTGGACTACAATACCGGTAAAACCATTTTAAAACTGCTGCAGGATACCTGCCGGGAAACAGGTATGACTGTTATTGTTATCACCCATAATCTGGCGATCGTCCCTATGGCAGACCGCGTGATCCATATGAAAAACAGCAAAGTGGAAAAGATCGAGATCAATGAAAACCCAATGCCAGTAGAAGATATCGAGTGGTAATATCCACTGATGTTCCCTGACAAAAGAAGGGAGGTTTGCAGATGAAAAAATCTCTGGTCAAAGACTTTTTCCGCGAAATATGGAAAACAAAAAGTCGGTTTCTTTCTATTATGGCCATCGTTGCACTGGGTTCCGGTTTTTACGCCGGTATTAACGTAACGACTACCGACATGAAACTGACGGCTGAAAATTACTACAATAATTATAACCTGATGGATTTTCAGCTTATCTCTACCCTTGGTATTACAGACGATGATGTGGCAGCTCTGGAAGCACAGAAAGATGCGCTGAAAATTGACACCATCATGCCGACATACACCAAAGACGTGATCATCAATGCCGGCAGAGAAGATCAGGTTGCCGTCAAGGTCATGTCCTACAGTGAAAATCAGTCGCTGAACCAGTATAAATTGCTGGATGGCCGTATGCCGGAAAAGCCAAATGAATGTGTGGTAGATCGCTCTCATAAGGTGCCGGAAAACTTTAAAATCGGTGAAACGATCAAACTTTCTGCCGGTATGGACGGCGAAGATCTGTTGGATTCTCTTGCCGGTGATACTTATGAGATCGTCGGTATTGTACAGACGCCAATGTATATCGACTTCTCCCGCGGCTACACCAATATTGGCAGCGGCACGCTGAATTCCTTCATCGTAGTACCGGAAGAAGCATTCGCGATGGATGTGTACACCAATATCTTCCTCACCACCCAAGGAAAACTGGGTATGGATCCATATGGTGAAGCATACCGTTCTCTGATTGATGAACGGACACCTGCACTGAAGACATTCATGGAAGAACGCACAGAAATGCGCTCCGACGATGTGCTGATCGATGCAAAAAAGCAGCTGGAAGACGGTAAAAAAGAACTGGCTGACGGCGAAAAAACTGCCCAGAAAGAATTAGATAAAGCTAAGAAACAGCTGGATGATGCGAAAAAGCAGATTACTGACGGCAAGAAAGAACTGGAAAAGCAAAAGAAAACGCTGGAATCTGAAAAAGCCAGCGGTGAGCAACAGCTGAAAGATGCTGAACAGAAGATCCTTGATGGTGAAGCGGAACTGGCTGCACAGGAAGCAAAACTCAATGCCGGTATTAAAGAATATGAAGCTGCTTATCCAGATGCAATCGCACAGATTGAAGCCGGTGAAAAACAACTTGCTGCCGAAAAGAAAAAAGCGCAGCAGCAATTTGCCGACGCTGAAAATCAATTGGCTGATGCAAAACAGCAGCTGGATGCCGCAAAACAGCAAATTGATTTAGGGCAGACTGCACTGGATTTAAATAAAATGCAGCTCACTGCATCGCAGTCCTCCCTGGACTGGCAGAAGAGCCAGCTGGAATCCTCTAAATCCTGGATGAGTCCGGCATTATATGAATCTTCTTTAACCAGACTTGAACAGCAGCAGGCACAGCTTGATAAAAAGTGGAAAGATTATGAAGCTTCTCAGGCAGATCTGAACACAGGTATTGCGCAATATGAAGCCGGCCTTGCTGAATATAATACCGGTTATCAGGAATATCTGAACGGTAAAGCACAGGCAGAATCGCAGTTCAGTGCCGCACAGGCAGAACTGGATTCTGCACGAAAGCAGCTAACTGACGCAAAAGCACAGCTTGATGCAGGCAAAATAGCGATTGCGCAAGGCAAAGCAGAACTGGCAAGCGGCAAACAGGAGCTTTCCAAAGAAAAACAAAACTTTAAAAAGCTCATTGCCGATGCAAATGAACAGCTCCTAGATGCTGAAGTAAAGCTGATCGATGCAGAAAAAGAACTTGCAGATGGTCAGGAAGAATACAACAAAGCAAAAAAAGAAACGGAACAGGAACTGACCGATGCCAGAAACAAACTAGCTTATGCGGAACGTCAGATTGAAAATCTGGAAAATCCGGAATATTACGTCTGGACCCGTGCTGATAACGTAGGCTACTCTAACTTTGAAGATGACGCTGACATTATCAAGAATGTTTCTACCGTTCTTCCGGTCTTCTTCATTCTGATTGCCGTCCTCATCTGCCTCACCACCATGACACGTATGGTTGAAGAGCGCCGCACACAGATCGGTACCCTGAAAGCATTGGGTTATGGAAAAGGTTCCATCATGGCAAAGTACGTTCTGTACGCGATCTTTGCAACTGTGATTGGATGTACGATTGGTCTGGTTGTTGGTTTCACTGCATTGCCGGCAATCCTCTTTGCCGCTTACGGAAACGCCTATAACATACCGGACCACCAGATCCCATTCCATTGGGGCATGGGCGGATTCGTCACCGGCATTGCCATTTTGTGCATGACAGGCGCAACCCTTATCGCCTGCTACAAAGAGCTGCTGGCCGAACCGGCAACGCTGATGCGGCCAAAGGCACCGCCTGCCGGTAAAAAGATTTTACTGGAACGTTGGAAAGGCTTATGGAAGCGATTCCCATTTGCTATGAAGCTGACCATCCGAAATATTTTCCGTTACAAAAAGCGTGCTATTATGACTATCGTCGGCATTGCCGGATGTACCGCCCTGATGCTGACCGGTTTTGGTATGGACTACGCCATCACTTCTGTTTCCAGCACACAGTTTGACAGCATCACACTGTATGACGGTATCGTGCAGATGGCAGATGGCCTGAAGCAAACTGAAAAAGAAACTGTTTTCCAGGAAGTCTCTGAAATTAACGGCGTTTCTTCTCAGATGTACGCATTGCTTTCCAATGAAGATTATGTGCGAAGCGATTCTGAGCGCGTAAGCGTAATTCTGCTGGTACCGGAAGATACAGAAGAATTCACTGCAAATTACTTCGATCTCCGCACCAGAGGTGACCGGACACCTGTTCCAATGACCGATGATGGTGTTGTCATTAACGAAAAGCTGGCGCGTATGTGCGGTCTCTCCATCGGTGATCAATTTCAGGTAGAACACGAAGGCAAAACAGTGGACGTAACACTGGCTGCAACCGTCGAAAACTACGTTGGAAATTACGTGTTCATGACACCTGCGCTGTATGAAGATGTTTTCGAAGAAGCACCAGACTATGCAAATATTCTGATCAAGATCTCTGACAGCGATCAGCAGACACAGATTGCAACAGAGCTGACCAGGAATAAAAACATCATGGGCTCCACCTTCAACGATGCCAACAAGAAGTCTTTCGATGACATTACAGCAAATATGAGCAGCATCGTGCTGGTCATTATCGTAGCAGCCGGCCTGCTGGCATTTATCGTTCTCTACAATCTGGTCAACATCAACGTAGCAGAACGCACCCGTGAGCTGGCAACACTGAAAGTGCTTGGATACCGCGACCATGAAACTTCCGCATACATTTACCGTGAAAATATCATCTGCTCTGTTATTGGTATTCTTCTTGGTCTGTTTGGCGGTATTTTCCTGGAAGGCTTTGTCATCCGAACAGCCGAAGTAGAATCGGCTATGTTCTCACCAGATATCCCGTGGTACTGCTTCCTCTTTGCAGGCGTACTGACATTTGTCTTTACGCTGGTAGTAAACGTAGCACTGCACTTCAAACTGAAAAAACTGAACATGGTAGAAAGTCTGAAATCCATAGAATAAACATCTACGCAAAAAGATCCCCCGGTTTAACCGAGGGATCTTTCTTTATGCAAAAAAGCAGGCATCAAAACGACACCTGCTTTTTGTAACTTTTATTGACGGATGTAGATGCCCTGATCCTCCAGGTAGTCATCCATTTCCCAGCGCTCTTCTTCTACAAGTTCAATCGCCTTTTCTACGTCTTTTTCCTGAACGTGTGGTTCCGGGATTTTTTTCTTATCATCCATTGTCTGTCACCCTTTAATACCAAGATTTTCTTTTATTTTACTACAAGAAGCAGCAGGATACAAGAAAAACTTCGCTTGGGCGATTATTTATAATACATGTAAAGCTGACAGCGGATCATGCCGTTATACAGTTTACGGCGGCGATCAGCCTGTCTTCCAAAGCAATCTTCAAAGGTCTCATCTGGTGTAATAATGGAATAGCTCCACATTGGCTTGCGTTCAAACACTCTGCCCATGGTGCGGTAAATCTCCTGTGCCTGCTTTTCATCCAGCAGACGCTCGCCATATGGTGGGTTTGTGATCACATAACCACGGTCACCTTCCAGCTTAAAATCCTTAATATCACGCTTCTCAGCCTTGATATTCGCAATCACGCCGGCCTTCTTTGCGTTAGCCAGTGTGAGAGAAACAGCCGCACCGTCCAGATCATAACCGTAGCCGCAGAATTTTGCATCACGGTAGATCAGGTCCATCGCACGCTCTTTTTCCTGCATCCAGATTTTAGAATCGATCTGATCCCAGTTCTCTGCCGCAAAGTTCCGGCGGAGACCAGGTGCAATATTCATTGCATACAGTGCAGACTCAATGAGCACGGTACCGGAGCCACAGAATGGATCAACAACAGTACCGTCACGGCGAACACGGGCAAGGTGTGCCATAGCAGCAGCCAGAGTTTCCTTAATTGGTGCCTCTGTGGAGTTTGCACGGTAACCGCGCTTGTGGAGACCTGCACCGGATGTATCGATCATTACGCTTACCTGATCCTTCAGAATCAGGAACTGCACCTGATAGAGAGTGCCAGTCTCTGCAAACCAGTTGATATTATATTTTTGCTTGAGACGCTCAACAATTGCCTTTTTAATAATTTTCTGGCAGTCCGGCACACTGGACAGCTTAGAGCTGAGGGATCTTCCCTTTACTGGGAAAATATCATCTTTGCCGATCCACTGCTCCCATGGCAAAGCCTTTACAGCCTGGAATAACTCTTCAAAAGTGCGAGCTTTGAATGTATCCATCAGCACCAGCACACGCTCACCATAACGGGAGTTCAGGTTTGCACGGGCGATCATATTATAGTCGCCTGTAAAAATAACTCTGCCGTTTTCCGGCATAACGTCCTGCGCATCCATTCTGCGCAGTTCATCTGCAACAAGTCCCTCTACGCCTAAAAGACAAGGACAAACTAACTTAAACTGTTCCATAATTCCCTCACTATGTTAATACTTTGCAAATTCTCCCAAATCCTGCAAAAAGGGATTGTACTTTCCGCACAATCCCTTTTTGTTCATGAATTTATATCAGAAAATAGTTCCGGTAGGAACAAAGTCAACTTAATCGTTTTCCGGCTCCAGCAGACCATAACCGCCGTCGTTTCTCTTATAAACAACGTTGATTTCTTCTGTCTCTGCATTGCGGAACATAAAGAACTGGTGGCCAAGCAGGTTCATCTGCAGAATTGCCTCGTCTATGTTCAGTGGGCTTACAAAGAACTTCTTTGTTTTTACAAGTTCGAAATCCTTTACTTCTTCCACTGCATCTGTGTAGGTATATTCTTCGATGTACTGGTCAATCGCACCGGAGTGGATCTGCTTCTCCAGCTTTGTCTTATTCTTGCGGATCTGTCTGCCCAATGCGCTGATTACACGATCCAGTGCATCGTTCATTTCATACTCGGTTGCCTCTGCACGATAAATCATGCCGCGCTGGCGAATCGTAATTTCAACCGTCTGGCGGTTGTGTTCTACAGTTACAACAACGTGGGCATCTGCATCGGCATCGAAGATTCTGTCAAATCTTGCAAGTTTTTTCGCTGCCAGTTCCTTGAAGTTATCTCTCAAGTTTACTTTTCTACCGGTAATTGTTACCTTCATAAAAACAACTCCCACTTATTACTAGAACTACATTCGGTGATTCCGATTGCGTAGCTATATTTTACCATAGAAATTGTATTTTGGAAAGTAGTTTTGTACAATTTTCTTAAAAAATTCACAAACTCATCTACAAAACTGTGCTTTTGTGACGAGTTACATGGCATCCAACATTCACAGCAACCGGAAGTCCGGCAATGTGAGTCGGGTATTGTTCAATGGCAACGCTGAGCGCGGTAATGTCACCGCCAAAGCCCTGCGGGCCAATCTGTAATTCGTTAATTTTTGTCAGAATTTCCTGCTCCATCTCCTGATAGAACGGATCTCTGTTTGGCTCTGACACGCTGCGGCATAATGCTTTTTTTGCCAGATATGCACACAGCTCAAAATCGCCGCCAATGCCAACGCCCAGCACCATCGGCGGGCATGGGTTACTGCCGGCAATATCTGCCACTTCCACAACATAGTTGATGATGTCCTCTCTGGTTGCTGCCGGGGTGAACATCTTCATCTTGCTCATATTTTCACTGCCGAAGCCTTTTGGCGCAACAGTCAGCTTTACCTGGTCGCCGTCCACAATGCGTGTGTGGATCACTGCCGGGGTATTATCGTTTGTATTCACGCGGCGGAGGGGATCCTCCACAACGGAACAGCGCAGAAGGCCTTCCACATAACCCTGACGAACGCCTTCGTGTACTGCTGCTTCAAAGCTGCCGCCAGTGAGAACAACCTCCTGACCGATCTCCGCAAATACCACTGCCATACCTGTGTCCTGGCAGATCGGAATCTGCAGTTCTCTTGCAGCATCCATATTCTTCTGCAGGTCCTGCAGAATTGCTTTACCTGTTGGATGGCGTTCTTTTTCACAGCAATCGCAGATACACTGTTCCAGATCTGTTGGAAGCACTCTGTTTGCATCGATACACAGCTGACGAATGGCCTTTGTAATTTCTGATACCTGAATCTCTCTCATGATACCCTCTTATTTCCCCATCAGCGCATAAGTCAGATAATTTTCAGAGCTTTCCACCAGTTCCACCAGTGTCTTGTGCTCAGAGTCAACTGTCACCCTATAAACGCCGTATGCGCATGGGCCGTCTACGCTCTTCCAAGGGCGAACATACTCGAAACGGAGTAATGTCTCGCCCACTCTCAGCGGTGCAAAATCCCACTTGTGCTGGCCGTAATCGTCGCCTGTTTCGCTGGAACCAAAGCATGGCACATAATTGTTGGAATGCTCCTTGATGATGCCTTCTGTCTCCAGCGTATATTTCCACATCCAGCCTTCTGTCAGGTTCTCCTTCAGTACAACGGAGAATGTATCTTTACGGCGTGTTGCAGCATAAAAAGCAGCAATGCCGCCCATAGCCAGACCACCGATCAGCAGTTTCTTAAATTTTCCCATAACAATCGCTCCTTCCGTTGTTATTGCTTCTTTACGATTTTACCGTTGATCATCACCATTGTTGGCTTAACACCAAGTGCCAGCGGATCCTGATCGAAAACAACCAGATCAGCATCCTTGCCTGCTTCAATGGAACCAACTCTGTCATCAATTCTGCAGAGCTGCGCCGGGTAAATGGTTACTGCCTTCAAAGCTTCCTCGCGATCCATACCCTCTGCTACTGCAAGGCCTGCGCACATACGCAGATACTGAATCGGGATAACCGGGTGATCTGTGATGATTGCCGGTTTGAGGCCTGCCTGAGAAAGAATGCCAGGGCACTTTACGCTCAGATTGCGCAGCTCCGGCTTGGAACGGTCACTGAGGAACGGACCGGAAAGCATCTTTGCACCCACTTCAGTCAGCTCATCTGCAATCAGGTGGCCTTCTGTTGCGTGAACAATTACATAGTCCAGTCCAAACTCCTCGCTGAGGCGAATAGCAGTAAAAATATCATCTGCTCTATGGGCATGAAAATGCACCTGAATTTCTCTGCGCAGCGCAGGCAGCAGTGCTTCACACTTTAAATCAAACTCCGGTCTGTCAATTTCATCAACCTCCGGATCTTTACGGGAAGCTTCTGCCTTCTCTACGTTTTCCATGTATTCCTTTGCTTTAAACAGCTGTTCGCGGATCAGTGCAGCCGTTGCCATACGAGTCATCGGTGTCTGATTCTTGCCGTTATATACGTTTTTCGGGTTTTCACCCAGTGCCATTTTGATTGCCACCGGCGCTTTTAAAATCATTTTATCAATACGCTTGCCGTGGGTTTTCAAAGCTGCCATCTGGCCGCCGATCGGGTTTGCGCTGCCAGGGCCTGTAATAACTGTTGTTACGCCGCCCTCTACTGCTTCTTCAAAACAGTAATCCAGTGGGTTCACAGCGTCAATGGCACGAAGCTGCGGCATAATTGGCTCTGTTTCCTCATTGCCGTCATCGCCCTCAAAATCAAGGCCATCTTCCCACATGCCAAGGTGTGTATGGCTGTCGATGAAACCAGGATAAACACAGGCACCGTTCAGATCAACAACCGCTTCTCCCTCCTGCGGCTGCACGTTTCCTGCGCCTGTTTCCAGAATTTTTCCTTCTGCCACACGCACATAACCATTGGCAATTGGTTCCCCTGCCATGGTGTAAATTGTTCCGTTATACAGCAACATTGTTCTGTTACCTACCTTTTCTATATACCAGTATCCTGCCCATATATAGCAGGAAAAGCGGAGTGAAACCCACCCCGCTTATCATCAAATTTTATTAAAACCGGATGAAAGAAAGCCAAGCTTAGCGCTGAGAGCCGTTGCCTCTTGTGTAACCGCCGCCACGCTTTGCCTGCAGGCCTTTTTTCAATGCCGACATCTTTTCATCACTGGTCTGTTTGAATTTGGACATCATCTCTTCAAAGCTGGTCGGCTCCGGTTTGCTCTGCCACTCATAATCGCCAGGTCTTCTGGAAGAACGGGCAGGATTATTGTTCTGTGCCGGTGCTTTTGGTGCCGGCGGAACAGCCTTCTTCATAGAAAGGCTGACTTTGCCGTCATCGCTGATGCTCAATACTTTTACTTTAACGGTTTGACCTTCCGTTACGAAATCGCGGATCTCTTTTACAAACGCGGATGCTACTTCAGAAATATGTACCATACCGGTCTTGCCTTCAGGCAGATCCACAAAAACGCCAAATTTTGTAATTCCAGTTACTTTTCCTTCAAGGATTGCTCCTACTTCAAGCTGCATAAAGATGTCGTGTTCCTCTCTGATAAATTGAGACGTGATTACTCGCCGGAGATGTTCATAAAGATACGCTCACTTGGCTTTGCAAAACCGTAAGTACGCGCAACGCGCTCAATGTACTCGCCGCTCTCTGCAATACCTGCATCCAGTGCTTCTTTCAGCTCATCATTTTTCTGATTCTGAACAGAAAGCTGCTGCTGCAGTTCCGAAAGCTGACCTTGCTTCTGCGAAATCTGAACCATCTGGCTGATAAAGGAAATAATCACATAAATCAAGAATGCTGCAATGGCAATCCGCAGTGCGATCTTACCCTTACTTCTCTTCTTTTTTCCTTCAATTACCTTCATCTTTCTTTTCTCCTTTGGCTCTATTCACTCTTTGCAAAACAACTCTATTCTTGCATACGTCTACATTTTGATTATACACTACTCCGCCCCGGCTTTTCAAGGGATTTTTTCGTTTTTTTGCTGTTTTTTTGAGAAAATCTCTAACTTTTTTGATAATAGAAAAAATTAATTTACTGAATTTTCTCAAACAAAATTGTACAGGACGCACAAACAGCAGAAACACCCCTTTTTTCATCCGGAGATACACCCTGTGCAGCAGATTTGCGATATGTCCCGTAGCCGCACCAATTGTCAGAAAATACACGCAGGCACCGATTACTTCACTGGCAAGAAGAAAAAAACGCACCCGACCAAAATCAACAGCAATGGCAAGCAGATACGTTACTGCACCGCAGAACAGCATGAAGAAAAAATCAAATACACTGTTCTGCTTTGCGCGTCCGCCAACTGTAATCCGCAGAATCCGAAAACAGTCATAACAGACAGCCAGCATAAAACCCGTTACCAGTGCTGTCCAGATGCTGACACCATGCAGCCCCATGTTCATTTCCACGGTTTCTCACGCTCCGTTTCTTTGCTTATCGGAACAATTTGGAAAGCAATCCCGCACTTTTTGGCTGATTCTGGGTATAGATCAGGGAATGCACTTCACCCTCCACAACCAGTTCACCGGTTTCTACATTCAGGTTGTTGATTTTCAGCCCCTGTCCGCGAATCGTCAGTTCTCCCAGGTCGGTGTATGCCACAATGGTCTGCTCATCAAAACTATCTACGTTTGATACACCTGACGCCGTCAGTTTTTTGCGAGCCTCCAGCGTTAGATTGTGGCAGCTATAAGGTTTCCGCTCTTCCTGCATGGTCATAGCCATAAAAAAACAACCTCCGTTCCTACCACTATGTGTATGAAGCCGAAGGTTGTTTTATGAAATATATTAATCTAAGTCTTCCATTGGAGAAACTGGTTTTTCCAGCTTCTCTTCAGAGATCACGCGATAAAGACTGGAAGCAGTCTCTCTGTTTGCATATTCATTGATTGCCAGCACTTCAACCTTAACGATGCGGTTGCCCAGCTGGATCTCCAGCTTGTCGCCCAGCTTTACGTCATAAGATGCACGGGCTACTTTATCGTTTACCAGCACACGGCCGGCATCGCAGGCTTCGTTTGCTACGGTACGGCGCTTGATGAGACGGGAAACTTTCAGATATTTATCCAGACGCATGGAAATTCCTCCTTTTTCTGATAAAAAAAGCCGCAGCATCTGCCGCAGCTATCAATTCATCAATTACTGATTTACTGTATCCTTAAATGCCTTACCAGCCTTAAATGCAGGATTCTTGGAAGCTGGGATTTCGATGCTTTCGCCTGTTCTTGGGTTCTTGCCTGTCTTAGCGCAGCGCTCACGGGATTCAAAGGTACCGAAACCTACCAGCTGTACTTTGTCACCAGCTGCAACTGTCTCGATGATTGTGTCCAGTACTGTATTCACTGCTGCATCAGCATCTTTCTTGGAAATACCTGCCTTCTCCGCTACTGCTGCAATTAACTCTGTCTTGTTCATGAATGAAATCCTCCGTCCTCTATTTCAAAAATTCTTAACTATGTAATTGTTCTTTTCCATCAAAGATTTTCCTCAAAAATCGCATATTTCCCAAGGAAACTGGGCAGTCATACTATTAAAATCATCATGCAGATCTTTCAGAAAATAACCTGTCGGAAAAGAGTGCCGTGTACTATACTATACGATAAAGTGGATTTTTTCAAGGGTTTTTATTATTTTTTTTCCTTTTGGCAACATTAAAAAATCAGTTTTGTTAAATGAACACAATAACCCCAGAGAAATCACATAAATTATTACCGCAATCACTAAGGCAATGCCCGTAGATACAGCATTTGACAGACATTTTGCCAGGAAATCCTGCGTAACATAAGCAGCTGTGCAGCATAGAATTGCACTGATAAAGGGTTTTATCAAAACAGAAAATATAGAGATTTTTACCTGTGTCACCCGAAGCAAAAGTATAAGCCCTGCAATGGTAATAAACAGATAACAGCACATTGTACCGATCGCGGCACCCAAAATATTGATCTGCGGAATTCCGGAAAGAATGTAGTTCAGAGTAACTTTCATTGTCAGACCAATGAGGAACAGTTTGACCGGCAGATCTACGCGCCCCACCGCCTGCAGCATACTGTTTACCGGTGTACTGAGTGCTGCAAAAACAGATGCTATGCCAAGCAGTATCAGCACACGGGCGGCAATGGGCGAAGAGTCTCTGGCACCAAAAACAAGCGTTGATACTGGATAAGCCATAACGCTGAGACCCAAACCTGCTGGTACGCAGAACAGACAGGTGATCCGCAGTACGGAGTTAATTCCAGACTGCAGTGCAGCGTTTTCTTTTTTCGCCCATGCGCGTGTTACACTGGGCAGTGCGCTGATACCAAAAGCCTGTGTAATAGACGGTACCACCATAAACAAGGTCAGCGCCTGTGAATAACAGCCATAAAGGAAATTCGGCACTGTTCCGGCTGAGATGTTAATTTTCGGAATCATTCCCTTATAGAAAGAAAGCAGCAGCTGACTGTCTGTTTCCATCAAATAATTAATTCTTGTCTGCAGAAATGTGGTATCTACCAAACCGGCAATGTTAACGGCCAGCGCACCAAGACCAATGGGAAGCGCCGTTCTTGTTAACAGTGTTACCGTTTTGCGGCGGGATATGACCGCAGGAGACTGCAGGATCTCTGTTTTTGTAATGCCGCTGCTGCGTCTGTTTTTCAGGAACAGAAAAAGGAACCCAACCAATGACCCTACCGCAACGCCAAAAATCGCCATAGCAGAAGCATAGGGCAGCACTGCATTTTTAGCATACAATTCATTCTCTGCCACCTGCCCAAACACTGTGCCATGGTTTATATATTCCTGCATCCCAAGCTGCACGGTAACCAGTGCGCCAGTAAGGCCAATCACCAGCTTGCAGACAGCTTCCAGGATCTCAGAAACTGCCGTGGGTACCATATTGCTCAGTCCCTCGTAATAGCCGCGGTAAATTGCCATCAGACAGCCAAAAAGAATTGCCGGAGACAGTACCAGCATAGACGGCAGTGCCCCTGGATTGCCGATTGCCTGCACATAAAACGGCGCACCAACCAACATGATAACCGTTCCGACTGAACCGGCAATTACAAAGATTGGAATTGATATACGATGCACGCGATGGGCATCACCGTACTGTTTCCTTGCCATAGACTCTGAAACGATCCGGGAAATTGCAATTGGAAAACCGGCCGTTGCAAGACTGTGGATTGGACTGTAAAAATGATAGGCTGTATTAAAATATCCCAGTCCATCTTCACTGATGATCCATGTCAGCGGTATTTTAAACATTGCACCAATTACTTTCACAAGAATCATCCCGACGGTCAGAATCAATGCACCGTGAAGAAAGCCTTGGTGCTTCCGCCCATATTCTTTTTTCGATGATATGATTTTCATAGCAGTACTCCTGTTTCCTGTCTGATGAACTCTTCAAAGTATACTGCTGTGAAAATGGAAATATGCCCAACAAAAAAGAGAGGCTTTCGCCTCTCTCACGTTTACTCTTCAACTACCTCTGCGTTTGCTTCTTCTACTTCTTCTTTTTCAAGTCTTGCACCGCATTTGCCGCAGAAAGTAGATTCTGTGGAATTCACTTCTCCGCAATTACCGCAATGGATCTTACCGGAAAGCTTCAGAAGTTCCACTTCAATCTCAGCCAATCTGTTCTTCATATCGGTGATATCTACAACAGCCAGATCGATCTGTGCGCTGGCGTCAGTACCATTGATATTGCTTTCATAAACCAGCTTACCAAGTGCTTCATAGCTCTTTTTGATTTCGCCCTTCAGCTCCGACGCACCCATCTTCAGCTTGCCGGAATCAATCATTGTGCCTGCGCCTTTACCAACAGTATCCACTGCCTTTTTTGCAGAATTGGCAACTTTGTTAAAAAAACTCATAACAGACGCTCCTTTTCCAGTTCATTTGATACTAAAATTATACCACTACTTACCGGATTAATGCAATCATTCTGAATAAAAAGATTCCTTTTTTTATCAAAATTTACGCTTTATTCAAAGGAATTCCAATAAATTTTAATTTTCTTCACGGAATCTTGCGTAAATTTCTTTTACCTGATCCTTACGTGCCAGCATTTCATCAAAGCGGTCACGATATTCATACGGATATTTAAAGTTAAAAATACGTTCCAGCTGATTGGAATTCGGATCTTTAATTTTGGAAACAGCACCGGCACCACAGGCAAGAATGGTATGTGTCTCATCCATAATGTAAACATTATAAAGGTTCTCGTAGCCCGGTTTCGCCCAGCCGGTGTTGTCCAGATTGCCGACCATACGGCTCTGACGATACAGATAGTACGGAATATAACCGTGTGCTGTCAGAGCTTCCTGTGCGTAATCCAGCATTTTGCCTGCCTGATCCGCATCATTGAGGAAATCCTTTCGCCCATTCTGATTGATATCGGAAGAACGCTTCAGCGCCAGGGTATGCACCGTGATGCTCTCCGGGTCCAGCTCTGTCAGCTGATCGATGGTACTGCGGAAGCTCTCGTAAGTATCGCCTGCAAGGCCTGCGATCAGATCCATATTAATGTTGTCCATGCCGCATTCTCTCGCCAGTTTAAATGCCTCCACAGTCTCAGCAACTGTATGGCGGCGGCCAATGCGCTTCAGCACGTCCTCATTCATAGTCTGCGGATTAATGCTGATTCGTGTAACACCACGCTCTTTCATGGCAAGCAGCTTGTCTGCTGTAATCGTATCCGGACGTCCGGCCTCTACTGTCAGTTCGCGGCAGGTAGAAAGATCAAAGTGCTCATGGATGGTATCCAGCAGCACGGAAAGCTGTTCTGCAGAAAGGGTGGTTGGTGTGCCCCCGCCAAAATAAATCGTCTCCAGACGAAGGCCCAATTCTTTTGCAACTTTTGCTGTATGCTTCAGCTCTTCACAGAGCAGCTCCACATAGCCCGGAATCAGCGCTTTTGTTTTCTCTACAGAAGACGCTACAAAAGAACAGTATGCACAGCGTGTTGGACAGAATGGAATGGAAACATACAGGCTGTAAGACTCCGGTTTCGAAAGTGAGAGGATCTCCATTTCATGACCCATTGTTTCCCGGCTGAGGGCAGTCTTTTCTTTGGAAACGAGCAGCTCATTAAGGAAATAGGACACAGCTGCTTCTTCACCCATCTCCTCTGTCAGCTTGCGCAGCAGCTTAATTGGACGAACACCGATCAGTACGCCCCACTTTGGTTCGTACTCGCACAGTTTTACAAAGTGGTGATACAGAAGCACTGCCATTTTCACAGCGCAGATCTTATCAAACGGCTCTTTTGCCATACCGTCAATGGAAAGCTCACCGCTGCATTCTTCCAGCTGACCATCCATTTTCAGAGAAACATACAGTTTTGCAATGCCGTTTTCTTCCCGATATCGGGTTACTGCTATAATTTCCTCTTCCGGAATCTCTTCAGGCAGTTCATATACAACAGTTACCTTTTCGTATGGTAAAAAAATGTCGCACAGACTTTCCATTTCATAGTGATAATCGTGGCCATCAATATATAAAATCATCGAATTTTCTGATACTCCTTCTGTCAGCGAATAAACGGATTGCTGCTGCGCTCCCACTCTAATGTGCTGCTTGGACCATGACCCGGATAAACCACATAGTCACCTTCCAGTGCTGCAAGGCGGCGGAGAGACTGCATCATGGTGCGCGGATCACCGGTCGGGAAATCTGTTCTGCCCATGGAGCCGGCAAACAGTGTGTCGCCGGAGAACATAGCGTCCTCTGTTAAAAAACAGATGCTGCCAATGGTATGACCTGGTGTCTGCAGAACTTCCAGTTTTGTTTCGCCCAGTGTAATCACGTCGCCTTCTTTTACCAGCACGTCAGCAGTAAACGGTTCCAGCGGCTCCGGCAGCATGCCATCCAGATTTAAACCACGGTCTGTTGGAAAGTCAGCTTCCGCTTCGCACATATAAATTTTGGCACCTGTTGCTCTTTGCACTGCAGCAACACCACCAATATGGTCAAAGTGACCGTGTGTCAGCAGGATTTTTGTAACGTTCAGCTCCTGCAGACGCTGCAGCAGATCTTTCTGTGCTACACCCGGGTCAACCACAGCAGTTTCGCCGGTCGCTTCGTCAATGATAAGATATGCGTTGGTACCTAACATACCAACAGGAATTGTTTCTACGTTGATCATAGTTACCCTCCATCAGGAACGTCGAATGGATGTAATGCCGGAAATATTGGACAGGCGATGAATTACCTGCGCCAGATGCTCTGCACCGTTGATGGTAATCGATGCAGTAATTACGGTAGTGCCGTCTTTTGCTTCTCTGGAATTCAGACTATGCACTTTAATATGCATATTGTAAAATTGCTGTGTTGTTTCCATCAGCAGGCCATAGCGTGTTTCTGCTACAATTTCCAAAGTGGTTACGAAATCTTCCTTAATGTTGCCAAGCCAGTGAGCCTGTACCCAGCGTTCCGGTTCTTCAGACTGCGAAAGATCCTTTGGTACGTTTGTACAGTTGCGCTTATGAATGGAAATACCGTAACCGCGGGTAATGAAGCCGATAATTTCATCGCCCGGCAGCGGACTGCAGCATTTTGCCAGCTTGGTCAGGCAGTTTTCACAGCCTTCCACCAGAATACCGCTGCCCTTGTTTGGCGGTGTTTCGCGCATAATGCCCTTCTCCAGACGAGCCATCTGGGAGTTAATCACAAGCTTTTCTTTCCGCTTTGCATATTCTTCCTTGATTCTCGGCATAATGCTGGAAAGTGAAATACCGCCATAGCCAATTGCGCAGTACAGATCTTCCATACTGTTGCAGTTTTTCTTTTTCAATTTTGCTGTCAGTACTTCTTTCAAATCGGCATCATTAAACGGAATACCGCAGCGGCGCAACTCACGTTCTACCTCTGTTCTGCCGGCCTGAATATTCTCTTCTCTGCGCTCTTTCTTAAACCATGAGCGGATCTTATTCTTCGCTTCACTGGTCTGCACAATGTTCAGCCAGTCACGGCTTGGGCCGTTTCCGACTTCCTTTGTGGTCATGATCTCAACGATTTCGCCGTTTTTCACTTCGTAATCAATTGGTACAATTCTCTTGTTTACCTTAGCGCCGATCATACGGTTACCAACAGCACTATGGATTGCATAGGCAAAGTCAATAACAGTGGAACCCTGCGGCAGACTGATTACTTCTCCCATTGGAGTGAACACAAAAACAGTTTCCTGTGCAAGATCAGACTTGATGTTGCGAACAAGATCGGTAGCATCATCGCTGTTCTGATTCTCCAGCATCTGGCGTACCCAGACAAGGCTTTCTTCCAGTGCGCTGCCTTTGGAGCTCTTCATGCCCAGCTTATACTTCCAGTGGGCTGCGATACCATATTCTGCGGTGTGGTGCATTTCCCAGGTGCGGATCTGCACCTCGAACGGAATACCCTCTTTGCTGAGAACAGTCGTATGCAGAGACTGATACAGGTTTGGCTTTGGTGTGGAAATGTAATCCTTAAAGCGGTTTGGCAGCGGGCGGAACATATCATGCACAACGCCGAGGGCATTGTAGCAATCAGTTACCGTATCCACAATGACGCGGATTGCATAAATATCAAAAATTTCTTCCATGCTGCGTCCCTGAATAAACAGTTTGCGGTAAATGCCATGAATACTCTTAACACGGCCTTCTACATAAACCTTTGGGATAATCGGATCCATTCGCTCTGTGATGCGGCGTTCAATATCAGAAATAAAGCGAGAGCGCTCTTCGTTCTCCAGGCTCAGATTCTTTTCGATTTCTGCATAGCCGATTGGATCCAGTACCTGCAGAGAAAGATCTTCCAATTCTTCCTTTACGGTTCGAATACCAAGACGGTGAGCAATCGGCGCAAATACTTCCATACTCTCCAGCGCTTTATCACGCTGCTTCTGCGGAGACATAAAACCAATCGTCCGCATATTGTGCAGGCGGTCTGCCAGTTTGATAACGATAACACGGATATCATCTGCCATGGCAATAAGCATATTGCGAATATTTTCAGCCTGCTCTTCCTCGCGGGAATGGTATGGAATTTTACCCAGTTTTGTTACACCGGAAATCAGATGCGCAACAGATGCACCGAACATTTTAGAAATTTCCTGCAGGGTAATGTGGGTATCTTCTACCACGTCATGAAGCAGACCTGCTGCCACACATTCGGTATCCATGCCCAATTCTACCAGAATACAGGCTGTTGCAATCGGATGAGAAATATATGGATCTCCTGATTTGCGAACCTGATCACCATGGGCATCCTTTGCCAGTCGATAGGCTTTTTCGATCATATTCATATCGTATGAACGGCCTGCTGACTCGATGGCATTCACCAAATCCAGATATGTTTTCACTTTTCTAGGCATCCTATATTCCTCCTTTTTCTAAACGCGCAATTTCCTGCAGAATCGTCGCCTGTAATAAATCTACTTTTTCTTTTACCGGAAGCACGCAGATCTGCATTGCGTCACCTCGTTTATGGCAGGAAATTAATTTTAACTGATACATTGCCTGCAGCATTACCAATAATTTTGCCAGTGTTACCCTGCCCTCAAAATACCGGAGCATAGTGAACAGATGACCGTCCCAGCCGCCGCTGCTGTGAAGAAAGCGATATACCTGCGCAAATTCTTCTCTGCATGGCAGCAGACGATCTTTTTCAGCAGAAGTTAGAGTCTCCCGCCGTTTATATTTTTCAAACAGTGCATTGTCTGCAATTAATTCATAATCATCCAGTCCGGATACTCGTATATCGCGGACAATAATGGAAAGCTGATCTACACCGCGGAACTCCTTGGCAGTCAGCTGCACTGCAAGGTCCAGAACATCACCGCGGTTATATGGAAACTGCTCTGCGGTCATAGCAAAGAGAATACACTGCACCTTTGTGCCCTGCTTTGTAAAGCCAAGACGCAGATGTTTGCCGCCGCCAACCGGTGTGATCTCCTCCAACTGCATCTGGAATAAACCAAACAGCGGCAGAGGATTGTCTGTGCCAAACGGTTCCAGATAACGCAGCTGCTGCGGAATTTCCACACTCAGCGCAGCCGGACGCAATTTGCAGTCCAGATGAACAGTCTGTGCCGGGATTTCAGTCAGTGTTGCCGCATAGTCATTGATCGCCTTGCGGAATAACGGCATGTTTTCTCGTGTCATGCTGAAACCGGCAGCCATCGGATGTCCGCCATATTTGGTAAACAGATCTCCGTTCTGATGGATGGCATCAAAGAGCGAGAAACCTTCCACGCTGCGGCCGGAACCTTTTGCCTCGGTGTCATTATAGGAAATTACAACGCAAGGTTTCCCGTAGCGCTCCAGCAGACGGGAGGCCACGATACCGATAACACCATGGTGCCAGTCTTCCCCTTCCACCACAAGAACACGGTCGTTCAAACGGTCCGGCTCTCTCTGCAGCAGCTCTGTTGTCTTTTCCAGAATCTCATTCTCGATTTCGCGACGAAACTCATTGTTGCGGCAGACTTCTTCTGCCAGAATCTCTGCCTGCTCCACATCTTCACAAAGCAGCAGATCCACTGCTCTGCGGGAAGAATCCATTCTGCCTGTCGCATTGATCCGCGGCACAACACCGAATGCAACTTCGGTTGCCGTAATATGCTCGCTGTGCAGAGAACAATGTTCCATCAGAGATCGCAGGCCAATACGGTCAGAATGCACCATATAGCGTAATCCGGCCTTTACCAGCAATCTGTTTTCACCAGTAAGAGAAACGACGTCGCCAATGGTGCCAATTGCAATCAGATCTGCGTAATTTTCCAGCAAACCTTCCAGGTCAGCATATTCGCCTTCCAGTGCTGTAATTAATTTAAATGCCACACCGACACCGGCAAATTCCTTGAATCTGCTCGGACAGTCCAGTCTGTGAGGATTTACGACTGCCACAGCATCCGGCAGCACCTCCCGTGGTCTGTGATGGTCTGTGATGACTACATCTACACCAAGTTCTTTTGCATATTTTACTTCTTCAATGGAAGATACACCGTTATCCACTGTGATAATCAGTGTAACACCGCTGTCTGCCAGTTTTTTTACGGCTGCCATGTTCATGCCGTAGCCTTCTGATTCTCTGTCCGGAATATAATAACATACATCTGCACCGGACGATTCCAAGTAAGAGTACAGCATTGCTGTTGCTGTTACGCCGTCGGCGTCATAATCGCCGTAAATGGCAATCTGCTCTCCGTTTTCAATTCCCGTATGGATACGCTCTACCGCTTCCTGCATTCCGGCAAAAGAAAACGGATTGGAAAACCCTTCCGCATCCTGCTCCAGAAAAGACCGGATTTCTTCTTCCTCCCGGATTCCGCGGATGTCCAGCAGCATTGCCAGAAAGTATGGAATACCAAAATCATCAGCGATTCTTACCGCGTTTTCCTTGTCCAGTGCAGAGACGCTCCATTTTTTAATGTTCATGCTGTCTCACCTGCCTATTCTGTTTCAGTATACCATTTTTTTGTGAATTATTCAACAAAAACTGTCCATATAGCCTACTTTGATTCCACTTTTTCGGCATATTTTATTATGAAATAAAGAATCCCAATCTCCACAAATAAAAAAGCAGACAGCAATGAATCCGTCATCTGCTGTCTGCTTTTTCTATTTATTTACGTATTTGTTCACACGAACAACGTTTGGTTCTTTTTTTTCTTTGCACTCTTTGCATTCCTTGCATTCAGGCTTTTCCTTTTCTTTTACCTGCACCTGAATCGGTGTTGGCACAGGCACCGGATCCGGCACTTTCAGCGGCGCAGTAATCTCTTCATACGGGAGAATATTCTTCCGTACTACAAGACCGTCATATTTCAGTTTAAACTGCAGTCTGCCGTAAAAACGGTTGTGACAGTTCAAACACTGGAAATTCGCCCGGTAGCTTTTGTTTTTCAGCACCCAGTCTGTTTCTCTGTGCGCAATTTTGCCGCAGCAATCGCACATAAAGAGCAGATCCTTCCGCTTGATCAGCGGATTGGAAAGGTCGCAGACGATCACTGTTTTGAAGGTGATCTTATCGTAGAAACTGTTGTCTACCAACTGAATGTAAGACTTCAGCCGCTCCATGTCGTGGAGCTTACGATAACAGCGCAAAGTCAGCAGGCTGTCATCCAGCGCACGGTGGTGCTCAATGTCATCCTGATCAATGCCAAGACGCTCTGCCAGACCGGAAAGACCCATCAGTTTGCTGTCGTCTTCATAAAGCAAACCGGCGCAGTAAGCCTGCAGGTTAATATACTGGTGCAAAAACGGAATTTTTCCGTTGCCGCAAAAATACTTGAAGTTTTCGATGAGTGTCAGAATATCTGCGACACCCCATGTCATCAGAACAGCATCACCCATCCACTTGCGGAAGCGGCTGACTACCTGCATGAAGTGCATGCCCTGAGAAAGCTGCTCGTTGGTAAGATTGGTGAGTGTCTTGATTTTTCCGCTGATTTTTTTACCGATCTGCGGACGTACCAGGTGAGAAAATGTGCTGATAATATTCAGATTTTCGTCGACCTTTACAGCGCCGAACTCAATGACTTCGTTGATGAAGCCTTTGAGCCGGCGGCTGTAAGTGCCGTTCCATTCCAAATCTAAAATTACAAATTCCATATTTCTGCCCTACTCAAGCTTATTTTTTGCTTGCTTTTTTCATGCGCAGCTCCTTGTTCAGTTCAGCCTTACGCATACGGATGTTCTCTGGTGTAACCTCAACATATTCGTCTGCCTTGATGAACTCCAGGCACTGCTCCAGGCTGAGGATGCTGTGTGGTACCAGCTTCAGCGCATCGTCGGAACCGGATGCACGGGTGTTTGTCATCTGCTTCTTCTTGCAAACGTTTACTGTCATGTCTTCAACCTTCGGGCTTACGCCGATGATCATGCCTTCGTAAACTTCTGTGCCAGGGCCGATGAACATACGGCCGCGCTCCTGTGCGTTGAACAGACCGTAAGCTGTGGACTCACCAGTCTCGTGTGCAACCAGGGAACCCTGTGGACGCTGTGGAATCTCGCCCTTGAATGGCTCGTAGCAGTCAAACACATGGTTCATAATGCCGTTGCCGTTTGTGTCAGTCATGAACTCAGAACGGTAGCCCATCAGGCCTCTTGCAGGGATCTTGAACTCCAGGTGTGTTGTGCCTGTGTCACGAGTACCCATGTTGAGGATCTCAGCCTTGCGCTTACCAAGCTTTTCCATAACTGCGCCAACGTAGGATTCCGGAACTTCGATCATCAGGTGCTCCATTGGCTCCAGCAGAGCGCCTGTGTTTTCGTCATTCTTGAAGATAACAGTTGGAGAAGATACCTGGAACTCAAAGTTCTCACGGCGCATATTCTCGATGAGAATAGACAGGTGCAGTTCACCACGGCCGGATACTTTGAAGGTGTCTGTGGAGTCTGTTTCTTCTACACGCATTGCCAGGTTTGTTTCTACTTCCTTGAAGAGACGCTCACGGAGATTTCTGGAAGTAACGAACTTACCTTCACGGCCTGCAAATGGGCTGTTATTTACCATGAACATCATGGAAACAGTTGGCTCGTCGATCTTTACGAATGGGAGCGGCTCTACACAGTCTGGTGCACATGCTGTTTCACCGATGTTCAGGTCTGTAATACCGGAAACTGCTACAACATCACCAACAGTTGCAGACTCAACTTCTACTCTCTTCAGGCCTTCGTACTGGTACAGCTTACCGATCTTTGCATTACGTGTGCTGCCGTCTCTTGCGCATACAGTTACCTGCATATTTGGCTTCAGCTCACCGCGCTCTACACGACCAACACCGATTCTGCCAACGAAGTTGTCATAGTCAATATTAGAGAAGAGAACCTGTGTTGGGCCTTCCAGATCACCCTGTGGTGCTGGAATTTCTTTTACGATTGTCTCGAAAACAGGTTCCATTGTTGCGTTGGAGCAATCCTCTGTTGGGTCATAAGTTGCGTAGCCATCTCTGCCGGAAGCATAAACAACCGGGAACTCCAGCTGGTCTTCGTCTGCACCGAGCTCGATGAAGAGATCCAGGATCTCATCAACAACTTCTGCAGGACGTGCGCCTGGACGGTCGATCTTGTTTACAACAACGATCGGCTTTTTACCAAGGCCGATTGCCTTCTTCAGAACAAAACGAGTCTGCGGCATGCAGCCTTCAAAAGAGTCAACCAGCAGAATAACGCCGTCTACCATCATCAGGATACGCTCAACTTCACCGCCAAAGTCAGCATGACCTGGGGTGTCGATGATGTTGATCTTTGTATCATGGTACATAACTGCAGTATTCTTTGCCAGAATAGTAATGCCGCGCTCACGCTCGATATCACCGGAGTCCATAACACGATCTGCAACTGCTTCGTTAGAACGGAAAATACCGCTCTGCTTCAGAAGCTGGTCCACCAGTGTTGTTTTACCGTGGTCAACGTGGGCAATGATCGCAACGTTTCTAAGGTTAGTTCTGATTCCCATTTTGATTTCCCTCTTTTATCTTAATATTGACTGAGTTATCTGAAAAATATCTCGTTACACAAAGAAAGCGCCGGTAGTAACAACATACCGACGCTTTTTGTTTTGGAGCGGATGACGAGGCTCGAACTCGCTACCTCCACCTTGGCAAGGTGGCGCTCTACCAGATGAGCTACATCCGCATGTCCGTGTGTCTTCAGCCGACGCTTATTATCATACTCCATCTACATAATAAAGTCAAGCCTTTTTTTCAACTTTTTTCATTTTTATTTTTGATCCGGATTCCTGCAAAGGCAAACCTTTGGAAAAAGAAAAAAGCGCCGGTTTCCACCGACGCTTCCATTTGGAGCGGATGACGAGGCTCGAACTCGCTACCTCCACCTTGGCAAGGTGGCGCTCTACCAGATGAGCTACATCCGCATTTTGCTGCGTTGTTTCAAAC
>JAZUBL010000069.1:0-26468 GCA_045638545.1 Acutalibacteraceae bacterium | reverse complement strand
CACACCGGACGGCCGTAAGATCAAGGGTACAATCCACTGGGTAGACGTGAAGAACTGCAAAGACGCAGAGGTTCGCCTCTACGACAACCTGTTCAGCGTGGAAAATCCGGAAGACGGCGAGCTTCTGGAAGTGCTGAATCCAAACTCCCTGGAAGTTCTCAAGAACTGCAAGATGGAGTCCTCCATTGCATCCATGCCAATGGGCACTTCCTTCCAGCTGATGCGTCAGGGCTACTTCTGCTTTGACAAGGACAGCACAGAGGATAACCTGATCCTCAACCGCTCCGTACTGCTGAAGGACGGCTTCAAAAAGAAATAATTGATCGTTACCGATCACTACAATAAAAAAGCACCGAAGTTTTAAGCTTCGGTGCTTTTTCTTTTCCATCCTCGGCATCGCCGGTGGATGATTTCTATATCTGAATGATTATAAGAAACAGGTTATTTGACCAGGTAATATCTGCAGCAGTATGGCGGCAGCTCCATGGTTTTAATGCCGTGACGCAGGGAGATGGTCTTTGGGGAATCCCACTCATTGGTCAGCAGCAGATGCAGTTCTTTTGCGTGAGGCAGTGTCAGCGCATAGCCCTGGCTTCTGTCAGAGAAATTAAAGATAGCGAGAATACGCTCGTGACCATCAGTTCGTTCAAATGCATAGACACACTGATTTTCCAGATGGCAGTCCACCCAGCGGAAGCCGCGGGGATCGTAGTCCCATGCCGAGAGGGCAGGGTGATTGAGATAAATGTGATTCAGTTTTTTCATGAACCGATGAAAATCATCGTGATTCGGATATTTCAGCATCTCCCAGTCCTGCTCCCGTTTTTCATCCCATTCACGAAGCTGTGCAAACTCATTGCCCATGAAGTTGAGCTTTTTACCTGGATGAGCGTACATATACATATACAGAGATTTTGCCTGCGGGAATTTTACATCATATTCACCGTCCATGCGCTGGGTAATAGTTGCTTTACCGTGGACTACTTCATCGTGGGACAGCGGCAGCAGGAAGTGTTCATGATAATAATAGTGCATGGAGAAGGTCAGCTTGTGGTAATCTCTTGGGCGGTATGGCTGTCCTGTCTGGAAATATTCCAGAGTGTCATTCATCCAGCCCATGTCCCACTTGTAGTCAAAACCAAGGCCGCCTTTATGTACCGGCTTTGTAACGCTGCCGAATGCTGTGGAGTCTTCCGCTGCAAGAATGGCAGTTGGGTGGCGCTGCTTCAGGCCATGGTTCATATATTTCAGGAACTCAATGGCATGCTTGTTTTCGCCGCGGTGTTCGTTGCCCTGCCAGTACAGCAGGTTGCGGATGGCATCAATGCGCAGACCATCAAAGTGGAATTCTTCCAGCCAGAAATTGGCGGCAGACTGGAGAAAACTGCGAACCTCACCGCGGGAGTGCATAAAGTTGCGGGAACCCCATTCGCTGTAGCCAACGTCGTTATGCGGATATTCGTAAAGGGCAGTTCCATCAAAGTTGGCCAGGGCATAATCATCCACTGCAAAATGAACAGGCACAAAGTCCATGATGACGCCAATGTTGTTCTGGTGCATTTTATCAACAAACTGCTTCAGCTGTGCGGCAGTGCCGTAACGGGAGGTTGGACTGAAGAAGCCGGTATTCTGATAACCCCAGGAAGCGTCACATGGGTGTTCACTCAGCGGCATAACTTCAATATAGTTGTAGCCGCAGTCTTTCACATAATCGATAAGCTGGTCGGCAATTTCATCGTAAGTGTACCAGCCTGTTTCTTCGTCGTTATTTTTCTTTCTCCAGGAGCCAAGATGCACCTCGTAGATGTTTAGCGGCTTGTATTTGCAGTCGGTGCGCTTTTTCATCCACAGATCATCGTGGAACTGATATTCTGAAAGATTACGGATAAAGGAAGCGTTCTGCGGGCGCAGCTCCATACCATAGCCGTATGGGTCGCAGCGGTCCAGGCAGCGGCCGTCTTTGCCATAAACGCGGTATTTATACATCATGCCCGGTGCAGCATTTGGAATTTCCACCTCAAAAATATTGCCGTCCATTACTTTGTGCATCGGTGTTTCTGTCCAGTTGTTGAATTCTCCAATGACAGAGATTTTCTGCGCACCCGGCGCGAAAGTACGGAATACGGTTTTGCCGTGCTGGTAATGGGCGCCAAAATATTTGTAAGCATCAAAGCTGTGTCCGAGATAAAATTGTTGCAGATTCATACAATCACCTTTTACTTGACGGTAGTCGAATATTATTCTACAATCTATTTTAATGAGAATACCGTTGTTTATCTAGCATCAATTTAGAAAATCGGTTCATTAAACAACGAATTGTAGAAAGTGTCGAGGAACTGCAGTATGGATCTGAGAGTGAAAAAAACAAAGAACAGTATTGTCGGTGCGTTTTTAGAGCTGCGCGCTCAGAAGCCGCTGGAGAAAATCACAGTGAAAGAACTGGCAGAAAAGGCAATGATCAACAAAGCGACATTTTATCTCCACTATAAAGATATCTACGACCTTTCGGATTCGCTGGAAGCGGAGGTCATGCAGTCTGTTCTCAATAGTTGCGCCCATCCGGAATCCGTGTTTCAGGATACCCAGAAGTTTACAAAAGAACTGACGGATGCTTACTTTGCGCATGGGGATCTGATTCATATTCTTTTTTCCGGCAATCAAATGAACAAATTGCCCCAGCAAATTGAACAGAGCATCAAGCAGATGATTTTTGAAAAGTATCCGGAACTGAAAGATGATATTGATTATAATATTTACCTGAGCTACAGTATCTACGGCGGCTATTATGCCTTTGTGCAGAATGATACTCGGAATCATGACAGAGTTACGGAGTTAATTGGAAAATTTTCTGACGAAGTCCGGACAATTATCGAAAAAAAGTAAAAGCAGCATCTTGTGTGATGCTGCTTTTTTATCCTTAACGGAATAATTTTGCTGTGTTTTTTGTTACCTGCTTTGCAATTTCCTCTGTAGAAACCGGGATATCACCGGGAAAAACAGGGGAGGGGATCATCAGGTTGATCATGATAGACATGGAAAAGTGGATCTGAAAGTCATCATAAGGGATCTGAAAATAGCGGAGCCGCTTTTGCAGATGTGTTTTGATGGCGCGGGAAAATTTAACTACAAGGTTGCCGGATTTGATCTGCCGCAGAATGTAAATCTTCTCCGCGTTTTCTTTTGTGTAACAAAGGATCTCTTCGGAACAGCGGGGATTATCGATAGGAAGCTGCCAGTATCTGTCGAAAATCTCCGCAATCGGTGTGACGATCTGGTTTTCCAGATCGATAATGAGTTCCTGCAGGTTTTCGTAGTAGGCATAAAAGGTACTACGAGCAAGGCCGGCTTCTGCCATCAGACGATTGATAGTGATCTGCTCGGTTGGGATCTCTTTTGCCAGGGTGAAAAATGCATCCTGTATTTTTGCCGTAGTACTGTTTTTCTGCACAAATTACCCCTCCTTTTCTTCTATTCTGCATTATAGAGGAAGGGGTTTGAAATATCCAGAGCAAAGAGGGAAAAAGATTTTACATGAGAAAGTTTCATCAATAAAAACTACAAAAAGCGAAAAAGTGTCGAAATAACAAAAAACCACCAGCAAGCTGGTGGCTTTTTTATCGTCCGCTGCGCTGCATGCGGCGGATGCTGTCAGGATTGATTCTGTCTTTTTCACTGCGGTGCATGGAGACGTTCATGACAAGACCGAAGCCCAGGTACAGGCACGCTGCGGAAGAACCGCCTGCACTGAAGAATGGCAGTGTAACACCCATAACCGGCAGCAGGCTGAGGCACATGCCCAGATTAAATACTGTCTGTGCGGCGATCATGCCGAAGAAGCCGAAGCACATATAAGTACCCAGATTGTCGCAGGAAACAAAGGCGGTGCGGAGCACTCTCAGGAGCAGGAGTACCAGCAGAGCAAGAATTGCCAGACAACCGATGAAGCCCAGCTCTTCGCCGCATACGGCAAAGATAAAGTCACTTTCCTGTACCGGAACGGTGCTGCTCTGCACACGAGGTGCAGTTAAAAGGCCCTGTCCTGTCAGCTGACCGGAGCCGATGGAGATCTTGCCCTGAATCTGCTGCAGACCGGTGCCCAGCGGGTCAGCTTCCGGATTGAACATGTTCAGAATACGGAAGCGTTGGTAGTCCTCAAAAATAAAGTTCCATGCAATTGGGATGGCTGCCAGAATGACGGCAAAGAGGCCGGCGAAATATCGCAGCTGCACTCCTGCTGCAAAGGACATGAACAGGAACATGAAGAAGAAAATGATCGCGGCGCCGTCGTCACCCTGCAGATGGACCAGCACGATCGGGATGGCAGCGTGGAGCCCCAGTAGGCCAACGTGAAGGGGACGCTTGATGTTTCCGTTATCCTTGATGATGGAAAGGTGCTTGCCGTAGGTGACCATGAAGAAGATCTTTACCAGCTCAGAACTCTGGAACGTCATACCGCCGGGCAAAGTCAGCCATGCTTTTGCGTTAACACCGTCGGAACCGGTAATGCTGGTACCGAAGATCAGCGTGTAAATGATCAGCGCGCCGGAGAACAGGGCAATCCACTTCCAGTAGCGGGCCAGAGTTCGATAGTCGATCAGCGTCAGGAGTACAGCGCCCACATAGCCGGCGATAATTGCGATCAACTGTACGTCGAAGTAATTTCGGCCGGTTGCATTGGCAGGAACCGTATACAGCAGAACAAGACTGAACACGGAAATTGCCAGCATGGTTGCCCACAGCAGTTTATCGGATCGTTTGAAGTAATCGATAAAGCCTTTTCCCAGGCGGGAAGACAGTTTTGACAGCCGATGTTTTTTGGAATTGGCCGTTGTATAAGCCACAGCATCACCTCCCTGCAATAAGTTCCAAAAAAAATTGTGCCTTTATTATATAATTTTCAACTGTTCTGTGCAAGTTACACTTTTAAAACCGAAAAAATTATGTTATATTATAAATTAGGTTATCATACGAAAAATAAAAGGAGAAGAGTATTATGCTTACAGATATCCAAATCGCACAACAGGCTACACTGCAGCCTATCACAAAAATCGCAGCAGACCTTGGTATTACAGATGAGGAACTGATTCCTTACGGCCGCTACAAGGCAAAGATCGACAACTCCATCTACAACAGACTGGCAGACAAGCCAGACGGCAAGCTGATTCTGGTTACAGCGATCAACCCAACACCAGCAGGCGAAGGCAAGACAACAACTACAACAGGTCTTGGCCAGGCTTTTGCAAAGATCGGCAAGAAGGCTGTTATCGCACTCCGTGAGCCATGCCTCGGTCCGGTATTCGGCGTTAAGGGCGGCGCAGCAGGCGGCGGTTACGCACAGGTTCTTCCAATGGAAGACCTGAACCTCCACTTCACAGGCGATATGCACGCAATCACAGCTGCAAACAACCTGCTTTGCGCTATGATCGACAACCACATGCAGCAGGGCAACGTTCTGGGCATCGATCCAAGAAGCATCAACGTATCCCGCTGCCTGGATATGAACGACAGAGTTCTCCGCAAGGTAGTTGTTGGTATGGGCGGCAAGCCAAACGGCGTTGTTCGTGAAGACGGCTTCTGCATCACAGTAGCAAGTGAAGTTATGGCAATCCTCTGCCTGGCAAACGACATCATCGACCTGAAAGAGCGTCTGGGCAACATCCTCGTTGCTTACAACTATGCAGGCGAGCCAATCTATGCTAAGGACATCGGCGCACAGGGCGCAATGGCTGCTCTGCTGAAGGATGCAATCAATCCAAACCTGGTACAGACACTGGAAGGCACACCAGCTGTTATGCACGGCGGTCCTTTCGCTAACATCGCTCACGGCTGCAACTCTGTTCGCGCAACAAAGATCGCACTGAAGCTGGGCGACTACTGCATCACAGAGGCAGGCTTCGGCTCTGACCTGGGCGCAGAGAAGTTCTTCGACATCAAGTGCCGTTACGCTGGCCTGACACCATCTGCAGTTGTTATTGTTGCAACAGCAAGAGCACTGAAGTACAACGGCGGCCTGACAAAGGACGAGGCTTCCAAGCCAAACATGGAAGCACTGGAGAAGGGTATCGTAAACCTGGGCGTTCACATTGAGAACATGCGCAAGTACGGTGTTCCTGTTGTAGTAGCAATCAACCGTTTCGGTACAGATACAGAGGAAGAACTGAACTTCATCGAGAAGTACTGCAAGGCAAACGACGCTGATTTCGCACTGTCCGAAGTATTTGCAAAGGGCGGCGAAGGCGGCATCGACCTGGCACAGAAGGTTGTTGCAGCAACAGAGAAGGAGTCCAACTTTGCTCCACTGTACGATATCAACCTGACAATCAAGGAGAAGCTGGAAACAATCGCAAAGAACATCTACGGCGCAGACGGCGTAGACTTCACAGCAAAGGCAAAGAAGTCCCTGGCACAGATCGAAAAGCTGGGCGGCAATGCACTGCCAGTTTGTGTTGCTAAGACACAGTACTCCCTGACAGATACACCAACACTGCTGGGCCGTCCAACAGGCTTCCGTATCACAATCAGTGATCTGAGACTGTCCAACGGTGCAGGCTTCGTTGTAGCATACGCAGGCGACATCATGATCATGCCTGGCCTGCCAAAGGTACCGGCAGCTATGAACATTGACGTTGACGCTGACGGCAAGATTTCCGGCCTGTTCTAATCCGGCCGTTTAGGAGGTTATGGTTACGGAAACGTTATATGTAACAAGATCGCCGGAAGAAACAGAACAGCTTGGCAGACGTCTTGCAGAGAAACTGCAGGGCGGCGAAGTGCTGGCGCTGTTCGGCGGCCTTGGAATGGGAAAAACAGCATTTACCAGAGGAATCGCAGCTGGGCTCGGTGTGGATTCCGGCGTTTCCAGCCCGACCTTTGCGCTGGTACATGACTATGCCGGCCGACTGATGGTGCATCACTTTGATATGTACCGTGTCAGCGGCTGGGATGATTTATACTCCACCGGCTTTTTTGACTATCTGGAGACAGATGACGTACTGGTCATCGAGTGGAGTGAGAATATTGAAGGCGCATTGCCGGACGATGCGGTTCGCATTACCATTTCTGTTGGAAATGAACCGGAAGAGCGTCATTTTCAGATCGAGGGGATAGAGCTATGAGAATTCTTGCGCTGGATTCTACCGCAACGTCTGCGTCTGCCTGTGTATGGGAGGACGGCAGAATTCTGGGAGAATATTTCGTTAATATCAAGCAGACCCACAGCCAGACCTTAATGGTAATGGCACAGGGTGTGCTGCAGAGCACAGGTGTTCCACTGGATTCTATCGACTTGTTCGCTGTAGATGCGGGACCGGGTTCCTTTACCGGTGTGCGCATTGGCGTTGCCTGCGCAAAAGGCATGGCAATGGCGCAGCAGAAGCCATGCGCCGGTGTTTCCACACTGGCTGCTATGGCAGAGAACCTGAGAGATTTCACAGGAATCATCTGTGCAGTGATGGATGCCCGCTGTCAGCAGGTTTATAACGCATTATTCCAGGTGGAAGATGGCATCATTACCCGCCTGACCGAGGACAGACCAATTGCGATTGCAGACCTGGCCGCAGAATGTGCGGAGTTCCAGGAAACTGTCTATCTGATTGGTGATGGTGCTGAGATCTGCGATAAAGCAGAGGGATTTGCAGCACTGTCCAACGTCCGCCTTGTGTCAGAGGCGATCCGCTTTCAGCGCAGCAGCGGTACAGCGGCTGTGGCGGCGCAGATGTATGAAGACGGAGAAATTGCAGCTGCAGGCGAACTGGCGCCGATTTATCTGCGCCTGCCGCAGGCAGAGCGGGAATTAAAAAAGAAACAAAGCTTGGAGGATAAAACATGATTGCAATTGGAGCCGATCACGGCGGCGTGAATCTGAAACTGGCAATTCAGGAATACTTTGACGCGGAAGGTATTCGTTACAAGGACTTTGGAACAAATGATCTTTCTTCCATTGACTATGCACCGATTGCTGCTGAGGTAGCAAAGTCTGTTGCAAACGGTGAATGTGAAAAAGGTATCCTTTGCTGCGGTACCGGCATTGGTATTTCTATTGCAGCAAATAAAGTGAAGGGTATTCGTGCAGCTGTTGTTACCAATGCGTTCTGCGCACAGGCAACACGTCAGCACAACGATTCCAACATCCTGTGCATGGGTGGCAGAGTAATCAGCGAGGTTGAGGCAGTAGATTTCACAAGAATCTTCCTGACCACCGAGTTCGAAGGCGGCCGCCACGAGCGTCGTATTCAGCAGATCGCTGCAATTGAAAACGGCGAGCTGTAATTTTTAAATAAAGAAAACTGTCGGCAAACGAAATTTTGCACGGCAGTTTTTTCTTTCCCTTTCATGATCAATATTGTGCGGATTATCAATCGCAATATGCGAATTAAGAAAAATTCCATATAAATTTCGGAAAAATAGTAGACAATTATCCCTTTTTCTTGTATAATAAATACATCATCGAATAAGGAGATTTGCTTTTTGAACAGTTAAGCTACTTAATTAGCTGAGAAGAGAGCAATGTGGGGTAAGATGTTGAGGCAAAAGGAAATTGATGAGATCAGCGCAATTATTGGCGACGATGAAAAAACGGAAGCTGTACTGGCTGTAATCAAAGAAATGGAGAAACAGCGTAAGGCACAGAATCATAAGCGCCAGGCGGATGGTATTGCGGCTGCCAAGGAACGCGGTGTGCGTTTTGGCAGACCTCCGATGGAATTTCCAAAGAATTTTGAAGGCATTTATGATTGCTATAAGAATAAGGCGATTACCGGAACCCATGCGGCGGAAGTTCTCGGTATTAACCGAAATTCATTTCGTGCGCTTGTAAAGCGTTATGAAGAGGCCAACGGTATCACAGCAGAATAATTTCGTTTTTGAAAAGAAGGGATATTCGCAAAGAATCTTTTTTGTGAGTATCTCTTTTTCTTTTGTGGTAATCTGATACAGTATAGAAAGGAAGTTGATCACTATGACAGCATTGATTACAGGTGCATCCAGCGGTCTGGGTGTGCATTTTGCAGAGCTGTTTGCAAAGGATGGATACGACCTGATCCTTGTTGCAAGAAGTGAGGATAAGCTGAACAATCTGAAAGACTGCCTGGAGGAACGCTATGGCGTAAAGACTGTTGTCTGTGTAAAGGACCTGTCTTTACCGAATGCAGCACAGGAAGTGTTTGCATTTGTGCAGGAGCAGGGTATGGAAGTGGATGCGCTGGTGAATAACGCAGGTTTTGCAGATTTTGGCGCATATGCAAACGCAGACTGGAAGAGACAGCAGGATATGGTGCAGGTAAATATTACAGCGCTGATTCAGCTGACACACTGCTTCCTCAAGCCGATGATTGCAAGAGGCAGCGGCAGAATTATGAACGTGGCATCTATGGCAGCGTTCCAGCCAGGTCCGCTCATGTCTGTTTACTATGCAACAAAATCTTTTGTGCTTTCCTTTACGGAGGCGCTTTCTGTAGAGCTTCGCGGCACCGGCGTTAAGGTAACTGCGCTTTGCCCTGGCCCAACAGAAACAGGCTTTGCAAAGAATGGTCATCTGGGTAATTCCGGTCTGTTTAAAAATCTCAGCGTAGCTTCTGCGCTGGAGGTTGCAGCTTATGGTTATATGAAGCTGAAGCAGGGCCAGACAGTTGCAATTCCGGGCATGATGAACAAGCTGATCGTAACAGCATCCAAGTATGCGCCGCGCGCCATGGCACGTAATCTTGTATATCTGATTCAGAAGGAAAAATAAACGGCATAAAAAAAGGTGTACCACAGCGGTACACCTTTTTTGTTTAGTAATGATATTTTCGTTTGCGGATAATGAGAAAGAATACGGCGACAGCGGCAGCCAGTAATTCTGCTGCTGCCCAGGCAAGCCAGATGCCGTTCATGCCGAGGAAAATCGGCAGGATAAGAACGGTGGAAATCTGGAAAACCAGTGTTCGCATAAATGCAATAACAGCGGAAAGCAATCCGTTGTTCAGCGCTGTGAAGAACGAAGAACCATAAATACCGATACCTGCAAACAGGAACTGAAAGGAGAAAATGAAAAAGCCGTTCATGGTCAGCCGGAACAGGTTTTCATCGTAGCCAACAAAGATTGCAGACATCGGCATAGCCAGTGCTTCTGCCAGACCAAACATCACGACGGAGAAAATGCCGATGATGATCAGACTTTTGCGGAAAAGATTTTTCAGTTCCTTATGGTTCTGTGCACCGTAATTGTATCCCACGAGAGGCGCTGTGCCGAAAGAGTATCCGAGATAGATGGAGACGAAGATGAAGCCCACGTACATCATTACACCGTAAGCCGCAACGCCGTCTTCCGGGCGGAAACCTTCTTTCACAGCGTACTGCATCAGCTGGAAGTTGTAGAGCATGCTGACGATGGACATGGAAACCGTGGACATCAGCTCGGAAGAACCGTTGGTGCAGGTTTTAAGCAGAGAGCGGACGTCGAAGTGGGTTCGGCCAAGCTTCAGCAGACTGGAATTTTTCCGGCAGAAGTAGAACAAAGGGATGATACCGCCGACTGCCTGACTGATAGCAGTTGCCGCAGCGGCACCGACGAGCCCCCACTGGAATCCGGCTACAAACAGTGCGTCCAGACCGATATTTGTTACGCCGGCCGCAATGGTAACGCCAAGGCCCATATGTGGTTTTTCTGCCGTGATGAAGAAACTCTGGAACTCATACTGCAGCATAAAGGCAGGCAGAGCGATGAGAATGATTCTGCCGTAGAGTACGCAGTCATCCAGCATCTGTCCTTCTGCGCCCAGAAGTGCTGCCACCGGGCGGATAAACAGGATGCCAAGAACAGCAATGAGAATACCCACAGCGGTTGAGATGTAAATCAAAAAGGAAAACAGCTGCTTTGCTTTTTCCGGTTTGCCTTCGCCCAGCGTTTTGGCAATGAGGGCACTGCCGCCGGTGCCGAACATAGCGCCTAATGCGCCCAGAATCATAAGAAACGGCATGATAAAATTGACGGCGGCAAATGATGTTTTGCCAACGAAGTTTGAGACGAAGAAGCCGTCCACTACGCCGTAAATGGAAGTGAACACCATCATGACCATAGATGGCAGCGTAAATCGCAGCAGCCTTCGAAAATTAAAGTGATCCGATAATTGTATTTTCATGGTTTGTCCTTTCTGTAAGTTTTCGACCGTTTTTCTGAATTCTGTGGAAAACAGAAGGATCGATTCATAGTTGCAATTATAGTACGATTCTGCAAGATGGTCAATTGCTGTAACCGGTATAAATTTTATAAAATAATTGCCTGCTGACTGCGGCAGGCGTATAATAAAAACAAAAGCCGGGAAGGAGCGATCACTATGAAATTCGGTAAAATTGCAGCGGCAACCTTAGCGGCTATGGTTTGTCTGTGCGCCTGTGGTGCGCAGAGCAACGCAGGGCCTGTTGAATCCGAGCCGTCGGCAGTTGTCAGTGAAGAAGTAAGTTCTATTGAATCGGAATCTACTGAGGAGTCAGAGCTGGTATCTTCTGAAGAAGTGCGTCCTGCACATTCTGTGCTGTATCTGGAGGGATATTCACAGGATGAGGTGGTACAGTATTTTAATGAGGTTGTGCTGAACACAGAATACTCCACCGGAGATGGAGATTTCACACTGGTTCAGAAATGGAAAATGCCGATTCACTACCGCATTTACGGGGAACCAAATACAGCTGACACAGAGCGGCTCCAGACTTTATTTACAGAACTGAATCAGATCAATGGTTTTCCGGGAATTCACGAGGCAAAAGAAGGTTATGTGGAAAATCTTTCCATTTACTTTTCGGATGAAAGCGCCTTTTATGATCGGTTTGGTGCGTTCGTCAACTATGAGCCATCCGACGGTGCAGTGCAGTACTGGTACTTCGATGACAGCAACGATATTTACGAAGCGCAGATCGGTTACCGCACAGACATTGACCAGGAAACACGCAATTCTGTGCTGCTGGAGGAAGTGGTGAACGGCCTTGGTATTGATGACACGGAAACACGGGAAGACAGCATTACCTATCAGTACTATAATTCCACCGATGAGTTGTCCGACATGGACTGGCTGATCCTCAAGCTGCTGTATCATCCGGACATTGGCTGCGGTATGGATGCGGAGGAATGTGAAGCAGTTATCCGCGATCTTTATTATTAAAGAAATAAAAGGAGTGAACCCATCGTGGTGATTTTCTGCAATGGATTCGGTTTTGAAGTGACGAAGCAGGAAAAAGGATTTGATATTTATTATCGTCCCGCAAGCCGCTTTGACAACGATTTACCAATCAGAGGGTGGCTTTCCCGGGAAGCGTTTGAAGCAGGCGGTGTGAATGAATTCTGCAGCGCAATTGAGCGGCTGACACCGGGCAGTGTGAAAAAACTGGACCGGCAGGCAGTTGCGCTGCAGATAAAACAAGCCGGCTGGATTACGGAATCAGGAAAATTTTGAAAAGAATGCGGCTTTCATTGCAAGTATATTTTTGTCATGTTTACAGATAATAGCACCATGATTTGTAAATTAAGGAGATGCGATAAATGAAAGCAACAGGTATCGTACGGCGGATCGACGACCTTGGCAGGGTTGTGATCCCCAAAGAGATCCGGCGCACACTGCGGATCCGGGAAGGGGACCCGCTGGAAATTTTTACTGATACGGACGGTATGGTGGTGTTTAAAAAGTATTCACCCATTGGTGAACTGTCCGAGTTTGCAGGGCAGTATGCAGAGGTGCTCAACAAAACTGTGACACTGCCGGCACTGATCTGCGACTGCGACCACATTGTGGCGGCGGCAGGCGTGCCCCGGAAAGAATACCTTGGCCGCCGCGTTACACCGGAGATCGAAGAGTATATGCAGTCCCGGGCAAAGTTCATCAGTGCAGACGGACAACGGGAGATCAATCCGGTAGAAGGCATTAACCATCCGGCCGGTGTGATCTATCCGATCATTGCTTCCAGTGATGTGACGGGAGCGGTAGTACTGCTGAAAGATGATGACAGAAAAAATCCAGGCGAAACCGAGGTAAAGTTGACGCAGGCAGCAGCGGCTTTTCTGGGAAAACAACTGGAATCCTGAGGTTTTGCTCTTGCTTTTGCTGCGTGGTTATGGTATAATGGGCACAATGTTAATAGTATGAGGATTAAAGAGTGGGTTCTGCCCACTCTTTTGTTATTATTTTGGGGTGAAAAAATTGGCTGAAAAACAAAGAAAGAAAAAAGGCGGCAACGTTGCACTGACTGTTTGGCGCCTTGCAGAGCCGATTGCGGCAGAGCTCGGACTGTCCATTTGGGACGTTCGATTTGTAAAAGAGGGTGCGTATCATTACCTTCGCATTACCATTGATAAGCCAACAGGCGTTGACATGGACGACTGCGAAAAGATGAGCCGCGCAATTAACGGCCCGCTGGATGAACTGGATCCGATCGATTGCGAATACTGCCTGGAAGTTTGCTCTCCGGGCATTGAGCGCGAACTGTCCAGACCAGAGCATTTTGCGGCGTATATCGGCGCTGTGCTGAACGTACGTCTCATCAGACCGCTGGAGAACGGCAAAAAAGAACTGGTTGCAATTCTCCACAGCTATGAAGACAACGTGATGGAACTGGAAACAGAAGACGGCGAATTTTTCCACATTGAAAAGAAAAATGCTTCTTCCGTTCGTTTGAACGAAGAGTATGTAGATATTGACGAAGATGAAGAAATGACCGAAGAAACGGAGGCGTAATGATATGAACAGCGAACTGTTTGAGGCACTGGAACTTCTGGAATCTGAAAGAGGTATTCCGGTAGATTTTATGATTGATCGCATTAAGAAGGCAATTGTAACTGCTTGCAAGAACAGCTACGACAACGAAAACGCTCGTGTTGAGATCAACATGGAAAAGGGCGCATTTGAAGTATTCCTTCTCAAGGAAGTTGTTGACGGCGTGTTTGAGCCATATAAGGAAATTGACATTGAAGACGCAAGAAAGATGGATCCGAACATTGACTTTGAGGATTACATCGAAGTACAGCTGGACACAAAAGAGTTTGGCCGTATTGCAGCACAGACTGCAAGAAACATCATCCGTCAGGGTATCCGTGACGGCGAGCGCGGCCTGATGATGGCAGAGTTCCAGAGCAAGCATCAGGAGCTGGTAACAGCAACTGTTGAGCGTATCGATCCAAAGAGCGGCGCAGCAACACTGCTCATCGGCAAGGCAGAGGCAGTTCTGCCAAAGAACGAGCAGGTTGGCGGCGAAGTTCTGAAGGAAGGCGACCACATCAAGGTTTACATTGTTGACGTTCGCGAGACTGAAAAGGGTCCACGCGCAATGATCTCCAGAACACACCCAGATCTGGTAAAGCGTCTCTTTGAAACAGAAGTACCGGAAATCTACGACGGCATCGTTGAGATCAAGGCTGTTTCCAGAGAAGCAGGCAGCCGTACAAAGCTGGCAGTTATCAGCCACAACGAAGACGTTGATGCAGTTGGCGCATGTATCGGTACAAGAGGCGCTCGTGTTACAAACATTGTAAGCGAGCTGGGCGGCGAGAAGATCGACATTGTAGAGTACAGTGAAGATCCTGCAAAGTTCATCGCATCTGCATTGTCTCCTGCAAACGTTCTGTCCGTAATGGTAACAGACGCAGAAGCAAAGGCATGCCGTGTAACTGTACCGGATAGCCAGCTTTCTCTGGCAATCGGCAACAAGGGTCAGAACGCACGTCTGGCTGCAAAGCTGACAGGCTGGAAGATCGACATTAAGCCGGAAAGCGGCTTCTACGGTGAAGAAGAGCCTGCAGCAGAAGCAGAAGCTGAAGTTGAGGTTGCAGAAACAGCTGAGGAAGAAGCATAAGATCCCATTGCAAAAGATCTGACAGAAAGGGGTACGATTCCATGACGATGAAAAAGAAAAAAATCCCGCTGCGGAAGTGTTCCGGCTGCGGTGAAATGAAGCCAAAGCAGGAGCTGGTGCGGGTGGTGCGTGCGCCGTCTGTTACAGATGAAGAAGGGGTTGTGCTTCAGCAGGGAGAGATCTCCCTGGATATGACCGGCAAAAAATCAGGAAGAGGCGCATACGTGTGCAAGAACCTGGAGTGCCTGCAGCAGGCACGAAAGGCGCGCCGTTTTGAACGTGCATTTTCCTGCAGAATCCCGGACGAATTGTATGATCAGCTGGAAAAGGAGTTGACCGAACTTGGTGAATAAATTCCTTTCGTTTCTGGGTCTTGCACGCCGTGCAGGCAAGCTGACCATGGGCAACGATCCGGTTATTGAATCGATTCAGAAAAAAGAAGCAAAAGTATTGCTGGCAGCAGCGGATCTTTCTCCGCGAACTTTGAAGGGTGTTGCAGCAGCGGCAGAAGCAGGCGGTGTACGACTGATCCAGACGGAAATTTCCATGGACGAAATCGGATTCTCCATTGGCAAGCGTGTGGGAATTGTCTCCGTAAATGATGCCGGCTTTGCGAAAAAGATAGAACAATTATGTGACGATATGAGAAAAACCGCTGCACAGGCGGAGATGAAGGAGGAAGCATGATGGCTACGAAGAAGATTAAGCTGAATGAAGTTGCAAAAGCATTGCACTTAGAAAATAAAGAAGTAATTTCCATGCTCAACGAACTGGGCGGTGAGCCAAAGAAGGCAACCAGTGCTTTAACAGAGGAAGAGATGGATCTCATTTTTGATCGTGCAACAAAGGCAAAGAGCGTTGCAAACTTTGACGCATACTTTGCACTGCTGAACGACAACAAGGCAGAGGAAAAGCCAGCTGCAAAGAACAGCAAGCCTGCAGACAAGGACGGCAAGGCAGCAGGCGGCAAGCAGCAGAAGAACCAGAAGGCACAGCAGCCGGCAGCAAAGGCAGCTCCACAGCAGCCAGCAAACGATGCACCGGTAAAGCGCCACGAGGGCAGAATTGTTGATACAAGAGCTTCTAACGTAAATATTGACCGTTACAACGAGAAGTACGACCGTCTTGCAAACGAGAAGATCAGTACTGACAAGGTAATGCAGAAGCAGAAGCTGACACAGAAGAGCAGCCAGTACCGCAACAAGCCAAAGAACGCAAAGCGTGAAACTGAAGCAGAAAGACTCAAGAGAATTCAGATGGAGCGCCAGAAGAAGCAGATGACAATCCAGGTTCCGGACGAAATCACAGTAGGTGAATTCGCACTGCGCCTGAAGGCAACTGCATCTGAAGTTATCAAGAAGCTGATGATGATGGGCGTTATGGCAACAGTGAACGACGTGATCGACTTCGATACAGCAACACTGATCGCAATGGAGTTCCACGCAAAGGTTGAGAAGGAAGTTGTTGTAACAATCGAAGAGAGAATCATCGACGACAGTGAAGACCACGATGACAACCTGATTCCACGTGCACCTGTTGTTGTAGTTATGGGTCACGTTGACCACGGTAAAACTTCCCTGCTGGACAGCATCCGCAGCGCGCACGTTACAGCTACAGAAGCTGGCGGTATCACACAGCACATCGGTGCTTACCGTGTACCGGTTGGCGACAGAGAGATCACTTTCCTGGATACACCAGGTCACGCAGCGTTTACAGCAATGCGTGCAAGAGGTGCACAGGTAACAGACGTTGCGATCATTGTTATTGCTGCTGACGACTGCATCATGCCGCAGACAATCGAAGCAATCAACCACGCAAAGGCAGCAAACCTGTCCATCATCGTTGCAATCAACAAGATGGATAAGCCAACTGCAAACCCAGACCGCGTTAAGGAGCAGCTGACACAGCACGGCCTTGTACCGGAAGAGTGGGGCGGCGATACACCAATCATCCCTGTTTCCGCAAAGATGGGTCATGGTATTGACGATCTTCTGGAAATGGTATGCCTGGTTGCAGATATGATGGAACTGAAGGCAAACCCAGACAGAGCTGCAAAGGGTACTGTTGTTGAAGCAAGACTCGATAAGGGCAGAGGTCCTGTTGCAACTATGCTGGTACAGAACGGTACACTCCGTGTTGGCGATATCATTGTTGCTGGTACAACTGTTGGCCGTGTTCGTGCAATGACAGACCACAGAGGCCAGAAGGTTAAGGAAGCTGGTCCATCCGTTCCAGTTGAGATCACAGGTCTTGATGACGTTCCAGTAGGCGGCGATATCTTCAACGCTGTATCCGATGAGCGTCTGGCAAGAGAGCTGGTTGAGCAGCGTAAGACTCAGGAGAAGGAAGAGCGCTTCAATGCTCAGACAAAGGTTACTCTGGATAACCTGTTTGACCAGATGCAGCAGGGCCAGATGAAGGAACTGCAGCTGATCGTTAAGGCAGACGTACAGGGTACATTTGAGGCTGTGAAGCAGTCCCTGGAGAAGCTGACAAACGACGAGGTTCGTGTATCTGTTATCCACGGTGGTGTTGGTGCAGTTAACGAAACAGACGTTATGCTGGCAACAGCTTCCAACGCACTGATCGTTGGCTTTAACGTTCGTCCAGACGCTGTTGCAGAAGAAACTGCAAAGCGTGACGATATCCAGATCCACCTGTACCGCGTAATCTACGACTGCATCGAAGATATCGAGGCAGCGATGAAGGGTATGCTGGCACCGAAGTTCCGTGAAGTATCTTACGGTAAGGCTGAGTGCCGTGAAGTTTACAAGATTACAAACGTTGGTATGGTTATGGGTTCCTACGTTACACACGGCAAGATCGTTCGTAACTCCCTGGTTCGTATCGTTCGTGACGGTATCATCATCGCTGACGATAAGATCGCATCCCTCCGCCGCTTTAAGGATGACGTGAAGGAAGTAGCAGAAGGCTACGAGTGCGGCGTATTCCTGGAGAAGTTCAGCGACGTTCGCGTTGGTGACGTATTCGAATCCTACATTATGGAAGAGTACAAGGAAGACTAATTATAAAGATTAAGACGATTCAGATAGAAAGAGGAGGATTTTTATGGCGGGACATAGAATGGAACGCATCACAGAAGATGTGCATCGTGAGTTGACTGCGATTTTTCGCGAAATTAAGGATCCGCGCGCACAGCAGGGCTTGCTCAGCATTGTGCGTGTTAACGTGACAAATGACCTGTCACACTGCACTGTATTTGTCAGCTCTATGCTGGGTATGGATAAGTGCAAGGAAGCCTGTGTCGGCCTGAAATCCGCAGCTGGTTTTATTCGCAGTGAGTTAGGCCGCAGATTAAAGCTGCGCCACGTACCGCAGATGCACTTTGAAGCATCTGACTCCATTGAATACAGCGCAAACATTAACAGAATCCTCAACGACCTGCACATCAGAGGAGACGAGGATGAAGTTGAGGTTGAAGATGACGCTGAATAAAATCGCTGCTCTGCTTATGGAGCAGGATAATTTCGTGATCATCAGCCACCGTGCGCCGGACGGCGACACACTTGGTTCTGCCGTAGCCCTTGGCCTTGCTTTGCAGGAAAAAGGCAAAACTGTGGATTTTCTCTGCAACGATCTGATTCCGCAGAAATACCACTACCTGTTTGAGGGCACAGCGCAGGAATGGCTCAAAAAGAAAGAAGACCCGATTGCAGCGGCAGAAGGCAAGTTCCTGATTACAGTGGACATTGCCGATACACCGCTGATCGGTGATATGCTGGCACCGCTGGCTGAGCGGATCGACCTCTGCATTGACCATCATAAGATGAGCACAGATTTTGCAAAGGTGACCCTCCGTGAAGCAGACTCTGCCGCAACCGGTGAGATTATCTACGCACTGCTGAAGGAGATAGGTTCCACCATCACACCGCAGATTGCGTCCTGTATTTACACTACAATCTCTACCGATACCGGCTGCTTTAAGTACATGAACACCACACCGCGTTCTTACCGTATTGCAGCGGACATGGTGGAAGCAGGCGCGCCGGCAGCAGATATTAACCGCTGGATGTTTGACACTATCAGCCGTCCCCGTCTGGAGCTGCAGAAGCTGGCGCTGGAAACAGTGGACTATCATTTTGATGGCCGCTGTGTGACCATGGTGATCACACGCGATATGATGAAGCAGGCTGGTGCTTCCGGTGAAGACGTAGAGGGAATCAACTCCATTCCGCGTCAGATCGACGGCGCACTGGTTGGCATTACAATCCGTGAGAAAAAGACCGGCGGATATAAAATTTCCATGCGCAGCCAGCCGCCGGTAGACAGCTCTGTGATCTGTGCAGAGTTCGGCGGCGGCGGTCATGCCGGCGCTGCAGGCTGTATGTTCGATGATCCGCTGGATGTTGTGAAAACAAAGCTGGTGGATGCAGTAGGCAGATATTTCCAAAACAATCAGATTTAGGAAACGGATTTCAGAAAGGAGCGATATCGTGGATGGTATTCTGGTAATTGACAAGCCAAAGTCTTATACGTCCTTTGATGTAGTAGCAGTGATGCGCAAGCTTTGCGGAGAAAAGAAGATTGGCCACACCGGCACATTGGATCCAATGGCAACTGGTGTTCTGCCGATCCTTGTGGGAAGAGCAACACGGTGCGCGCCTTTTATTGATGATACAGATAAGGAATACGAGGCATCTTTTAAACTGGGTCTCTCCACAGATACCCAGGACATCACCGGTTCTGTTGTGTCTGAGACACATCACCGTGTAACAAAGGAAGAAATCGAAGCAGTGCTCCCACAGTTCCGCGGTGAGATCATGCAGCTTCCGCCAATGTATTCTGCTGTGCAGGTAGATGGCAAGCGTCTTTATTCTCTGGCTCGTCAGGGCATTGAGATTGAGCGCGAGAAGCGCCCTGTTACCATTTACCAGTGTGACCTTCTGGAGTTCAACGAAGAAACACAGGAAGGCCGTCTGCTGATCATGTGTTCAAAGGGTACTTATGTGCGCACCCTCTGCTCTGATATCGGTCAGGCACTGGGCAGCCTTGGCGTTATGACCGGCCTGCGCAGAACCGTTGCCTGCGGTTTCTCTCTGCAGTGTTCCTTAACACTGGATCAGGCAAGAGAAATCGTGGAAAAAGGCGGCTCCATGCAGGATCACCTGCTGCCGATTGAAGCTGTATTTGCAGAAGAGCCAAAGGTAACCATTACCGATGCACAGAAAACACGCTTCTGCAACGGCGGAGCTCTGAGCCTGGAGCGTACAAAGATTCCGGCATCTGAGTGGATCGACGGCAGAACCTACCGCGTAATTTCTCAGGAAGAGGAGTTCCTCGGTCTGGGTCAGGTCAGCAGCAAGAACAATGAGCTGAAGATTCTGCGCCTGTTTTACGGAGAATAAAACGCATGTTGGTGATTAGAGACTTAAACGAATCTGCGCAGCCTCCGGCATCAACTTATGTTGCGATCGGCTGCTTTGACGGCGTTCACCTTGCACACCGAAAGATACTGGAAACAGTATTGGAAGGAAAAAAAGCAGGGCTGAGGCCGGCGGTGTTTACGTTTGATGTCAGCGAAGGTGGTTGCGGCAAAAATATGCCCCGCCTGATGACAACAGCGGAAAAACTCCGTGTGTTTGAGGAAATGGGCATTGAACTGGTATTTTTACTGCAGTTTTCCAAAGTGCGGGACATCGAAGCAGAAGTCTTTGCAGCAGACGTGCTGAAGCAGTACTGCGGTGCAAAGAAAGTTTGCTGCGGTTTTGACTTTCGTTTCGGCAAAGGCGGCCGCGGCAATGTGGAGCTGCTTCACCAGCTCAGTGCGGAACTGAACATGGAAACTGTCGTCTGCGATAAAATGCAGCTGCAGGGGGAGCCGATCAGCTCGACGCGGATTCGCAGATGCCTGCAGGAAGGAAAGATCGACGAGGCGAATGAGCTGCTTGGCAGACCATTTTCCTTTGCCTTTCCTGTTGTTCACGGCAGAAAGCTGGGGCGCACCATTGGTGTTCCGACGATCAATCAGGCGCTGCCTGCTGAGTTTGTTGTGCCAAAGAAAGGCGCCTACAGCTCCGAAACAGTGATCGACGGCATTGCATACTGCAGCGTGACCAATATCGGCTTAAAGCCTACTGTAGGCGGCGAAACAAGACCTTCTGCAGAAACATGGATCCAGAATTTTTCCGGTGACCTGTACGATAAAACAGTCAGCGTATCACTGCTGCACTTCCTGCGAGAGGAGCGAAAATTTGAATCCATCGAAGCACTGCGCGAGCAGATTCTGAAAGATAAAGACACAGCGGAACAGCTGTATTATCAGAAATAGACAAAACAAAAACCGGATGCATTTGCATCCGGTTTTTTTATACGCTTATTTCCGGCTATGTGTATCATGATGTTCCGGAAACTGGCTGCTGTTATGTACCGCATTCTGCAGGCGGCGTTTTTCAAAGTAATGCTTTACCCGGTCGATTGGCTTGACATACAGCGCGATGACGTTGGTTAGTACGACAATAGCTGCGCCAACCAGAACAAGGACAATACGCATACCGATGACTTCGTACCATGGGCCGATGGCGTAGGCGCCGATGAGGGCGTTGATGCTGACGAAGATCTGCTGTGCGTGGTAATTGGTGAAGAACATATACAGGTAACTTGTCAGGAAGATACCTATGATATGGAACTCACGCGGCAGCAGCAGGCAGAACAGTACGCCGAAGACGATGGCACCGCTGCCCTGCGCAGCAATACGCCATGGGAATCTCGGCTTTGTTTCATGGATAAACGGCAGGATCAGAGAGTTGATGGTCATGCCGATCCATGCAGTTCGAACGAGACCGAACATATCGCCGATAAACATACCCAGTGTCAGAGCAAAAGCCAGACGCAGTGCAAAGCGAGTACGCAGGGAAGTCGGGTGGATCTCCTTGATCAGGGAAAGGAAGCCGCGGCGGTGTTTTTTCTTGTGATGTACAATGACATACACGATACTTACAAGGATACCGCCAACCAGCAGACCGATGATACGTTTGAAGAAGTCGTTGCCTTCCACAGGGTTGCCCTGATTGAAAATGTAGCACACAATGAATGGCAGATAGACTTTCGTTGTAACAGCCTGACAGGAGAAAGTTACTATTAAGAATATGGAAATAAAATTAACTGCAATTCCAAGGAAGGGGTTCCACATACCGCAGTGGGACGAGAATGCCGTAAAGAGGAACATCAGTATGATCAGAAACGGCGCATGGCTCGTTTTGATACCCATATCCAGTTTGGTGAACATGAGGATCGAAGTTGCAATACTGATGGCGCCGCAGGCGTTCTTCATCCCGAATACCGAGGTATAAAGGAAGATAAAGCCCAGCAGGAACGAAATGACCGCCAGGTTGATCAGAATACTCAGGATCAGCCGCGTTCGTTTTTTGTTCTGCGGCATGGCCGAAGGGGCCAGTGCCTGGGTGTCCGCTTGGAAATGCTCGAGGTCGAAATGGAACTCAAAATCGAAATCAAACATTATAATTCACGCTTTCAAAGTTAGTCAATGTCCGCACGAAAACTCTTGATACTAATTGTAGCACAGATATTTCCAAAAAAAAAGGGGTAAATTGCACAAACACAGCAAACAATTGTGCATTCATCACATGAAAATCCTGCTTGTATGCTGAAATTTATACAAATTTTCGGGTAGTTTATTTTACGAATATTTAACTTATATGATTTTAAGCGGAGAAAAATACCGCCTGTATTCTGGAAGAAATTTCTCGCCGCAAAAGCAGAATTCCCTATTTACAACGGTGCGTTTCTATGCTATAATGCATTGGTAACGCCCCTTCCACGGAGCCTGGCATATGCCCAAAATGGGACACACCGGACCTTGCTCTGAGATTGGCGGCGAATATTTTAAAGAGGTGTTTGAATTATGCTGATGAAAGACGTAAAGGCAGAGATCATTAAGGAGTACGCTACACACGAAGGCGACACAGGTTCCCCAGAAGTACAGATCGCTATTCTCTCCAAGAGAATTTCCGATCTCACTGAGCACCTGAAGGTTAACAAGAAGGACCACCACTCCCGTCGTGGTCTGCTGAAGATGGTTGGCCAGAGAAGAAGCCTCCTCAACTACCTGATGAAGGTTGACATTGAGCGTTACCGTTCCATCATTGCTAGACTCGGTATCCGTAAGTAATTATACGGTTATAAAAAAGGACATTGCAGTTTGTGCTGCAGTGTCCTTTTTCTTTTTGTTTGCAGCTGTAAAATTCTGAAAAATTAATGTTGACAAACTTTGTAGGATATGATACTATTACTGCAATGAGTTAGTTATATCTAACTGAGGTTAGATATCGATAACTCTTTTGTTTTATCACTTGGTTAGTATAGGCTAACTAGGCAAATGGAGGCGAGAAAGATGCAATTGACAACAGTACAGAAAACAACGGATGCACTGCGTTTTGAACGGTGTCTGATTGATCACTGTTCTCCTGTTCTGGCAGGACTGAAAAGTGCGAACCTGATGAACTTTGCGTTTACCGATCCGACTGCGTTTGTACAGATGTTTGCACAATATCGCCGTCAGTTCAGTAAAAAAGGCGTATCCCTCACCATGCTGCGCTACACAGGCCAGAATGCACTGATTTATGTATATCGTGCGCAGAAACTGAAAGAAGACTGGGCAAAGCCGGGTGTGGCAGAGTTTTTCAAGCAGGAAGGCTACCCTTCCACAGATGTGAAGGAATGTATTTACCACCTGCGGAAGCGGATCCTGTCTCAGGAAGATTTTCCACATGAAATTGGTATTTTTCTTGGTTATCCTCTCCACGACGTAGTTGGATTTATCGAAAATGAAGGCTGCAACTATCATTGTGTGGGATGCTGGAAAGTTTACGCAGGTGTGTGCGATGCACAGAAAATGTTTGCAAAATACAAAAAATGTAAGACAGTTTACAGCAAGCTGTTTTCGGACGGAAGACCGATTATGCGGCTGACAGTAGCGGCATAGTTTTAATAGAAACAGAAATAAAAGGAAAAGGGGGAAACTTCCCATGAAACATAAAGTAGCAGTTGTATATTGGAGCGGTACAGGCAACACAGCGGCAATGGCGGATGCAGTATCTGCCGGCGCAAAAGCAGCAGGTGCAGAAGTTGCCGTTATGAAGCCGAGAGAGTTTTCTGCGGCAAATCTGGCAGAGTATGACGCAGTTGCTTTTGGATGTCCTTCTATGGGCGCAGAAGTGCTGGAGACTTTTGAATTTGAACCGATGTTTGCAGGCTGCGAACACGCGCTGGAAGGCAAGAATGTGGCGCTGTTTGGTTCCTACGGCTGGGGCAACGGTGAATGGATGCGTGACTGGGATGACCGATGCAGAGAAAAAGGTGCTGTAATGGCACATGACTACGTTATCTGCAGCGGCAGACCAAATGCAGGAGAGCTGGAGCAGTGCAAGGCACTTGGTGCAGCACTTGCAGCATAGGGAAATAAAAGAAAATTGTGAAAAAGAAAAACACCGGCAGGGCGATTCCTGTCGGTGTTTTTGTTTATCGGATAAAGTTTGTCATAGTGGTTGGTTCCTGCTCCGGTGGGAGGATGCCGTGCTCTTTGCCAAGCTCGATGCATTTCAGGTAGTAAGCCATGTTCTTTGCCAGCATTTGCGCGGATTGCACGCCTTCTTCGTCCTGATAAATACTCTCTGCGGTGCCGCTGCTGTGGATCATATTCCAGTAACGGGTAGAGATGATCGGCATCTGGCTGATACCGAAGTATTTGTTGAACTGGTCATAGGAAGTGGTCATGCCGCCTCTGCGTGCTGTAAGCAGACCGGCTGCAGGCTTAAAGCGAAAAGCATCGCCGTTGCCGCTCATGGCTGCAGAGTAAAATACGCGGTCCAGGAAGGAAGTAAGATTACCAGCCAGCGCTGCATAGTAGACAGGAGAGCCAAAAATAAAACCGTCAGCTTCCTTTGCCTTCTGCACAAATTCATTGACGCAGTCGTCGATCACGCATTTGCCTTTTTCTTTGCACTGATAGCAGGCCATACAGCCGCCGATTGGCTTTGCGCCGATCTGGTAGATTTCTGTTTCAATACCGCACTCGTTAAGAGCTGCAGCGGCAACGGTCATAACTTCATTGGTAGCGCCGTTTCTGCGCGGGCTGCCGTTTACTAACAAAACTTTCATGTTAATATAACTCCTGTTCAGGTTCTGTGATCTCAAAATGTTCAAATAAAATATCTAAATAATGTTCGTTTCCGTTCGGTAAAATAAAATCTAAATGCAGATGGTATTTTTCACCACGCTTGCTTTTCTTTCTGAATAGTTCAAATTGATCTGCTTTCCAAATACTATGCATTGGTGGAAGCATTCCATAGCGAACACCATAATTGTAAAATGACAGAATTTTTTCAGAACTGTTTTCCTTTAAACGAATTTCCAGACATCCTCGCAGAGCGTTTCTATCATTCTCGTCATGAATATATTCTATCTCTTTTGTATCGATAATTTCCATGCCGGAATAACTGTTCCATTCAGGTATAGTACTGGAGTCGAAATTTATTGCAGGAGGTTCAATTGGCGGAATCCCAACCGAGTCACGATTTCCGGGTCGCTCTCCTTTAAAAAGATAAGAACTTTCATCCTGATAAATAATTTCTGTTGTACAGTTGAAGCAAACAATGCCAATTAGATATTTTTTGTTCTCCAGAATTTCATCATAATATTCCTGTTTCCACCAACTGCCTGTCGGAGGAATACCTCCGCTTTTAATTTGATAATTGTAGAAGGAAATAACGTCTGTGTTTCCACTTTGGCACCCACGGCAGTCCATATAAAGATTCAGACAGTTACGAATCGGATTGGGCTTCGTGTAGTCATATGCAAATTCTAATTCCTCGGCATAAATGATGGAAGCATCGTGAAATCCCCATGTTGGGATTTCATCAGAATATCGTTTTGATTGTTCTGCGAAGTATTCTTCAAAAGTAATATCCATTTTCATAATCATCTTTCCCTTCAAAGCAAAACGCTGCCGATCTTTTGCAGACCGACAGCGTTTCATTACAAGGATTTTATGAAATTAGAATGCGATTTTCTTTGCAATGTAATCGTTGAGATCTGCGATTGCAACGCGCTCCTGTGCCATTGTGTCACGGTCACGAACTGTTACGCAGCCGTCCTCGAGGCTTTCGAAGTCGTATGTGATGCAGAATGGTGTACCGATCTCGTCCTGACGGCGGTAACGCTTACCGATGGAGCCAGCGTCGTCATAGTCGATCATGAAGTCCTTAGCCAGCTGACCAAAGAGTTCCTTTGCCTGCTCGCCCAGCTTCTTGGAGAGTGGGAGGATTGCTGCCTTGTAAGGAGCCAGAGCAGGGTGGAGACGGAGAACGATACGTGTATCCTTCTCGTCGATTTTCTCTTCGTCGTAAGCGTCGCAGAGGAATGCCAGAGCTACACGGTCAGCACCCAGGGATGGCTCAACAACATATGGGATGTAGCGCTCGTTTGTTTCAGGATCGAAGTAATCCAGACCCTTGCCGGAGTGCTCGATGTGCTGCTTCAGGTCATAGTCAGTTCTGTCTGCAATGCCCCAGAGTTCGCCCCAGCCGAATGGGAACAGGAACTCGATGTCTGTTGTTGCCTTGGAGTAGAAGGACAGTTCTTCCTGACCGTGGTCACGCATACGCATGTTTTCT
>JAZUBL010000068.1:0-1576 GCA_045638545.1 Acutalibacteraceae bacterium | reverse complement strand
GGCTTTGTACTGAAAAACAATGAGGATTTGTCTGTCCTCAATGATGAGCAACCCCACAATCACAACTGCAGCTGCGGAGGACACTGCCATGAATGACCCTGATGTCATTCTGGAAAAGCTGTCTGCTTTTTCAAGAATGCTCCGTCTGGAGGGTCTGGTGGTCGGTCCGCAGGAAACAGCCGATGCCAGTAAGCTTTTAACACAGCTTGGCTTCGAGGACCGGGGACAGGTCAAAACCGCCCTGCGAACCATCTTTGCCAAATCCAGAGAAGATCAACTGGCCTTTGACAAGGTCTTTGACGGCTTCTTTATTTCCGAAGAAGCCATGCGCGCACAAGCCAAAGAACAGGCCCGACTAGAACAGGAGCTGATGCAGCGTCAGCAGGAGGCACAGCAGGAACTGCTATTTAACGGACAGCCTATGGATCTGACCGACGATCAGCGGGAAGCCTATACACGCCTGCCGGACAAAACACGAAAAAAATTAAAAGACTTAACCGAAAAATACAGGGACAACGTAGAACGCAACCCCGAACTGTACGCCAACTTCATCCACTCTGTTTTCGCAAAAGCCATTTTGGAACAGCAACTCTTGGAAGAGGATGCAGGCATCGACGTGAAGGCACTGGATCCTGATATCGGTCTGCTGTATCGTGATATCTCCCAGTTTAAAGACACAGAGATTCCCAAAGCTATTTCCATTATTCAGACCGTTTCCCGGCAGATCGCAGGTGAACTGACTAAGCGCAAGCACCACCAGGGCAGAAGTACTGTACTGGATTTCCGGCGTACCATCCGTAAAAGTCTGGAAACCGGCGGTCACCCGTACCGTCTGCGGTATAAGCGGCGTCATGCCCGGAAAAAGCAGCTTATAATGCTCTGCGATGTGTCCGGTTCCATGGTTCAGTTTTCGGAATTTGCACAACGTTTTATCCAATCTCTGGGGCAGGTCTCCGACAGCTCCCGTACATTCCTGTTTTCTGAGGATGTATACGAAGCCGATGCCTTCAGCCTGCAGAATATGGACTCCTTCCGCACTTACGTCCGAGGAAGCGGTGTCTACGGACGGGGTACAGACTTAGGTTCTGCTCTAGAGACGCTCTGTGACCATAAGCCGCCCATTTTAGGTCCGGCCACCACCTTACTGATCCTCTCCGATACAAAGACCATCGATCAGCCACGGGCAGTGCAAGCCCTCCTACGGGCCAAACAGCAGGCAGGACGTATCTTATGGCTCAATCCCATCCCGGAGGGCAAATGGCAATATATTTCCTCTGTACGCACCATGGCTGCGCTCTGCCAAATGATCAGCTGCAACACCCTCTCTGCCCTGGCCGCCGCCTGCCGGAAACTTACATTAAACTAAAAGCGTGTTGCAGTAATTGCTGCAACACGCTTTTTCTTATTCATAATCCCCTATCCAGCGAGATTATATTCTTATCGATCTGATCAATGGTCTTTTTCTCAACAGTATATTGCTGCAGCAGACTGTCCTCCCACTCCTGTACATCCTGCTGGTGCAACTGATCGCTGATCAGCTGATCCCGGAGGGACATACCGTCCGCACCGACGAAAT
>JAZUBL010000067.1:0-22408 GCA_045638545.1 Acutalibacteraceae bacterium | reverse complement strand
CCGTTATGTAAAGGAAAGTGATATTGAGCTTTTAGGTGATGACTACACTTTTATGGGTGAACTGAACGGCAGAAAAGTCTATGTTTACGCTGATGTTGATGAAGCGTATATCAACAATAATAATCTGCAGATGGTTCTGAAAGAAGCCACATCCAACTACGGTTATAATGACGCAGACTTTGTTTTTGACCTGGGCCTGACATATGTAAATGACGAGTTTGTCATGGTACCATGGCAGCCAAAAGCGCAAATTGACAAGCCTGTGCTGGTATCTGTTGAGACAGACTTGCCAGATGGCACCCTTGTGTACGTATACCACAAGCACGGCAATGAGCTGGACACCCTTGGCGGCATGGAGCACGTAGTAGTAAATGGCCGTATTACATTCACAGTAGATGAGTTCTCTGTTTTTGTATTGACAACACCGCCTGAAACAGGCAGCAGACCGACAACTGAGAATAATGCACAGTATGTTGACTTTGATGGTGATACATACACCATGGAAGTTGGCCAGACAAAATATTTCTATGCAGATGATTATGTTGGCGAAGAAGAAGGCGGGAATTGGTGGAATCCAACGACAGAAATTGTTGATCGCATTTGCTCGTGGGATATTGTAAATGACCATGGTGCAATTACTTTTGAGGTAATTGAAAGAACTGATATTGGTGAGGCATTGGAACACTATGCTCCTTGGATTAAGGTTACAGCATTGAGTGCAACACCTGCAGATGAGCCAGTACAGTTAACATTGAAATATCGAGATGGCAATAATACCAGCACAACGACCTTTATGATTCGAGTAAATGAGAAAGAACTGTCTGAAACACAGACTGTTCGCATTGAAAACAAAGTGCCGGAAACAGGCTGCCTTGTGGCTACGGTACCAGATGGATATAAAGCAGAAGACTTGGTTTATACATGGACACGCAACCCTGCCGGAGGCGATGGAAATGTGCCATGCGGTCCATCTTTAAGCGATAATAATCGAAGAGTTAATATCTCTATTGATAAAGGTGGTTTGGTAAATACAGCAAATGGAACAAGCACCCCGGTTGTTTACACTGTTGTAGTGACAGATAAAGCTGGAAATAAGCTTGGTGAAGATAGCTATACTGTAACTTACGGTAGTGAGCTTTTGAATCCATCTTTCGAAACTCCGTATTATGCTAATAGTACAACTATCGACTACGTATCCCTGCCAAACGGTACACCTGGTTTATATTGGCAGACAACAGCACCAGGTACTGGTCAAAAACTGACACAGGACGTTGAGATTACCATCAACGGTAAACGGTATAGTTCTGGTTATCAGATTAATCTTCCTCCTGCTGATGGTAAGCAGTTTGCAGAAGTAAACGCAGAAGAGTTTGGTGCACTTTATCAGGACATGCTGACCACACCGGGTGCAACTTTAACATGGCAATTTAATCACGCTGGTCGTAATCGAAATAACGCTAATAATACATTGTATGTAGTTCTTGCGGCAACAGAAAGTGCACAACAAGTTGTAGATGAAGAAGACATTGAGAAAATGTTGGAGGACGCTGCAAAAGCAGGTGCATTAACTAATATCCCATCGTCCGGTACAGGTCGAAAATTCACACATAAGGGAACAGAATATGTAATTTGGAGACATGTAGCAGACAAAGAAAATGGTCAAAAGAGTGACTGGGAAAAGATTTCCGGAAGTTATATTGTTCCTGAAGATCAGTATCTGACAAGATTTTTCTTTGCATCAGACCCTTCTACAGGCAGTGATCAAGTGCTTGGTAACCTGATTGACCACGTACAGGCCAGTGAAAAGATGTTCTATAAAGTAGAATATTACCATTATGAAAATGGCGAATATGTTCGCAAGGATACCTATACAGAAACAGGCAGTGCAGCGGTACACACAAATGTACAACTTGACAAACTGGATGATGTTAAGGCTGCCTACCAAGGCGCAATTATCACAGATGTAACTGTAAACGGTAACCCATATGCCGGAAAGATCGAGGGTCAAAACGGTGGTCTCCACATTACAAGTTACGAGGGTAATTCCGGTGATACAGGTTATCCAATCGTACTGAAAGTTTACCTGAAAGATAATGCAATTGTTGTTAACAAGGTTGTTGAAATTCCTGGTTGGGATAAAATGACATCGGATCAGAAAGAAGATCTGATCAGCAACTATGCTGCTACCTTTAACCTTTATGAAGGAAATAATACAACATCAAATCTTGTTGCTAAAGCGACAGCAACTGTAGTGTCTGCATCTGGTAATACTATTCAGGTTCGCAGTGAGTTTAATCAAACACCGGATGGAGAATCGTTTACACCGGGAGATGGAACTTATACTATCAGAGAAATTTCTGCTGTAAATAATACTCATACAGAGATCGCTAATGATGATGCTATTGAAGGATACAATCTGATTGATACACAGTTCAGTAAAGCAAACACTGCAACAAACGTAACAATTAATAATAGCGATGTTCTTTATGCTGACACAGCTGTAGTAACTTTAGGTAATGGTAATTCTAATGCAGAAGTTACCTGTACCAACGAGTACCAAAAGGGTACCGGCAGCCTGACCATTACAAAGGCAGCTGCTAACGGTACAACGATTGGTACAGAAGATAAGTTTGTTTTCCGTGTAAAGGGTACCGAGGGCACAGATACAGCTGGTATCGACATGATGGTTACAATTACCGGTGCTGGTTCTGTTAAACTCACTGATCTCCCTCTGGGCGATTACACCGTAACAGAAACTGACTGGAACTGGAGATATACAAATACAACAGTTACTAAACCAGATAGCACCAGTGTAACAAATGGTGCAGTAAAAGTTGATGCAGATGGTGAGGAAATTATCTTTACCAATGAAAAGGACAACAACCAGTGGCTCGACTACAATGCAGTAGCAGATAATAACTTTACAGGCAAAACTAACTAAGAGAGGAGGCAAGCGATATGGCTGCAAAAAGATATAGCGATGGCGGCGGCAAGCGATTCAGAGAAGAACCGCCAAAGCGTAAAAGCAAAAAGAAATTAGCAATCGTGCTTGTCTCCCTGTTGGCGGCTTGTACAGTAGCAACAACAGGTACTATCGCATACTTAACAACAGCAACCGCTCCGGTAGTGAATACATTCTCCCCAACCAATACGGTGATTGAGATTCCAGAAGGTTTTGACGGTGAAACAAAATCTAATGTTACTGTAAAAAATAAAGGCGATATTCCGGTTTACATCCGCGCAGCTGTTGTTATCACGTGGGAGAATAACACAACTCGTGAAATGATCCCGGCAAAGGCTGAAGATTATACAATTACTTGGTTTGATTCTAATTCCGGTTGGGTAAAGGGTAACGACGGCTTCTACTATTACACAAAGGCTGTATCCCCTCCGGATAATGATGCAACCACTACGGATGATAATATTACAGCCGTGCTTATCAAGGAGTGTAAGCCTGTTGCAGAAAAAGCACCAGAGAATTGCTTCCTTTCTGTAGAAATTATTGCGAATGCAATTCAGGCAACACCGGCTGAAGCAGTAGAGAATGCTTGGGGTATTGAAGTAGATGATACCAGTGGCAATCTGACAGGACAGCCTGTTACATCTACAGCGGGTTAAGGAGGTTGAAGTAAATGAAGAAGACATTGAAAGCAATCTCCGCGCTGCTGATGGTAATGGTCATGGCGGTGGTATTCAGCACTACAGCTTTTGCAGCAGAGGACGGCACCGTTACTTATGACGGCGACGCGCGAGAGTTCATTTTTGAACCGGGCAGCGAATATTCTCCAACCGACCTGTTCACCAACTTCAAGGGCGTTATGCCTGGCGACAAGCTGACAGAGCAGATCGTTGTAAAGAATGATGCAAGCAGAGACGTAGAAGTAAAAATCTACATGCGTTCTCTTGGTGCACATGAAGGAAGCGAAGACTTCCTGTCTCAGATGACACTGACTGTTGAACAGGACGGTACATCCGAACTGTTCAACGCACCGGCAGACCAGACAGCACAGCTGACAGACTGGGTACTGCTCGGTACATTCCAATCCGGTGCAGAGGTTACACTGAACGTAACACTGAATGTGCCGATTGAAATGGACAATACATACGCTTTTGAAATCGGTTATCTTGACTGGCAGTTCAAGGTAGAGGAGTTCCCAATTGAAGAGGAGCCTTCTTCCAGCACACCAGAAGAAGAGCCTGGACAGAGTGAAGATGGCGGCACACAGACCGGCGATACTTCCAACCCAATGCTCTACGTTGGCATTATGGGCGGCAGCGCCGTACTGGCAGCAGCACTGATCGTTCTGATCATCGTATTCCGCCGCAAGGCACGAAGATAATCTGTTTTCACGGATATGAATAGCAGCCCATCCATGTACGCAGCAGCGTCATGGGTGGGCTGTTTTTTATGAAGAAATATAATTTATTATCAACGAAAATAAAAACCTCCGAGAACCGCGTTTACTGCGATTTTCGGAGGTTTTATTATATTACGGGTATTTCTGTATCAGATGGAATTTTAATTGCAGGAGTTGAAGCCTGGCTTGCATGCGCCGCATGCTGCATCAGAACCTTCTGCAGACTCTGTTACGCCGCAGGAGTTGAAACCTGGCAGGCAAACATCTGCGTCAGTTGTTTTCACTTCTCTTACCTTTGGCAGCTCACAGCCATTGAAGCCAGGGAGGCAAACGTTTTCTTCGCCTGCTTCTGCTTCTACTGCATTGTTGAGACCCAGCAGAGCCTGAACTTCTTCCTTGGATCTGCCGCCAACAGCAATATCAGCGATCTTCTGATCCTTCACAACGATCATTGTTGGAACGCCTGCGATCTGGAACTTCTCTGCAGTGTTTGGCTGTGCGTCGATATCGATCTTTGCAACGACAACATCGTTTGCATTTTCTGCTGCGATCTCATCGATTACAGGAGCCAGTACCTGGCAGTACTTGCACCATGGTGCGGAGAAGTACAGGAGAACTGTCTTATCTGTGTTCAGAATTTCCTTGTCAAATTCATCGTTTGCAGCAGCATCCTTGTTAGAAGCCGGAGCGCATGCATTGAAACCTGGCAGGCACTCGCCGTCTTTACCACCAGCAGGTGCAGCCTTTGGTGCTTCGGAAACACCGCAGTTATTGAAACCTGGGAGGCATACGTCTGGGTTGCTTACGTTTACTTCTCTTTTTACTTCGTTGTTGTTTGGTTGTTCACAGTTGTTGAAGCCTGGGCGGCATACTTTTTCGTTCTTCATTTTTTCTACCTCCAATGAATGTAATTTTATTGCGATTTATAGTGTACGAATTAAATTGATATCTGGCTTTGAGATTTTTATGCCAGTCTATAAAACACTTTGTGATGCAATCCTCTGGCTGGATGCCTTTAAACTTAGGAATGATTACTAAAATGTTTCATTGATGAGAGTATACCGTAATGTCAGCCAGAAATCAATAGTTTTTCAGCAAAAAAATGACATTTGTTACAATGAATTAATAACGGTTCTTATTTTATGCAAAATTTATAAAAACATACAAATACAATAGGAGAAAAGGCAGGGGTTTCGTATCAACAGAGGTGAAAAGAGGAAAATAAAAATAGGAATGAAAACTAAAAACCTCTGAAAATCGCAATGATAAGCGATTCTCAGAGGTTCTATTTTTGATAAATAAAGTAGATGGATAAAAGATTGCAAAGTTTATTGATAAATATCTTTTGGCAAATATTCCTGAGCATATAATTCACCGTTTTTATTGATATAAGAACCATACAGTCTAATTTTCAAATGCTTTAATGCCCAGTTATCTTCAATCAGTTTGATACACTTTTGAATATCAGATTTTGGCATGGCAATTCCATAGATGTAATTATTTCTTCTGGAATCAACCTTTATGCGGAGGATGATCTGGGATATAGCCCAACGAAAATTAGTTAGATAGGTTGATTTCATTTTGGTCCCGTCTGCTTTCAGATTCCCTTTTGCTTCAATAAAATACCAATTGCCACGTTTCTTTTCATTTTCCAGCTTTATAAGTAAATCTACGCCGTGCTCTTTCTTTTCTGCGTCTGATTTATTTAGGATACGTTTTTGAGATATTCGTCCTTTATGCTTTAAAAAGTTCTCAACACCTTCAATAACCTGGTTTTCTGTTAGATGATCTTCCGTAAACACGCATATCATCTCCTTTTTATAAATAAAAAATGGCAAGCATGACTGCTTGCCATTTTGGTACGGGTAACAGGACTTGAACCTGCACGGTTGCCCACCAGAACCTAAATCTGGCGCGTCTGCCAATTCCGCCACACCCGCATAAAAAATGCACCATCTTATTATAGACGATTGGTGCATTTGTGTCAAGTTAACCCAGCAGGCCCTTTTCCAGCATAGACTGTGCAGCCAGCATAGCGCCCAGTTTGCCGCTGTGGAAGTTGAGGCCGCCCTGCATCCATGCAGCGTAAGGCTCGCGGAGCGGTGCGTCTGCAGAGAGCTCGATGGAAGCGCCCAGTGTAAACGCGCCTGCTGCCATGATAACCTGGCAGTCATAGCCAGGCATATCCCATGGCTCCGGTACAACGAAGGAGTCAACCGGTGCGCCCTTCTGAATGCCCTGGCAGAATGCTACCAGCGCATCTTCCTTCTCCAGCATCACAGCCTGGATGATGTCCGCTCTTGGCTCAGATGGCTTTGGCGTTACGTCAAAGCCAAAGTAGTTCATCAGTGCTGCGATGAAAGCTGCTGTTTTCAGCGCTTCACCTGTTACGTGCGGTGCATGGAACGCACCCATGAACAGCTCTCTGTTCTGGCCCAGTGTAGCGCCGATCTCGCGGCCGGTACCTGGTGTAGTCAGTCTGTAAGAACAGCTCTCTACCAGGTCTGCACGGCCTGCAATGTAGCCGCCTGTTGGTGCAATACCGCCGCCTGGGTTCTTGATGAGAGAACCAGCCATCAGGTCTGCGCCGTGGGAAGTTGGCTCGTCGCGCTGTACAAACTCGCCGTAGCAGTTATCTACCATAACGATGCAGTTCGGTGCCTTGCGCTTTGCGATCTCTGCGATCTTCTCGATCTCTTCCACAAACAGGGAAGGGCGGAGGCTGTAGCCGCGGGAACGCTGGATGTATACCATCTTCACGTCTGGGCGAATACCTGCTTCCATTGCCTCGTAGTCCGGTGTGCCGTCTTCCTTCAGGTCGATCTGCTCATAGTTGATGCCGAACTCCTTCAGGGAGCCGTTGCCGTCGCCTGTAATGCCCAGCACGCCGCGGAGTGTATCGTATGGAATACCGGTAACGCTGACCATAGTATCGCCCGGGCGGAGAACGCCGAACAGGGCAACAGTCAGGGCATGAGTGCCGCTGACAAAGTTATGGCGTACCAGCGCGTCTTCTGCGCCAAGCGCCTTTGCGTATACAAGGTCCAGGGCATCTCTGCCGCGGTCGCCGTAGCCGTAGCCGGTGGAACCGACAAAGTGGCTTTCGCTGATGCCTGCTTCGTTAAATGCAGCCATCATCTTCTGCTGATTGTACTCGGTTGTTTTGTCGATCTCCGCCAGAACTGGCTGGAGCTGTTCCATCACGACATCTGCTGCCTGACGGATGCGTTCGTCAATATGAAAATAAGGGTGAATCAAACCTAGTTGCTCCTTTTAAAATGATGATAGGGGGCAGATTATGTAACTTATCTGCGGATCTCTGCCCAGGTACCACATTCGGTAAAGCCGATCATGTCGTAGAATTCCTGGTTTTCGTCAGCGCCGCGGAATACATAAATGTCATCCTGATGCAGCTGAGAAAGCAGCGCTGCCACAACCATTTTGCCGTAGCCCTTGCGGCGCTCGTTCGGCAGGGTGCAGATGCCGCCCAGAATTGCGTTGTAGTCTGTCTGAGAGACAGTAAAGCCGCCGGCACACAGTACGCCGGACTCATTGCGCACACCAACGGAGAGCGCACAGCCGTGACGGATGCGGTGGGACATATCCAGATAAAATGGTTCCCACGGCGGCGGTACAAAGCTTGCAGATTTGCAGCTCTGCATCACGGAATACAGCTCCTTTAAGGATGGGTTGCGGTCAAATGCGAAATCACATTCCAGGATCTCGCTGTTATCGTAGTACAGGATTGGGCCTGTTGTTGTTTTGTCCGGGAAAAAGCGGACAGCGAAGGACGCGTCAGATACGATCACAGACGCATCTACCGCATATAAAAAGCCTTCCAGCTCGTCCATGTTGCCGTCACAAACGTGACTCACGGTCAGTACACCGTCCATCAGACAGAATACCGCGTTGAGGCGGCCTTCATCTGTCTGCACCCAGAACTGACCGATTTCTGTTTCGCCATAGGCATTGTAAAGAGAAATAATGCGGCTGACGAACAGATCCTTTTTGCACATGGTTCTCAGGAAAGGAATATCATTTTCGGTAATCATTCGTATCATGGTTCAGAACTCCCAGCGATTGAATTTGCAAGAGATAAGATCAGTGCTTCTGCGTTGTGATAATCCGCCTGACTGATGAGTGCTACAGGAGCGTGAAGATACCGGCATGGCAGAGAAACAGAGATGGTGCGCACACCGCCTCTGCTGCAGTGGATGGCGCCGGCATCGTTGCCGCCTGCCACCATGTGCTTTGTCTGGCATGGAATATCGTTTGCTTTTGCCAGAGCGAAGGCCAGCTTGTAAAAGCCCTTGTCATAAATGGTGGCACGGTCCATAAAGGAGACCACCGGTCCTTCGCCAACATGGCAAACCTGTTTTTCGTCCTCAACGCCCGGAATATCCGCAGCGGTGGTGCTTTCCACCACAATGGCCGCCTGTGGATCAACAGAATATGCGGCTGTTTTTGCGCCTCGCAGACCAATTTCTTCCTGTACGCAGAATACGAAGGTCATGTCGTAAGGCAGATCCTGTTTTAAAATATCGATCAGGATGGCGCAGCCAGCCCGGTCGTCAATTGCTTTTGCTTTGATGGTTTCACCGGAGAAGTCGGAGATGGATTCAAAATAGACAGGGTCTCCCAGAGAAACCACAGTTTCCGCTTCTTCCTTATCGGCAGCGCCGATGTCGATGTACATTTCATCGATGGCCACTGCGTTGCCGCGCTCATCACCTTTCAGCAGATGGATCGGTTTGGCGCCGATTACGCCCGGCACAGTGCCAACCAGCACCTGCTTACCCGGCAGAATGCGCTTGTCAATGCCGCCGACGGTGGTGAATTTCAGTTTGCCGTCGTCGGTAATATGGGTGACGATCAGGCCGACCTCATCCATGTGGGCGCTGAGCATCAGATCAGTTTTTGCTCTGGCAGCGCCCTTTTTAAAAGCGATGATGCTGCCCAGCGGGTCAACGCGCAGGTCTGTGACGTATGGTGTGATCTCTTTGATGATGAAATCACGAACGTTGTCCTCGTCGCCAGAAACACCGTTAAGCGCGCATAATGTTTTCAGCAGAGATAAATCAGCCATTGTTGTCACCTCCTGTAATGTAGAGGGCCATCAGCTTTGCTACAGTGGCTACGTCGTCTGTGTCGATGACTTCTGTTGGCGTGTGCATATAGCGCAGCGGAATGGAAAGGATGGCTGTTTTTACGCCTTCCTTTGTGGTGCCGATCTCATCGGCATTGGTGCCGGTGGAGCCGCCCATCACTTCCATCTGATATGGCAGGTCGTTGGCTTTGCACAGAGCAACCAGACGGTTTTTCATGGCTCTGTCAAGGGATGGTGCAACGCCGATCATCACACCGCCGCCCAGTTTGCCGCTCTTTTCCGCAGCAACGCCAGGCTGGTCGCCGAAGCTGACGTCTACAACCAGTGCTTCTGTCGGGCTGACAGCGTAAGCCGCTGTTTTAGCGCCTTCGCCGCCTGTTTCCTCCCGGCTGGTAAAGGACAGAGTCACGCCGCAGTCCAGAATGTGATCCCGCAGTTCTTCTGCGCAGAGGATCAGTGCAGCGCAGCCGCAGCGGTCATCAAGGGCAGCTGCGGTTACTCTTGTACCCAGCAGCTGACGGAACGGGCCGTCTACGACGATGCGGTCACCAAGAGAAACGATCTCTTCGGCTTCTTCTTTTGTTTTGCGGCCGATATCAATGGAAAGGTCACCGATCTCCGGACATTTGGAATCATCTTTTGTCAGGTGCGGCGGCAGAAAGCCCACGATGCCCTGCACTTTTTCTTTGCCGTAAACAGTTACGGCGCTGCATGGCAGCACGCGGCGGTCCATGCCGCCAACGCCTGCTGCTTTTAAAAAGCCTTTATCCGTAATATGGGTCACCACCAGACCGATCTGGTCCAGGTGGGCATCCAGCAGAATCTGACGGGACGCATTGCGGTCACCAAGGAAGGCAGTGACATTGCCCATGGCATCCCGATGGACTTCAGCTTCCGGTACTCGCTGCTTCAGTTCCTCAACAAGTACTTCTGCTGCGGAATCTTCCCAGCCGCTGGTGCCGGGCGCTTCGCACAAACGGCGAAGCAGTTCCGAAATTGTTGTCATAAAGCTGCCTCCTTACTGCAGTGCGTTAACGATCTCTTTGAAGTGATTGCCTCTTGCTTCAAAGTTTGGATACAGGTCGAAGCTGGCGCTGGCAGGGGACATGGAGACGATGTCGCCTTCTTTTGCCAGTTCGGCTGCTTTTGCCACAGCTTCTTCCATGGAAGCAACACGGTGAATTGTCGGTTTTCCCTTCATATAGTAGCAGGAATGCACGACTGCTGCTTCAATTTTCTCTGCGGTTGCGCCCATGAGAATCAAGGACTTTACCTTCTTTGGAATCAGGTCACCAAGATCGGTGTAATCCAGGTTCTTATCATAACCGCCGGCGATGAGAATAATCTTCTGCTCGTAGAGAGAAAGTGTGCCCAGCGCTGTACGGGATGGGCTGGTGCCGATGGAGTCATTATAATAGGAAACGCCCTTATGCACACGAACAAGTTCTGCACGGTGTGCAACGCCGCCGAAGTTTTCAGCAACCTCTACGATTGTCTTCTTCGGTACGTCGCCCCATACAGCGGAGATGGCTGCCAGGTAGTTTTCTACGTTATGCAGGCCAGGGATCTTGATCTGGGACTTGTCCATGATTTCTGTTTCCACGCCGCCGTTTGCCATAATGATTTTGCCTTCACGGTTCAGATAAGCGCCGAACTGGCATCTGCGCTGACGGCTGAATACCATCAGCTGGCCGCGAACGTCCGGTGCGTACTTCATGGTCAGCTCGTTGTCCAGGTTCAGAACAGTCTTGGTGAAAGCGTTCTGGTGGAGCAGAATGTTTTTCTTTGCATCCACGTATTCTGCCATGTCCTTGTGCACGTCCAGGTGGTTCGGGGACAGGTTTGTTACAACTGCCACGTTTGGACCCTGGCGCATGGAGATCAGCTGGAAGCTGGAAAGCTCAACAACAGCAACGTCATCCTTTTTAATGGATTCGATCTCCGGCAGCAGCGGCTTGCCGATGTTGCCGCCCAGGTGCACGGTTTTGCCGGATGCACGGAGCATCTCTGCAATAATAGAAGTGGTGGTTGTTTTGCCGTCACTGCCTGTTACTGCATAAATTTTGCATGGGCACAGCTGGAAGAATACCTCCATTTCAGAAGTAACAGCAATGCCTTTTGTGCGGGCTGCTTCCAGCTCCGGCAGGTGATATTTCATGCCCGGTGTGCGGAACAGAATGTCCACGTCCAGGTCATGGAGATAATTTTCGCCTGTTTTGAGGGTAACGCCGCTTTTTTCCAGCTCTGCTGCAACTTCGCCCAGTTCTTTCTTGGTGCGTCTGTCGCAGGCGGTGATGATTGCGCCTTTGCGCTGGAATAATTCGATCAGCGGCAGATTACTGCGGCCAATGCCGCAGAATGCTACCCGCTTGCCTTTCATTTGATCAAAAAAAGCTTCTGCCAACATGTTCATGTGTTCTCGCTCCGTTCCCCTCAGAAAAATTTAACGTACAATTAAACGTACTTTAACTAATATATTATACGGTGAATTACAGGAAATAGCAAGAGAAATCACGGAATCTGAGGGAGAAGTTTCCAGATTGGCTGTGAATGGGATTTCGCTCATTTTAAAAACAGGCTGCAGATAGACAGGACAAAACCTGCAGATTTAATCCGTTGTTCCGCTAAGGAACAGGGGCCAGGGGAGAATTCTGTTGTGCAGAACAACATTTTTAAAATTTTACGGAAAACTTTCGATAAAAAACTGTTCATTTCGCTTAAAAGATGGTAGAATGACTATGTAGGCCGTCAGGGAAGCTCCCGAAGCGGCACTGTATTTGACTTTTGTAAAGATATGGAGGCTGTTTTAAAATGGAGAAGCTTATTTATCAGGGCAAGACTAAGGATGTTTATGGTTTGGAGAACGGCAACGTTCTGCTGAAGTTCAAGGATACCTGCACAGGTTCTGACGGCGTTTTTGACCCAGGTGCAAACACAGTTGGTCTCAGCATCGACGGTATCGGCAAGGCAAACCTGGCTGTTTCCGTATATTTCTTTGAGATTCTCAAGGCTGCAGGCGTGGAGACACACTATGTTTCTGCAGACGTAGAGAACGGCACAATGGAAGTTCTGCCAGCAACAGCATTCGGCAAGGGTCTGGAAGTAATCTGCCGCAACAAGGCAGTTGGCAGCTTTATCCGCCGCTACGGTGATTACATTGAGTCCGGCGCAGACCTGAACGGCTACGTTGAGATGACACTGAAGGATGACGACAGAGGCGACCCACTGGTAACAAAGGAAGGCCTCATCGCGCTGAACATCATGACAGATGAGCAGTTTGAAGCAACTAAGGCAGAAACACAGAAGATCAATGCCATCATGACAGAAGAGCTGGCTAAGAAGGGCCTTGTTCTGTATGACATCAAGTTCGAGTTCGGCTACAACAACGGTAAGGTTATCCTCATCGACGAGCTCTCTTCCGGCAATATGCGTGTTTATAAGGATGGCCAGATTGTTGCTCCAACAGAGCTGACACAGCTGATCCTGGCATAAGTCCGTTTTCGCGGCAAAAAAATACTTCCGTCCTCATCGCTTTTTATCCCGTGCGGACGGGGGTGTTTTTCATAATATTATAAAAATGATCCAATTATAGAATATAATTTTACGGAGGAAATTTTAAAATGGGAAAAGCTTTGATTATTGGTGCAGGCGGCGTAGCGTCTGTAGTAGTACACAAGTGCTGCCAGAACTCTGAAGTATTTGAAGAAATCATGATCGCAAGCCGCACAAAGTCCAAGTGCGATGCGCTGAAGGAGAAGCTGGACGGCGGCAAGACAAAGATCTCCACCGCAAAGGTTGACGCTGACAACGTAGACGAACTGATCGCTCTGATCAACGATTTCAAACCGGATATCGTTATCAACGTTGCTCTGCCATACCAGGATCTGACTATCATGGACGCTTGTCTTGCAACAAAGACAGACTATGTGGACACAGCAAACTACGAGCCGGAAGACACTGCAAAGTTCGAGTACAAGTGGCAGTGGGCATACCGTGAGAGATTTGAAGAAGCTGGCATCACAGCTCTGCTGGGCTCCGGCTTTGACCCAGGCGTAACAGGTGTATTCTCCGCTTACGCTCAGAAGCACTACTTCGATACAATCCGTCAGATCGACATCGTTGACGCAAATGCAGGTGACCACGGCTACCCATTTGCTACAAACTTCAACCCGGAGATCAACATCCGCGAAGTTACAGCACCAGGCAGCTACTTTGAAAACGGCAAGTTCATCGAAACAGAGCCAATGTCCATCAAGCGCGTATACGATCTCCCAGAGATCGGTCCAAAGGACATCTACCTGCTCCACCACGAGGAAATGGAATCCCTGGCACTGAACATCAAGGGCATTGAGAAGATCCGCTTCTGGATGACATTCTCCGAGAAGTACCTGACACACCTGAAGGTTCTGGAGAACGTTGGTATGACTTCCATCGAGCCAATCGAGTACGAAGGCCAGCAGATCATCCCACTGCAGTTCCTCAAGGCAGTTCTGCCGGATCCAGCATCCCTCGGCCCACGCACAAAGGGCAAGACAAACATCGGCTGTATCTTCCAGGGCATGAAGGACGGCAAGGAGCGCACCTACTACGTTTACAACGTATGTGACCACCAGGAATGCTACAAGGAAGTTGGCTCTCAGGCAATCTCCTACACAACAGGCGTACCTGCAATGATCGGTGCTATGATGATCATGACAGGCAAGTGGAAGAAGCCTGGCGTATACAACATTGAAGAGTTCGATCCAGATCCATTCATGGAAGCACTGAACAAGTTCGGTCTGCCATGGCAGGAGTGCTTCGATCCAACTCTGATCGACTAAGGAGAAGAAAATGGCTGACAGAAAACAACCATTGGATTTTTCCATCGATAACATTCCTTCTCCGGCTTATGTGCTGGACGAGCGTCTGCTCATCAAGAACCTGGAGATTCTGAAAAGCGTGCAGGACAGAACAGGCTGTAAGATCCTGCTGGCACAGAAGGGCTTTTCCATGTACTCCACTTTCCCGCTGGTTGGCGCATACTTAAAGGGCGTTACATCCAGCTCTCTCTTTGAGGCACGCCTTGGCAGAGAAGAAATGGGCAGTGAGGTGCATATTTTTGCACCGGCATACCGCGATGACGAGTTTGACGAGATCATGGGCCTCTGTGACCACATCGTGTTCAACTCCTTTGCCCAGTGGAACCGCTACAAGGACAAGGTGCAGAATGCAGGCAAGAAGATTTCCTGTGGTCTCCGCATCAATCCGGAGTACTCCACCACAGAGCCGGAAATTTACAACCCATGCGCACCAAATTCCCGTCTGGGCATTACACTGGCAAACTTCAAGCCGGACCAGCTGGACGGCATTGAAGGCCTCCACTTCCACACACTCTGTGAGCAGAACTCTCACCCATTAGAGGAAACACTGGAAGTTGTAGAAGAGAAGTTCGGCCAGTATCTCCACCAGATGAAGTGGCTCAACTTCGGTGGCGGCCACCACATTACAAGAGACGACTACGACATCGAGCGTCTCATCCGCTGCATTGAGCGTATGCGCGACAAGTACGATCTGGAGATTTATCTGGAGCCGGGCGAGGCGATTGCACTGAACACCGGTTACCTGGTATGTACCGTACTGGATCTGATCGAGAACGGTATGCACCTTGGTATTCTGGATACCTCCGCAGCATGTCATATGCCGGACGTACTGGAAATGCCATACCGCCCGAACATCATCGGCGCAGGCCTGCCGGGTGAAAAGCCATACACTTACCGCTTTGGCGGCCCGACCTGTCTCTCCGGCGATATCATCGGTGACTACTCCTTTGATGAGCCGCTGCAGATCGGCGACAAGCTGGTATTCTGCGATATGGCGCACTACACCATGGTAAAGAACAACACCTTCAACGGTATGAATCTGCCGGCTATCTGCACCTATCATGCAGACGGCACCATGGAAGTCAATAAAGAATTCGGCTACGAGAACTTCAAGGCCAGATTATAAAAGAAATGCTGCTTTCCACCGCGGAGAGCGGCATTTTTTATTTGCGCAGCAAAACTTTTGAACAACAGAATAAAAATGTGATGAAAAAAGGACACCCTCCGGAGAAGGTGTCCTTTCTTGTTTTATTGCTTTTTCTTTTTCAGTTTCGGTGCGGTGAGAGCGTGGCTTTCTGCGATCAGTTGAAAAATCTGGTCGTCAGTCATGGAGCCGTCCAGAATGATGCTGACCCAGTACTGTTTGTTCATATGGTAAGCCGGTACCACAGCAGTATATTGCTGCCGCCAGAAAGCGCCCCATTCCGGTTCCGCTTTCACGTTGATCCAGATCTGGCCATGGCGGTTCATGATCAGGGCAAAAATTTTGTCATTACCCTTGTGGCGCATGGCAGCGGTGTCATCGTGGAAAGGGTAGTCTTCGTAGACGTTTGGCAGTGTCATGCAGGCGGTAATGGCTTCCTGTTGTGTCAGCATAAAAAGCCTCCTCTCAAAATAAAAAAGCTCCCTCGCAGGAGGGAGCAGGTATATGACTGATTAGCAGCCGAAGAAGCGCTTGATTTCGATCTCAGCGTTCTCGATGGAGTCGGAACCGTGGATGATGTTCTCGCCTGTGCAGAAAGCGTAGTCGCCGCGGATTGTGCCAGCAGCAGCTTCCTCAAACTTTGTAGCGCCCATGATGATTCTCATGCCCTGAACAGCGTTAACGCCTTCAACGATCATGCCGAGAACTGGACCGGATGTCATGTAGGAAACGATTTCTGGGAAGAATGGCTTGTCAGCGATGTGTGCATAGTGCTCGCGGAGAACAGCCTCTGTCAGGTTCATCATCTTGCAGTCAACAATCTTGTAGCCCTTTCTCTCAATGCGGGAGATAACTTCGCCCATGAGGCCTCTCTTGATTGCGTCTGGCTTAAGCATAATATAGGTTCTTTCCATTTCGAACAAACTCCTTTTTCTTTAAAAAATAATATCAAATCCATTATATCATAATTCTTCCAAAAGTACACTATATTTTTGAAAAATCTGCGTTTATTTTTTGCGGGTTTTTTAGAATAAAAAACGGAAATTATGAAACGGTTGTAAACATTTCGGCACGCTTTGCTGCTGGATGGGAACAAATCCTGTAAAATCCGGCAAAATGTGTGAGAAAATCAGTTTATTACAGGATTGATACTATTTTTTTGTTTACAAAAATGTTATAATACTTAATAATTGTAATTTTTAATACGAAAGTATACGTATTTGGTAGATATTACACCAAAAGGATGTGAGTGGAAATGAAGAAGATTCTTGTTGTTGAAGACGAACAGCCGATTCGTGAGGTCATCGTGATCAACCTGAATCGTGCCGGTTATGAAACTTATGAAGCGGAAAACGGCGAAAAAGCCCTGGAAATTTACGAGCGGGAAAACGGCGATTTCGACGTTGCAATTCTTGATATTATGATGCCTGGCAAATATGACGGTCTTGCTGTGTGCAAGGAGTTCCGCAAGCGCAGCAGCTCCATCGGCATTATTATGCTGACAGCAAAAACACAGGAGATGGACAAAGTAAGCGGCCTGATGATGGGCGCCGACGACTACGTGACAAAGCCGTTCAGCCTTTCTGAGCTGACAGCCCGCGTAGATGCTGTATACCGCCGTGTTGCTATGGTAGAGTCCAAGGGTGACAGCGTGTTTAAGGAAGAAATCAAGTCCGGCAACTTTGCTCTCAATCTCCGCAACCGTTCTCTGATGAAGGACGGTAAGCCGATTGAGCTGACACAGGTAGAGTTCCAGATCATGGAGTATTTCTTCTCCAATCCGCCGGCAACAGCGCTGGATCGTACTGAGATCCTGAAGCACGTTTGGGGCGAAAACTACTTTGGTGAAGAAAAAATCGTTGACGTAAACATTCGCCGTCTGCGTATGAAGATCGAAGACGAGCCTTCCAATCCAAAGCATATCCTCACTGTATGGGGCCTTGGTTACCGCTGGGAGGCATAACCGAATATTCTTTTAAATTTATGCTGCGGGATATGGTATCATATTGCTGCAGATTTATTTATATAGATAGACTTTCCAGAAGCCGGATGATGAATGGGGGGATTCTCCGGTGAAAAAGAAAAATACAGGAGCCCGGGTTCGTATGGGTCTGGCTAACCGCCTGACCTGGAGGATCGCCGGTACAGTCAGTCTTTTTCTGGCAGCCTTTATTGTGGGGCTCACCGTTCTGCTTCATTTTGTGATCGATGCAGAACCGGCCATCACCTGGGGCGTCTGCGGCGGCATGACAGCTGCCAGCATTCTGCTGGTCATTACGGTGACGCTGATCAGCCGCCGGTTCCTTCATAATCTGACTACACCGCTGAAGGAGATCAATTTCTCTGCGCAGAAAATTGCCCAGGGTGATTTTAATATCCGTCTGAAGAAAGCCAACGATGACGAGATTGGTGAACTGTGCGATGCCGTTAACGAAATGGCTGTTTCGCTGGACACCACAGAGAATATGAAGAACGAATTTATTTCTTCTGTTTCTCATGAACTGCGTACACCGCTGACTGCTATTAAAGGCTGGGCAGAGACACTGCAGTGCGGTGATCTGGATCGGCAGATGTTCGACCGCGGTATCAACGTGATCATCCGTGAGTCGGAGCGTCTCTCCGGTCTGGTAGAAGAACTGCTGGATTTCTCCAGAATGCAGAACGGCAAAATGAAAACCAATATGGAAAAAACAGACGTGCTGGAAGATCTGTCGGAATCTGTTTATCTCTTTACAGACAGAGCCAAGGCAGAACACAAGTACTTATTATATGATGCACCAAAAGCACTGCCTGTAATTTACGGCGACATCAACCGTCTGCGTCAGGTATTCGTGAATATTATTGATAACGCACTGAAATATACGGACGAGGGCGGTACCGTCAGCGTATCCGTAAAAGTAGAAGACGGCTTTATCCACATTACCGTAGCAGACAACGGCTGCGGTATTCCTGCGGAACATCTGCCGAATATCCGGAAGAAGTTCTACAAAGCAAACCAGATGATCCGTGGTTCCGGCATTGGTCTTGCGCTGGCAGATGAGATCATGATGCTCCACGCCGGCAGACTGGAAATTGAAAGCCATGAAAATCTTGGCACTGCTGTAACAATTTCCATTCCTACTTATGAAAATTTACAGCGTCAAAAGCAAAAATTACACGGATAAGCCGTGTTTTCAATTAAATAATAGAAAGGATCCTGTAATGGCAAAGAAAAACAAAACAAAACGTATCACGTCCATTGGCGGTCAGGCCTTGATGGAAGGCATTATGATGCGCGGCCCAAAGCGCACCGTTGCTGCCTGCCGCCTGGAAAATGGCTGCATTGAAAATATTGACATTGAAGTAAAAGACTGGGCGAAAAAATTCCCATGGATGAAGTGGCCGTTTATCCGCGGCATCTTCGGTATGATCCAGTCCTTCTCGCTGGGCTATAAAGCGCTGGGCATTTCTGCAGAGCAGATGGCGACCGGCGAAGAGGAACAGCAGAGCAAGTTTGATAAATGGCTGGACAAGCACATGGGCAACGTAGGTATGGGCATTCTGGTAGGTGTTGCAGCATTCTTCGGTATCTGCATCGCCGTTGGTCTGTTCATGTTCCTGCCTTCTCTGGCATTTAACGGCCTCAACTGGGTATGCGGCGAACCGGAAGCTTTAGGCTGGTGGCGTTCCCCGATTGAAGGCGCTATGCGACTGGCCATCTTCCTGATTTATATGTGGATCGTATCGCTGATGCCGTCGATCAAGCGGATGTTCCGCTATCACGGCGCAGAACATAAAACCATCTTCTGTTACGAAAATGATCTGGAACTGACTGTAGAGAACGTTCGCAAGCAGAGCCGTTTTCACCCAAGATGCGGTACCAGCTTTATCATTCTTACGGTAATCGTTGGTATCATCGTTGGTCTGTTCATTCCATTTGAGAATGCACTGATCCGTATGCTCTGCAAACTGGCATTGATGCCGATTTCCGTATCCTGCGGTTACGAGCTGATTAAGCTGTGTGCCCGCCATGACAACGTGTTAACCCGTATCATCCGTACACCTGGCCTCTGGGTGCAGAGAATTACCGTAAAGGAGCCGGATGATGAAATGATCGAAACAGCAATTTCTGCTATGAAAGAAGTTATTCCGGAAAATGGAGAGGACTTGTTGAACAAATGACCTATTCTCAGGTATATTTAAACGGCAGGGATCGACTGACCCAGGCCGGCATTGAAAGCCCTGCTTTTGATGCAATGTGTATTTTTGAAGCTGTGTTTGCTATGAATCGGCAGGCACTGGTGATCAAAGGCGATCAGGATGCCGCCAACAGCGACATCGTTACATTTAATACCATGATCCAGCAGCGCTGTGCCAGACGGCCGCTCCAGTACATTCTGGGCAGATGGCCTTTCATGGAGCTGATGCTGGAAATGGGTGAGGGTGTTCTCGCTGCAAGAGAAGATACCGAGGTACTGGTGCGCACTGCAGATGAAAATCTGCGGGGCAGAAGCCAGGCGAAGGTGCTGGATCTCTGTGCCGGCACCGGTGCAGTTGGCCTGGGGTTATCCTCCCTGATGCCGAAGGCAGACGTGACCTGTGTGGAATTTTACGACAAGGCCATGGAGTATCTGCTGAAGAATATCGAAGGCAATAAAGACATTGCAAAAGCAAAAGCAGTGCGTGCCAACGTGCTGGAAAAGCCGGATCCGGAACTGTTCCAGCCGGTAGATGCGATCCTGTCCAATCCGCCGTATATTATCTCTGAGGAGATCGATACCCTGCAGGCAGAAGTGCAGCAGGAGCCGAGAGAGGCGCTGGACGGCGGTGAAGACGGACTGGTATTCTACCGCGCCATTGCAGAGCTGTGGATCCCGCTGCTGAAGCCGGGCGGCCTCATTGCGGTGGAAGTCGGTGAAGGACAATCCCGTGATGTTGGCGAATTGTTTGCGGCAGCCGGCATTGAGCGAATCCGTTATGCACAGGACTTCAGCGGCATCGAGAGAGTCGTTTATGGTACATCGCCTAGAGAATAGAAAACAATTGTTCGATTTTTTCGTAAAACCCCTTGATTTATCAAGGGGTTTTTATTATAATAAAGCCAAAATAAGTGATACGTAACCGGAGGATATAGAGCATGGCACTGGATAAAGCAAAAGCATTGGAAACAGCAGTAGCACAAATTGAAAAGCAGTTCGGTAAAGGCGCAGTTATGCGTCTTGGCCAGAATGAGGCAATGAATGTGGAGGCTATCTCCACCGGTTCCTTCTGTCTGGATATGGCGCTGGGTATTGGCGGCCTGCCAAGAGGCAGAATCGTAGAAGTATACGGTCCGGAATCCTCCGGTAAAACAACACTGGCGCTTCACTGCATTGCAGAAGGCCAGAAAATGGGCGGCAACGCTGCATTTATCGACGTTGAGCACGCACTGGACCCTGTTTATGCAAGAGCACTGGGCGTAAACGTAGATGAGCTGCTTGTTTCTCAGCCGGATACCGGTGAGCAGGCGCTGGAAATTACAGAGGCGCTGGTTCGCTCCGGTGCGATCGACGTGATCGTTGTGGACTCTGTTGCGGCGCTGGTACCAAGAGCAGAAATCGAAGGCGAAATGGGTGACAGCCACGTTGGTCTGCAGGCAAGACTCATGTCTCAGGCACTGCGTAAGCTGGCAGGTGCTATTTCCAAGTCCAACTGTGTGGCGATCTTCATCAACCAGCTTCGTGAGAAGGTTGGCGTTATTTACGGCAGCCCGGAAGTTACACCAGGCGGCCGCGCACTGAAGTTCTATTCTTCTGTTCGCATTGATATCCGACGCATTGAAACACTGAAGAACGGCACAGAGCAGATCGGTTCCCGTACCCGTGCAAAGGTTGTGAAGAACAAGATCGCACCGCCATTCCGTGAGGCAGAGTTCGACGTGCTGTACGGTCAGGGTATCAACCGCACCGGCGAAATTCTCGATACTGCTGTAAAGCTGGAAATCGTGAAGAAGAGCGGTGCATGGTTCTCCTATGGTGAGACACGCCTCGGTCAGGGCCGCGACAACGTTCGCGATATGCTGGGCCAGCCGGAGAATGCAGCGCTGCTGAAGGAGATCGAAGGTAAGATCCACGAGAATATGGATCAGCTTTTCAAAAAGCCGGGCAAGACAGCCAAGGCAAAGCCAGTGGCAACACCGGTAGAAGAAGCACCTGCAGCACCACTGGCAGATGACAAGCCGATCGCTGCAAAAGTGAACATCGACATCACTGTGGATGACGACGATTGATCATGGAAATTACAGCAATGGAGCCACGGCGAAAAAGCTTCACCGCTCTGTTTTTAGACGGTGAGTTCGCCATGAATATTGATACAGAGACACTGCTGAAAGCGCGCTGGAAAGTGGGGCAGGACATTACCGACGAGGAACTGTATGCTCTGCTGCAGGCGTCGGAGCAGCGTCGTGCCAATGAAAAAGCACTGTATCTGCTGGAGCACCGCAGCCACTCTAAAAAGGAGCTGGTGGAGAAAATTCGCCGGACGACATCGGCAGAAGCAGCGCAGGCAGCGGCGGACAAAATGGAAGACCTTGGCCTGCTGGATGATGAGGATTATGCTCGTCGATATGCGGCGGAGCTGCTGAACCGAAAAGGCTACTCCACCTCCCGCACAGTGTACGAGCTGCTTCAGAAGGGGATCGACAAAGAACTGGCCCGGGAGCTGGCAGAAGAATTGGCACCGGACCCGCAGGAGAAAATTCTGGCTATTGTGGAGCGAAAGTACCCGGCCTGTGCCAGTGATGAAAAAGTCATGCGCCGGGCGGTTGCTGCTTTGCAGCGGCTTGGCTATCACTATGAGGATATCCGCAGCGCCATGGCGGAGTATGCCGAAGGGCTGGAAGAATGGGAGTAACCTAAAAAAGCAAAAGTTTCGCCAGCCTTTTCAAAGGCTGTGGGGTGAAGGGGCAAAGCCCCTCTCGTGA
>JAZUBL010000066.1:0-11195 GCA_045638545.1 Acutalibacteraceae bacterium | reverse complement strand
TATTCTTCTGTCAATGCATTGTAGCCAACGCCTTCGTCACAAGACTTAACCTTGTCAACGATTACAGAACCTTCAAGTCCTGCGTTCTTTGCAATTTGCTTAACCGGTTCTTCTAAAGCTCTTAAAACAATCTGAATACCTGTTTTTTCATCGCCTTCTGCATTTGCTAAAAGCTTCTCAACCTCAGGGATGATGTTGATGTAGCTTGTGCCGCCGCCTGCGATAATACCTTCTTCAACAGCAGCCTTTGTTGCAGCCAGTGCGTCCTCAATGCGGAGTTTCTTCTCCTTCATTTCGATCTCTGTTGCTGCGCCAACCTTGATTACTGCTACACCGCCTGCCAGCTTTGCCAGACGCTCCTGCAGCTTCTCACGGTCGAACTCAGATGTTGTTGTTTCGATCTGAGCACGGATCTGCATTACGCGAGCCTTGATTGCCTCTGGGCTGCCTGCACCGTCAACAATGATAGTGTTTTCCTTGTCAACCTTAATCTGACGTGCACGGCCCAGCATTGGGAGAGTTGTATCCTTCAGGTCGAGGCCAAGGTCATCTGTGATAACCTGTGCGCCTGTCAGTGTTGCGATATCGATGAGCATTTCCTTTCTTCTGTCACCGAAGCCAGGTGCCTTAACTGCTACGCAGGTAAATACGCCGCGGAGCTTGTTGAGGATCAGGTTTGTCAGCGCATCGCCTTCTACGTCCTCAGCAATGATGAGGAGCTTCTTGCCTGCCTGCACGATCTGCTCCAGCAGTGGGAGGATCTCCTGAATGTTTGTGATCTTCTTATCTGTTACCAGAATGAGGCAGTCATCAAGAACTGCTGTCATCTTGTCTGTATCTGTTACCATGTAAGGTGTGATGTAACCACGGTCAAACATCATACCCTCAACAACCTCAGAGTATGTCTCAGCTGTTTTGGACTCTTCTACTGTGATAACGCCGTCTGCTGTTACCTTTTCCATAGCCTCTGCAATGAGGGAACCGATCATCTCATCTGCTGCAGAGATTGCTGCTACACGGCCGATATCCTCGGAACCGGAAACCTTCTTGGAGTTTGCAACGATTGTCTCTACTGCTGTGTCTACTGCGTTCTTGATACCCTTCTTTACGATCATTGGGTTTGCGCCTGCAGTTACGTTCTTCATGCCCTCACGGATGAGTGCCTGTGCCAGCAGTGTTGCTGTTGTTGTACCGTCACCTGCTACGTCGTTTGTCTTGATGGAAACTTCCTTAACCAGCTGTGCGCCCATGTTCTCGAATGCATCATCCAGCTCAATTTCCTTTGCGATTGTTACGCCGTCGTTTGTGATGAGTGGTGCGCCGAACTTCTTATCCAGCACAACGTTGCAGCCCTTAGGACCCAGTGTAACCTTTACTGTGTTTGCCAGCTGGTCAATACCGCTCATCAGCGCCTTTCTTGCGTCTTCACCGTAAATAATCTGCTTTGCCATGTTCGTATACCTCCTAATATTCGTTCCGGTTGGATTACTCTACAATTGCCAGAATGTCTGCCTGACGCAGGATGATGAACTCCTCGCCGCCCATCTTTACTTCTGTGCCGCCGTACTTGCTTGTAATTACCTTGTCGCCAACCTTAACGTGCATTTCAATCTCTTTGCCATCTACAATACCGCCAGGACCAACTGCAATAACTTCTGCAACCTGTGGCTTCTCTGCAGCAGCTGCTGTGAGAATGATACCACTCTTTGTGGTCTCTTCTGCTTCTGTCATCTTGATAAGTACTCTGTCCATTAATGGTCTGATTGTCATGCGAACATACCTCCATATATTTAAAAAACTTAATAAACTTGTTTAATATAAAATTAGCACTCGTATTCTCTGAGTGCTAATCTCTGCTTAGTATTGTACCCAATAACCTTGGAAAAATCAAGTGAAAAAGGGCGAAAATTTCCATTTTCATAAATTATTTACAAATCTTTTCACCAGCTTCCATTTGTGAAAAAATAAAAAGAAGGTATCCGCACTGCTGTTTCGGAACACCTTCTTCAGAATATTTTATTAATGTGTGATATTAACGTATACTTCGTAACTGCCTGCAGCCCAGGACTGGAACTTGGAATCGATGCGGATCTTCACAGGAACAGCTGCGCTGCCCGTCAGCTTTTCCTTGCCGGTCATATCTGCTTCTGCATACAGGTCAGAAGCCTTCAGCCGCTTTAGCTGTGCAGCCGGGCCAACCACAGTTACCTGCAGCTGGGTTGTATCAACGGTTGCCTTCTGACCTTCTGCCAGATTGTTCACCACAAAATTGTCAATGGTGTAAGTCTGTGTTCTGTAACCGCTCAGATTAAACTTTACCACTGCGTTCTTTACACCGCTGATGTTGGTACAGTTTTCCGGCAGTTCAAAATCAACGGAGAAAGTTGTTTGCTGCGGTGTAACCTGAGACAGATCGATCGGCTGCAGGCTGACTGCATTGATTGCTTCTTCTTCGCTGTTTTTATAACAGCCGATTTTCAGCGTTGTAGGGCTTACAGTAACAAGATTATCAACGCTCAGACCCTCCGGCAGATTGGTGAAAGTTGGAACAACAGGCAGATCTGCACGTCTCATAACGTCGATCTTTACCAGTGTTTCTTCTGCTGTCAGCTTCATATGGCCAAGGTTCGGCAGTTTATTCCCTTCCTTGTCATACAGCGTGAACGCCTGTGTAAACTCTGCAGACGATGTCAGCGCGCCGTCCAGCGTCTTTTCCAGAACAATTTTACCAACAGCGGAAACTTCTGTCTCCGGACCGGAAATCGTGATCTTTGTATCCTGCAGCACCGGTGCAGAAGCAAAATAACCATCCGCGACGGTGTAGTCGATATTCTGCTCTACGGTCAGTGTCTTTTCCTGGTACTTATCAACGAACAGGATGACTGCACCAGGATTGATCGTATCAAACTCATAACCGGTCAGGCCGCTCTTCTGCTCCGCCTTCAAATTCAGTGTATAGGTGCCGGTTCGTGTAATATTGCTGCTTAAGGCAGGAAATACTCTGATATCATCCTTCGACAGCTGATTTACAATCAGATTATTACCTGTAACAGAAACACGAGCTGTCACATCGCTCTGCTCAAAAATCTGATATCCCTGCTCCACTGCTTCTTCCGGCAGCGCCGCTTCAATTGGAATATCATAAATTACACGGGCACGATTTTCTGTGTTGTTAATCGCCATGGTAAACCAGAGGATAATCGCTACAAAAACGGAAAAAATCAACACAAAGCGGTTGCTTTCAAACAATCGGGAAATACTGAACCCTTTTTTCTTGTTGTTTTTGTTGCTCATTTGCGCTTGCCCTCCTTACGGGAGGATTTCTTCAGCGTCTTTTTCTCTTCCTTCACAATGTTCTCCAGCAGCAGGCTGTCCAGTTCATTGTTCAGCGTTTCTCTGGAAAGATTGCGAACTAACAGGCCACCAATGGCCATGGAGATATAACCTGTTTCTTCCGATACAACAACAACCACTGCATCAGAGTTTTCACTCATACCAATGGCCGCTCTGTGACGAGTACCAAGAGCGGAATCAATATCATCCCGCTTGGTCAGCGGCAGGATGCAGCCGGCGGCGTACACCATGCCATTGCGAATCACCATAGCACCGTCATGCAATGGCGCTTTATTAAAGAATACGTTGCGGATCATTTCCTGTGACGGAACCGCATTGATCACCGTTCCGGTGTCGATGATCTCATCCAGTTTTGTCTGGCGCTCAAATACCATCAGCGCACCTGTTTTGTCCTTCTGCATTGCTGCCGCAGATTCTACCACAGCGCTGATGCACCGCCGAATCTGCTTTTCATTCTCTTCCATACTGTTTTTGTTCAGAAGATTCATGGACAAAAATTTGCCGACCACTTTCGTTCGTCCGAATTGCTCCAACATATTGCGCAGCTCCGGCTGGAATAATACCACCAGCGCAATGAAGCCAAACTGCAGGAATGTGTTGTACGCTGTCAGCATCATATGCAGCTGCAGATAGTACGACACCGCCCACACACCGAACAGCAGCAGTAAACCTTTTACAAACTGCATAATTCGCGTTTTGCGAACAAATTGGATCAATTTATAAATAAGGAACGTTACCATGATAACGTCCAGTGCGTCTGCAACCTGGAAAGACCGTATTGCACCGATGAAGGTAGACCACATAGAACCCATAAATTCCATTGATTTGCTCCTTCCCGCATCATTTTTACCCTCTCCAAAAAAGAGGGCGGTCCTTTTTTATATTAACACATTTTTACGACAGAAGCAAAACTATTTTTGTATCTTTTTTACGAAATTTTCTATCCGCTTTGCAAGCAGAATAATCTCCTCTTTTGTAGTAAAAACAGACGGACAAACACGGACTGTGCCGCTCTCCAGAGTACCGATTTCTTTATGCGCAGAAGGTGCACAATGCAGACCGGCTCGTACAGCAATACCGGCATTGTTCAGCATTGCACCGATCGTTTCACTGTCTGTTTCCTTCACATTAAAACTCAGCACCGGCACATGGTGTGTCAGTGTTGGCCGCTGTGTGTAAAGCTGGATCTGTTCCATTTTTGCCAGATGATCATATAAAAACTGCAGCAGACGCATTTCGTGCAGAAATATTTTTTCCGGTGTTCGCTGCTGTACAAACCGTATGCCTGCCCTGAGTCCCAGAATACCGGCATAATTCGGTGTGCCTGTTTCCAGCCGTTCCGGCATGATCGCAGGCTGCTCCAGATGAACAGAATCTGTTCCTGTCCCGCCTTCCAGAATTGTCCGGAGCTTATCCCCTTTTTTCGTCAGCAGCAATCCTGTCCCCATGGGGCCGTAAAGACCTTTATGACCCGGCACACAGAGATAATCAATTCCTGATGCCTCCATATCGATCGGGACAATCCCCGCGCTTTGGGCAGCATCAACCGCAATCGGAACACCATAGGATTTACACAGAGCAGCGATTCTCTCCACCGTCACACGAACACCTGTTACATTAGATGCCTGCGTACAAACCACCAACGCTGTATTCTTCTGCAGTGCATTGCGGAAGGCATCCACGGTGGCATCATTATTCTCTTCAGATACAGGCACTGCCGTGTAGGTGATCCCGTATTCTTTCAATGCCTGCAGCGGACGCATAACAGCATTATGCTCCAGGCAGGTACATACTACATGGTCTCCTTTTTTCAGCAACCCTTTCAGCACAAGATTCAGCGCATGGGTGCAGTTCAGGGTAAATACAACACACTCCGGGCTATCACAGTGAAAAAACTCTGCCGCTGCTGCACGACAGCGATATACTGCCTCTGCCGCTTTCATGGAAAGTTTATGACCGCTCCGTCCCGGATTTGCACCCTCCCGCAATGCAGAGCTCACAGCAGCTTGTACCGCCTGTGGCTTTGGCCATGTGGTTGCTGCATTATCCAGATAAATCATCTGGGATCATCCCGCTCTGTTCTGGCCAGAATCCGAATCCCATGTTTTTCCAGAATTTTCACTGCTTCCTCTGTCCGCTTTGGTACATAAATACCGTAACCGCAGCCGAATTTTTCCTTCATTTTCCGATTTCGTTCCACATAAGCAGTAATTCCATGGTGCAGCAGAATGTCGCGGCTTTTCATGGCGTAGGTGATGGAATTAACAATCAAAAAAGACCCGTTCACAACAAAACCTCCTCTGTTTCAAATTAAGATGTCCGCAAAAAGCGGCACCTATAACAGAGTATGCTGTAAACAGGTCTTTTGCTCATATTATACCAGCAAACACACTGCATGCGCAGCCATGCCCTCGCCGGAACCGGTGAAGCCCAGCTTTTCTTCTGTAGTAGCCTTCACGTTAATCTGGTCTATTGCAATACCGCAGGCATCTGCCAGATTTGCCCGCATGGTGTCAATATACGGACGCAGTTTTGGTCGCTGTGCCAGAATCGTTGCATCAATATTGCCGATTTTATATCCTTTCGCCTCAATCTGTCTGCAGACTTCTGTCAGCAGCTTCAGGCTGTCTGCACCGGCAAAGGCCGGGTCTGTATCCGGGAAGTGTGTACCGATGTCACCAAGGGCCGCTGCACCAAGAAGTGCATCGGAGATTGCGTGTGCCAGAACGTCTGCATCAGAATGCCCCAGCAGTCCTTTTTCGTAAGGAATCTCCACGCCGCCTAAAATCAGTTTTCTATCCTCCACCAAACGGTGTACGTCATAACCATGTCCAATCCGCATTGTTTCACCTCATTGTTCAGATTTCAAATTCAGTATACCACGGTACTTCCTGCCATATCAAGAGCGGAGTGCAATATAATCACCAAAGACATAGCCGACAATATTGCCATACTGTGCCACATACCAGTTCCCCGTCTGCCCAAAAATTTTCACCTCGGCGCCATTTGGAATCTGCCCGACGATCTCGCTGTCTGTTGTCGGTTTGCGGCGAATATTCAGGTTGCCGCCTTTTGTACGCACAACACCAATTCGTTCCGGCTGCGGCGGTGAAATAAACGGCACCCCGAAATACATGGTCAGCGATTCCACAAGGTTTTTTGCAATTGTTTGGACGTTATCGCGGATCCACTGGGCATCTTCCATGTTGTCATGATAGGCAATTTCAATGAGCACGGCAGGAGCGTTCGTTTTTGTGATCTCTGCCAGCGTTGTAGTCGGTACTGCATCCACTTTCGATGGGTCTGGGTAAATCTTTTTGAAATTCTCCGCAATGATCTCCGCTGCCCGCTTGCCTCGCCAACTGTAAGGGTAGTAGTACACGTCTGTGCCCTGCAGACGCCCGGAAAGATTCTCCGGTGCAGCATTGGAATGAAGGGCAAGGTGCAAATCATAGTATCCACTGTTGGATTCCCGGATCACCTGCCCCAGCGTCATGCCAATACGATTCCGGGTGAACTGAATGCCATTGGTGCGAAGATACGGCTCCATGGCGTCTGCTACAAGGTTCATGTACTGCTGTTCGTTGCCGCCTCCTGCATATTCGTTAAACGGCTGCAGGGACGGACTCAGATAAATATTAGCCATTGTCATCCTCCTTTCTATATCCTATGCATCAGACGAAAGAAGGGTACAAATTTCTGCAAAATAAAAAAAGACAGCCGAAGCTGTCTCAGTTTATACTTCATAAGATTTGTGCAGCGGATTAATAACACCAAAGGCACCATTGTCCAGATCTTTCACATATTTCAGTGCTTCGCCTGCACCACGAACTGCACATAATTCCGGATCCGGCGCAACGGTCACCTTCATGTTTGTTTTCCGGGCGATCAGACGATCCATACCGTAAATTTTTGCAGAAGCACCTGCAATGGTAATGCCGTCCTCAAAAATATCGTTCAGCATATCCGGGGAAACATCCTGCAGCACGTTGTTGATGGTTCTTGTAATTTTCAGCGCCAATGGAAGTAAGGCTTCCAGCACCTCGTCACTGGTAATATCTCGCCACATTGGTAAACCGGAACGTGCATGGCTGCCCTTAATACGGTAGGTCATCATGTCTTCCTTTGGGTAAACACAGCCAATGGACATTTTTACCAGTTCCGCTGTCTTTTTGCCGATGATCAGATTATATTTACGGTGTACATATTTGATGATCTCATCATCGAAATCATCACCTCCTACACGAAGCGTATAGGAGGTGGAAATGCCGCCCAGAGAAATTACAGCAATGTCTGTGCAGCCGGCGCCGATATTGGCAATAAAGCGGCCGCGCGGCTGGGTAATATCCATTCCGGCACCCATAGCCGTTGCCACTGCTTCTTCAATCAGGCAGATTTTCCGCACACCTGCCATACTGATCACATCAACCAGTGAGCGCTTTTCCACCTGTGTCAGCACACACGGCACTGTTACAACTGCTCTTGGCATCACAAGCTGGCGCTCCCGCACCTTGCGGAGGTAATGGCGCACCATGTACTCTGCCATATAAAAGTCAGAAACCGTACCGCGGCGCATTGGTCCAACCACCGCAACATGGGCAGAAGTTCTGCCGATCATGTCATATGCCTTGCTGCCCACTGCAACAATACGGTCTGTCATCAGATCTACCGCAACAATTGACGGCTCGTTAACAATAACGTCTTTTCCCTGCCGAAACAGTTTAAACTGGGCTGTACCCAGGTCAATCGCAATATCCGCTCCTAACATCAGCAGAACCTCCCCTCACGCTTTGATTCTTTTTTATTATAGAATGTTCGAAAATTGAATGCAATAAACTTTTGGTTACGGAATTATTACGAAAGTTTTGAATGTGCAAAAGCGACGGCAATCACACGGCCTGCCCCTGCCTGATACAGAACTTCCGCACAGGCATTGATCGTTGCGCCTGTCGTAATAATATCGTCTACCAGCGCAACCGTCTTTCCTTTGACATCTGCTTTTTTTATTTTCCGATAAACGCCGATCACATTTTCCAGCCGTTCCTTTCTTGGAAGACCGCTCTGTTCTTCGTTATCAACGTGCTTTTCCAGCAGATTTTCATAAGGCAGCTGACAATGTTCTGCCAGCGTTTTTGCAATCAGTTCTGACTGATTATATCCGCGGTCCGCTTTGCGTTTTCTGGAAATCGGTACTGCTGCAATACAATCTGCACCCCATAAAAATCTGCAGATCTCCTCATTTTCCCCCAATAGTTTTCCCATGATTGCCCCGTTTTCCTTCCGATCATGGAACTTCATGCTGTGAATGGCATATTTCACAGCCTCCTCATAATCATACAGAGAAATGTACGGCAACGAAAATGATTCCGACAACGTGATCTCCCCTGCAGACAAATGAGGCCGCACTGTTTTTTCACACTTGATGCAGCAGAAATATCCCGGCTCAATGGGTGCGCCGCAGAAAAAACAGTCCGGCGGATAAATACTTTTGAGAAACACATCAACCATCGCTTTCAGTTTCATGGGTATATCCTTTCAGAAAATGATACAGGCCGCAATATCGTTTTGTTTTTTTATCGTTTTCTACCATTTTCCGGAGCGTATCGGTCACGCCGACAAGAATCAGAAGATCCTTCGCTCTTGTAATACCTGTGTATAACAGGTTGCGGTAGTACAGCTGCGGCGGCCCCGGGAACATTGGCATTACAACAGCACGGAACTCATTGCCCTGACTTTTATGCACCGTCATCGCATAGGCCAGCTCCAGCTCTGTCATGTTCTCTGTCGTATACAGCACAAAGCGATCATCATCCATTTGTACGGTGATGGTGCCGTTTGGTTTATCAATATCCAGGAGCACACCGATATCACCGTTATAAACACCCTCACCGCTGGTACCGTCGCTTTTACTCCACACCAGGTTATAGTTATTCTTCACCTGCATAACCTTATCACCTTCGCGGAAAACAGTGCCATTGATGGTAATTTCATTTTTACCCTTTTCCGGCGGATTCACAGCCTCCTGCAGACGCTTATTCAGCTCCACAGTGCCAAGCTCCCCCTTCCGGCTTGGTGACAGCACCTGAATCTCTGACCAGACTGTGTAACCGTAGGTCACCGGCAGACGCTGTGCGCAAAGGCCTACGATAGTATCTGCAATGGTTTTGGCATCATAGCCCGGCAGAAAAAAGAAGTCCTTATCTTTGCGGCCAATCTGCGGCATTTCGCCGTTGACGATTTTATGGGCATTGGTAATAATCAGGCTCTCCATAGCCTGACGGAAAATTTCATTCAGCTCCACTACCGGAATTACGCCGGTGCGAATCAAATCACCCAGCACATTGCCTGCACCAACAGACGGCAGCTGATGGGAGTCACCTACCATGATCAGGCGACAACCCAGCGGCAGTGCACGGAGCACGCTTTCGAACAACTGCACATCTACCATAGAAACTTCGTCCAGAATCAGCGCATCACAATCCAGCAGGTTCTTTTCATTTTTTGCAAAAACCGGGCGGTCATTTTCGTTCCATTCCACCTGCAGCAGGCGGTGAATAGTTTTTGCCTCTCTGCCGGTCACTTCGCTCATACGCTTAGCCGCGCGGCCTGTTGGCGCTGCCAAAAATACCCGCTCTCCTTTTTCCTCCAGAATGGTGATCATTGCATTGAGTGTGGTTGTTTTACCGGTACCAGGTTTACCAGTCAGAATCAGTACACCCTGCTCCAGCGCCATGCGGATGGCCTCTTTCTGCTGGTCAGCGTAGGTAATGCCAAACCGCTCTTCCATTTCTGCAATAGCGCTGTCCACACCAACAATCGCCTGTGCCGGGAACTGCAGCAGCATGCTCAACCGGGAAGCTGCATATGTCTCTGCCTGATATAATCTTCTTGTAAAGAGGAACGATTTTTCTCCGCTGGAAAGCGTAAAATTCTCTCGAATCAGATATTCTGTATCTACCAGTTCTTCAATGGCAGGCTGGACCTCTTCTGGTGTAACGCCCAGCATTTGGGCACAGGCCGGCACCAGCTTGTCCTCCGGCAAACAGGTGTGACCGTTCAATGCATTATGATTCAGCACAAACAGCACACCGGACATCAGCCTGTTTTTATCATCCTGCGGTTTCTCCAGTTTCTGCGCAATCAGATCCACCTTGTTAAAATCCAGCCCCATGCCGTCACCGCACAGACAGAAAGGGTCATTTTCAATCATCGGGATCGCCTGCGCACCAAATGTTTTCCATACTTTAATGGCGTCTTCTGCATTGATGCCGAATTTGCTCAGATAGAGCATCAGCTCTTTAATACCGAAAACACGCTGAAATTCATTGCTGATTTTCTCTGCCTTTGCTTTGGTAATGCCTTTAATTGTACAGAGGCGCTCTGGTTCTTTCTCGATCACTTCCAGCGCATTATCGCCAAAGGCCTCTACAATTTTAATGGCTGTCGCCTGACCAATGCCCTTAATGGCGCCAGAGGAAAGATATTTCAGCATACCGGAGGCGGTAGCAGGTATGGTGCGCTCAAAGGTTTCTACCTTGAACTGATCACCAAAGCTCGGATGGTTGACCCACTTTCCCACTACATGAAGGCCTTCTCCTTCTGTGACAAACGGCATGGTACCCACAGCAACCACCAGTTCATCTTCCACTTCCAGCTCCAGAATGGTGTATTCATTTTTCTCATTTCGATAAATAATATGCTCTACGGTACCTGTCATTTCATAAAGCTGCTGGTCCATTTTTCCGCCTCCTTTTTCTGTAATTCTTTTATTCAGTATACTCGCTTTCCCCTATGAAATCAACTTCTCCATCTGTGCTCTGGTGCATAGATTCATAAAGGGA
>JAZUBL010000065.1:0-16837 GCA_045638545.1 Acutalibacteraceae bacterium | reverse complement strand
CTCGGCACGAAGTGCGTTCCCATGTTTTGATTCGTGACTGATAGAAGCGAAAACAAACCATGTTTTCCTGCACAGCTTTACAAAAAACCAAAACAAAAAGACACCTCCGGTTGGAAGTGTCTTTTTGTTTTACTCAGAATCTTTTTTCAACGGAATTGTTAATACAATGCCTGTTTGACAGCAATCACAACCGAATACATTTGTCGTCAGTGGATCACCCACTGCAGAAATATATCCACACTCACATCTTGGACATTTAACTTTTTCACCGTTTCTCATTTTTTCGATTCTTTCTTGATTGGGCAATTTCATAATACACCCACGCGATCACATAATAATTGCTCCAAAGGATGCGTGGCAGGCTCTGGCAAGATCCACCGGGTTCAGCTCGATCTGAAAGCCGATCTTGCCGCCGCTGACGATCATCTGCTCCAGATCAACGGCAGATTCGTGGATCACGGTTTTGAACTGTTTTTTCATACCTACCGGACTGCATCCGCCGCGGATGTACCCGGTAATTTTGTTGATATCTTTCACGTGGATCATCTCCACGCTTTTTTCTCCGACGGCTGCGGCAGCTGCTTTCAGGTTCAGCTCCTCAGCCACCGGAATAACGAACACGTAAAAATCTTTGGATTTACCCTGAGTCACCAGTGTTTTGAACACCTTTTCCAGCGGCAGGCCCAGTTTTGTAGCCACGCTGACACCGTCGATCTGGTCGCCCGGCTCGTAAGTATGCATGGTGTATGGAATTTTTTCTTTTTCCAGAATGCGCATGGCATTTGTTTTCGGGATACTTTTCGCCATAGTTTCACCTCAAAATAAAAAGCCACCTCCGGCGGGAGATGGCTTTCCAAAACCGAAGTACTTCGGTATGATTAGTCTTTCATCAGTGTTACGAGAACAGCCTTCTGAGCGTGGAGACGGTTTTCTGCTTCCTCGAAGATTTCTGCTGCGTGTGCTTCGAATACCTTCTCTGTGATCTCCTCTTCGCGGTGTGCTGGCAGGCAGTGCTGAACCATGCAGTCTGGGTGTGCCAGAGCCATGATCTCGTCATTTACCTGGTAGCCCTGGAATGCAACCTTGCGCTCTTCGATCTCTTTTTCCATACCCATGGAGGACCAAACGTCTGTGAAGATAACGTCAGCGTCAACAGCTGCAACCTTTGGATCAGATGTGATCTTGAAGTTCTCGAACTGCTTTGCAAATTCCATAACTTCTGGGTCTGGCTGATACTTATCTGGGCAAGCAGCGTATACGTTCATGCCCATCTTCAGGCAGCCAACGATGATGGAGTTTGCCATGTTGTTGCCGTCGCCGATGTAGCAAACGTTGAGGCCTGCCAGTGTGCCCTTAAACTCACGGATTGTCATCAGGTCTGCGAGAACCTGGCATGGGTGAGCAAAGTCTGTCAGAGCGTTGATGATCGGAATGGAACCGTACTCAGCCAGATCCTCAACTTCCTTCTGTGCGAAAGTACGGATCATGATGCCGTCCAGGTATCTGGACAGAACGCGAGCTGTATCCTGGATTGGCTCACCACGGCCGATCTGCAGGTCGTTGGAGGACAGGTACAGTGGCTGGCCGCCCAGCTGATACATACCAACTTCGAAGGATACACGAGTTCTTGTGGAAGCCTTAGCAAAGATCATACCCAGGGACTTGCCTTCCAGATGACGGTGTGGAATACCGTGCTTCTGCTCATATTTCAGCTGGTCTGCCAGGTTCAGCAGGTCAGTAATTTCTTCTGTGGAAAGGTCTAACAGTTTCAGTAAATGTTTCATAATGAATTTCCCCTTGAATCAATTTATTTTAACAACCGGCCTTTAAAACGGACTCGAAAATTTCCAGTCCCCGGTCAATTTCAGCATAAGAAATGTTCAGCGGCGGCAGGAAGCGCACCAGTGTTTTGGCAGTCAGAATCAGTAATCCCTGCTCTACACAGGCTTTTGCTACTGCACCTGCCTGCTTTTCTTCCAGCACAATACCGATCATCATACCAAGACCGCGAACAGCCTTAACACCCGGCATCTGCTGCAGCTTCTCCTGCATATAAGCGCCCTTTTCTGCAACTTCCTGCAGGAATGCATCGTTGCCGACAGTATCCATTACTGCCAGTGCACCGGCACAAACAACAGGGTTGCCGCCGTATGTGGTGCCGTGCATGCCGGCATCCAGAACACCGTTCAGTTCCTTTGTACACAGGCAGGCACCGATCGGCAGACCGCCGCCGAGGCCCTTTGCACTGGATACAACGTCCGGACGAACGCCGTAGTGCTGATAAGCGTAGAACTTACCGGTACGGCCAACACCTGTCTGCACTTCGTCTGCCAGGAACAACAGGTCACGCTCTTTGCAGAACGCTGCCAGCTCCTGCACAAACTGCGGATCCAGCGGCATAACGCCGCCTTCACCCTGCACAAACTCTACCATCACAGCACAGGTGTTATCCGTTACCATTTCCTTCACGCTGTCCATATTGTTGGCCTCTGCATAGGAGAAGCCCTCGGTGAACGGGAAGAAATAGTTGTGGAATACATCCTGGCCGGTAGCAGCCAGTGTAGTCACTGTTCTGCCGTGGAAAGAGTTCTGCAGTGTAACGATATGGGTACGGTTGTTGCCGTACTTCTGAGAGCTGTACTTGCGGGCCAGCTTGATCATACACTCGTTTGCCTCTGCGCCGGAGTTGCCGAAGAACACTCTGTCCATACCGGAAAGGGTGCACAGCTTTTCTGCCAGCTCGATCATCGGCTCTGTGTAATACAGGTTGGAAACATGCTGCAGTTTTGCAGCCTGTGCTGCAACGGCAGCTGCCCACTTGTCATCGCAGAAGCCAAGTGCATTTACACCAATACCGCTGCCAAAGTCGATGTACTCTTTGCCGTCACAGTCCACTGCAACGGAACCTTTGCCGCTGACAAGAGAAGTCTGGAAGCGGCCATAGGTCTGCATCACATACTGCTGTTCTTTTTGTTTTGCTGTTACAAAATCCATAGTATGCCTCCGCATTAATAGAACATGGTACCGCAGCCTTCATCACAGAACAACTCGATGAGGATGCAGTTTGGCAGTCTGCCGTCCAGAATATGAGCACGGTGTACACCGCGGCGGATTGCCTCAACACAGCACTCAACTTTTGGAATCATGCCGCCGCTGATAATGCCCTGACGCTCCAGCGCAGGTACTTCACTGACGTTAACGCCAGGGATCAGTGTGCTTTCGTCATCCTTATCGCGGAGCAGACCCTTGATGTCAGTCATCAGGATCAGCTTTCTTGCGCCAAGCTCTGCAGCGATCTTGGAAGCTGCGATATCTGCATTGATGTTGTACTTTTTGTTTGGCAGACCGTATGCAACCGTTGCAATGATCGGCACATAGCCGTTATCGATCGCATTCTGGATAACCTCAGTGTTTACGTTGATAATCTCACCAACACAGCCAAGGTCTTCACCGTTCGGGCCTTCCTTTTTGCCTGCATACAGCATACCGCCGTCCAGACCGCAGAGGCCGATCGCTTTACCGCCGCAGTGCTGCAGCAGCTGTACCAGGTCTTTATTCACCTTGCCGGCCAGCACTTCCTGCACCACTTCCATGGTCTCTTCGTCTGTGTAACGGAATCCGTTAATGAACTTGCTTTCAATATTCAGGCGATCCAGCATGCGATTGATCTCCGGTCCGCCGCCGTGAACCAATACAACATTGATACCGACAGACTGCATCAGTACGATGTCGCGCATCATGGATTCCTTCAGTTCTTCATTGATCATAGCGTTGCCGCCGTATTTTACAACAACGGTTTCGCCGGAATACTTCTGGATATATGGAAGAGCCTCTACCAGAATAGCTGCTCTGTCCACGTCAGAAATTTTTAACTCTGTGGTAACGGTTGTCGCTTCCACATTCTGTTCCATATTATTTGTACTCAAAAGATTGTCTCTCCTCAAACTTGATTTGACCATTATACACCCAATTTGTGGGCGCTTCAACATGATTTGAGAATTATGTACGATAATCTCCGTTGATTTTTACATAATCATAGGTCAAATCGCAGCCAAATGCACGGGCAGTGCAGTCACCGTCCTGCAGTGTAACAACCACTTCAATGTCTTCTTCTGCCAGAACGACCTTTGCAAAATCCTCACTGAACTCGATGCCGGCACCGTTTTTGCATACGTCGATCTGACCTGCCTTGGAGCAGATGGAAACATCCACACCGTGAATGTTGATCTGCTCGCCTGCATAACCAATGGCGCAGAGAATGCGGCCCCAGTTTGCATCTTCACCGAACATTGCAGTCTTTACAAGGCTGGAGCAGATAATGCTCTTTGCAATCTTTCTTGCAGATTCCACAGTTGGCGCGCCGTTCACAACACACTCAATGAGCTTTGTTGCACCTTCGCCGTCCTTTGCCATTTTACGGGCAAGGTAAATGCACATCTGTGTCAGCGCTGCCGCAAAGGTGTTAAAATCTTCGCCTTCAGCGGTAATCTCTGCATTGCCTGCCAGACCGGAAGCCATTACAGCCAATGTATCATTGGTGGAAGTATCGCCGTCCACGCTGAGCATGTTGAAACTTTCTGCAACAGCAGCATTCAGCGCCTTCTGCAGCATCTCAGAAGAGATCGCTGCGTCTGTTGTAACAAAGCTGAGCATGGTTGCCATGTTTGGATGGATCATGCCGGAGCCTTTGGAAATACCGCCGATAGTAACAGTTTTGCCGCCAAGCTCAACCTGTACAGCTGCTTCTTTCGGCACAGTATCAGTTGTCATAATCGCCTGGGCTGCGCTGAGAGAACCATCTTCAGAAAGGGCTGCTGCCAGCTCTTTCACATGAGAAGCAATCGGCTCAATTGGCAGGATCTGACCAATTACACCGGTAGAAGCAACGATAATATCGGTTGCCTGCATACCAAGTTCTGCCGCGATCAGCTCGCACATCTGCTGTGCTTTTGCTTCGCCGTCTGCGTTGCAGGTGTTGGCGTTGCCGCTGTTGCAGATGACTGCCTTTGCCTTGCCGTCTGCAATGTTTTTCTTTGTTACAACGATTGGTGCGCCCTGCACCAGATTCTGTGTGTAAACTGCAGCTGCGCTGCACTCTACTTCACTGACGATCAGCGCCAGATCCTTCTTCTCGCTTTTGCCGCGGATACCGCAGTGGATACCGGATGCTTTAAAGCCTTTTGCCGCGGTAACACCGCCTTTAATCATCGGATAAACCATTGGAAGCGCTCCTTTCTAAACAATTTATTTTATATCACTCTGTTTTATATAGTTATAATTAGAATGCAGGCGGAACCATTGTGAGGCCTGTCTTTTCATCAAGACCAAAGATCAGGTTCATATTCTGCACTGCCTGGCCTGCTGCACCCTTTACCATGTTATCGATAGCAGAGATGGCCACCAGCAGACCGGCCTTTTCGTCCACATGGATAGAAACATCCACAAAGTTGGAGTACTGCACTGTCTTTACGTCTGCAACAGAACCCTTTGGCAGTACGCGCACAAAGAATTCATCCTTGTAGAAGTTTTCGTACACTTCACGAAGCTGTGCTTCTGTTACGCTGTCATTAAGACGTGCATAGCAGGTTGCCAGAATACCACGATTGATCGGCAGCAGATGCGGTACAAAAGTCACGCAGGCTTTCTCGCCGGAGAGCTTTGTCAGTGTCTGCTCGATCTCCGGGCAATGACGGTGGTTTGCCACCTTATATGCGGAGAAGCTCTCATTCAGTTCCGGGTAATGCGTCTTCTGAGAAGGCTTTCTGCCGCAGCCGGTTGTGCCGGATTTGCAGTCTGCAATAATACCCTGCACAGATACCAGACCGTTCACAACTGCCGGTGCCAGTGCCATTGGTACTGCTGTGGTATAGCAGCCCGGGTTTGCGATCAGCTTATTGCCTTTGATCTTCTCGCGGAAGAACTCCGGCATACCGTACACTGCTTTTGCGTGGAGTTCTTTGTTATCGAACTCGCCGCCGTACCACTCCTTATAGGTATCTTCATCTTCCAGACGGAAGTCTGCGCCAAGGTCGATGAATGCCTTGTCCTTGTCTGCACAAAGCTGTGCCAGACCCTGAGACAGGCCGTGCGGAAGTGCTGCGAAAATCACGTCGCACTTTTCTACCACTTCTTCCTGATTGGTGCAGATCATGTCACACAGGCCGCGATAGGCCGGGTACACGTCACTGAGTGCAGTTCCTTCAAAGCTGACGGAACTGATCGCAGCAATTTCCACCTGTGGGTGCGCCAGTAAAATACGCACCAGTTCGGCGCCTGCATATCCGGTTGCGCCAACAATTCCCGCTTTGATCATTGCATTTCCTCCATAACTATAAAAATTAAAGTTATTTACTATATTTTTCTTATTTTACTAATTCCAGTACACGATTTGCCTGGTATTCTACCTGCTCTGGAGCTGGTGCGCCCAGCACATTTCTGCCGTTTACGCATCTCTCCAGAGAGATTGCTTCGTAGATACCTTCATCAAACTGATCGCATACTTCACGGTACTCATCCAGTGTGAGAGTCTCCAGTGTTTTGTCGTTTGCAATGCAGTATGCTACCAGTGTACCGGTTGCCTTATATGCATCACGGAATGCCATGCCCTTCTGGCCAACCAGATAGTCAGCACAGTCTGTTGCATTGATGAAGCCCTTTGCTGCTGCCTTGCGCATATTTTCCGGGATCGGCTTCATGGTGTCGATCATTGGAATAAATGCGGTCAGGCACATACGCAGTGTATCAACTGCGTCAAAGATTGCTTCCTTGTCTTCCTGCATATCTTTATTGTATGCCAGCGGAATGCCCTTCAGCATAGTCAGCAGAGCGATCAGATCGCCGAATACTCTGCCGGACTTGCCGCGAACCAGCTCTGCGATATCTGGATTCTTCTTCTGCGGCATAATGCTGGAGCCTGTTGCAAAAGCGTCGTCCAGTTCTACAAACTTGAACTCCCAGGAGCACCACATGATGATCTCCTCAGAGAAGCGGGACAGATGAACCATGGTGAGAGAAATGGCACTTGCCAGCTCTACACAGAAGTCACGGTCTGCTACGCTGTCCAGGCTGTTGTTGGTAGGGCCGCCTGCAAAACCGAGCAGCTTTGCTGTCAGATGTCTGTCCAGCGGATAAGTGGTGCCTGCCAGTGCACCTGCACCCAGTGGGAGCTGGTCCATGCGCGCTTTTGCGTCGGTGAGGCGGCCAAGGTCGCGGAGGAACATTTCCGTATAAGCCATCAGATGGTGGCCGAAAGTGATTGGCTGTGCGCGCTGCAGGTGGCTATAACCCGGCATAACGTCGCTCTTATGCTTCAGTGCCTGGTTGCACAGCACTGTGATCAGCTCACGAAGCTGCGCGGAAAGACCGTCGCACTCTTTCTTCAGATACAGACGAACGTCTGTTGCAACCTGGTCGTTACGGCTTCTTGCTGTGTGCAGTCTCTTGCCGGAAACGCCGATGCGCTGTGTCAGTTCGCCTTCTACAAATGTGTGGACATCTTCCGCATTTGGGTCGATCTCCAAGGTACCGTCAGCAATATCCTTGCGGATCTGCTCCAGTGTGTCACAGATCAGCTCTGCCTCAGATTGTTCAATGATGCCGCATGCGCCCAGCATGGTTGCGTGAGCGATACTGCCTGTGATATCGTCGTCGATCATACGACTATCAAAGGAAATGGAAGAATTGAAATCGTTTGTTTTCTTGTCAATCTCTTTTGAGAATCGTCCTGCCCAAAGCTTCATACTGTTTCTGCCTCCGTTTATGTTACGCTGCTTTTCTTAGCGCTATTATTTATTGAGTTCTTCCTTTGTGAGACCTTTTCTTGCGCGAACAGAAATGCCAAGACCAAACAGGTTGATGAAGCCTTCTGCGTCGTGCTGGTTGTAAACGTTGTCTGCTGCAAATGTTGCAATTGCGTCGTCATGCAGGGAGTATGGAGATGTCATGCCGCAGTCAATGATGTTGCCCTTGTAGAGCTTCATCTTAACATCGCCTGTTACTGTCTTCTGTGTCTCGTCTACAAATGCAGAGAGAGCCTCGCGGAGTGGGTGGTACCACTTGCCGTCGTATACCAGTTCGCCGAACTTGATAGCAACCAGCTGCTTGTAGTGGTAAACGTCCTTATCCAGGCAGAGCTCTTCCAGCTTGTTGTGTGCGTGGTAGATGATTGTGCCGCCAGGAGTCTCATAAACGCCTCTAGACTTCATGCCAACCAGTCTGTTTTCAACGATGTCGGAGATACCGATGCCGTTTTCGCCGCCCAGCTTGTTCAGTGCGTACATCATTTCCAGTGCACCCAGCTTCTCGCCGTTGAGTGCTACAGGAATACCCTTTTCAAAGCTCAGTGTAATTTCTGTTGGAACGTCTGGTGCCTGCCATGGTGCAACGCCCAGCTCCAAGAAGCCTGGCTTGTCGTATGTTGGTTCGTTTGCTGGATCTTCCAGATCGAGACCTTCGTGGGACAGGTGCCATACGTTCTTATCCTTGGAGTAGTTTGTCTCTCTTGTAATTTTCAGAGGGATGTTTCTTGCCTCTGCATATTCGATTTCTTCTTCTCTGGACTGCAGATCCCATGTTCTCCATGGAGCGATGATTGTCATATCTGGTGCAAATGCCTTGATAGCCAGCTCGAAACGAACCTGGTCGTTGCCCTTACCTGTGCAGCCGTGGCAGATTGCATCTGCGCCTTCAGCCAGAGCGATCTCAACAAGACGCTTGCCGATCAGTGGTCTTGCAAAAGATGTACCCAGCAGGTAGTTGTTCTCATAAACTGCGCCTGCCTTAACTGTTGGCCATACATAGTCCTCGATGAACTCCTTCTTGATGTCTTCGATGTACAGCTTGGAAGCACCTGTCTTCAGTGCCTTTTCTTCCAGACCATCCAGCTCATCATCCTGACCAACGTCAGCAGATACTGCGATAACTTCACAGTTGTTGTAGTTTTCTTTCAGCCAGGAGATCATGATGGAAGTATCGAGACCGCCGGAATATGCCAGAACAACTTTTTTGATTTCTTTTGCCATAATTGTACCCTCACAATCAATATAGAATATAAAATAAATAAATCAAATTAAATAGGAAAAAGCCACTTCTGCAACTTTTATAGTCTCTATTATACTCTTCTGTTTTGAAATTGCAAGAGTTATTTGTATATTTATTCACGGTAAAATAAAATCAAAAAACATCCTGTTTCCATCCTTCCTCCATGATTCTCTTGCTTTTTTTCTGCAATGCGTATAATATGGAAAGTAACAAAAAAAGCGCGGCACCCGCGCAAATAAAGGAGGCACTCTTTCATGAATCCAATCTGGCAGGAATACAAAACAGCTGATCTGACATTTAATCCATTCACACTCATCGGCAACGAGTGGATGCTGGTAACCGCCGGCGACGAAGCCGGCCACAACACCATGACCGCCAGCTGGGGCGGTTTCGGCGTCCTGTGGAAAAAAGACGTTTCCTTCATTTTTGTACGCCCACAGCGCTATACATTACAATATATGGAGCAGCAGGATTCCTATTCTTTGTGCTTCTTCGACAAACCATATAAATCCGCTTTGGCATATTGCGGTGCACATTCTGGAAAAGACGTGGATAAAGACAAGGAAACCGGCCTGACTCCACTGTTCGATCAGGCGGCACCATACTACGCAGAAGCACGCCTTGTACTCTTCTGCAAAAAGATGGCCTGTCAGGATCTGACACCGGACGGTTTCATCGACTCTACCATTGACGGTGAAATCTACCCGGAAAAAGATTACCACAAAATGTTCATCGGCAGCATCGAAAAGGTACTTATTCGCAAATAAACCAGGCAAAAAAGAATCCCGTAAAAATGATAAAAGCCACAGGAAAAATTCCTGTGGCTTTCTTATTTTGTCTGTATTTTCTGTGATAAATCATTCACAATCTGCTTCTCAGAAGTGCATATATGCAGGTTTTGTGAATATTTATTCATTGTCATTCATTTTCAATGATATACTCACGCATAGCTTCCAGCAGGCTCGGCGGCACCATTGCAGTAATGCGCAGACCCTCCTGCTCATACTCTTCTGTCAGCACAACACCGTCTTTGCGGATCTCTGCTGCAAGACCGCTTTTTGCAAACGGCAGCAGTGCTGTCACGCGAGCATTTTTCTCCGGCAAGTTGTCTTCCACTGCCTGCAGCAGCTTTGGAATACCATCGCCGGTTGCGGCGCTGATGCGCACACAGTTGCCGATCAGCATCATATCTTCCAGACCCGGGATCAGGTCGCACTTGTTCAGTACGTTGATGATCGGCTTATCATTGCAGCCAAGGCTTTCCAGCAGCTCTTTTGTTACCTTCAGGTGGATCTGTGCCTCGTCGCTGGAAGCATCGCAGATATTCAGAATAATATCTGCACCGGACGCCTGCTCCAGTGTGGAGCGGAATGCTTCAACCAGATGGTGCGGCAGTCTGCGGACGAGACCAACGGTATCGATGAGCATAACAGTCTTACCGCTTGGCAGCTTAAGAGAACGTGCTGTCGGGTCCAGTGTGGCAAAGAGCATATTCTCTGCCAGAACGCCGGCCTCTGTCAGGTAGTTCATCAGGGTGCTCTTTCCTACGTTGGTGTAGCCAACCAGCGCAACGGTGATAGTGCCTTCCTTCTGGCGGCGCTTATTAATGAGATCACGGTGCTTTTCCACTTCTGCCAGCTGTTCTCTCAGCGCCTGAATGCGGCGGCTGATGTGACGGCGGTCTGTTTCCAGCTTTGTTTCACCAGGGCCTCTTGTGCCAATACCGCCGCCCTGTCTGGACAGCTCTACACCTTTACCGGTCAGTCTTGGCATCATGTATTTTAACTGCGCCAGTTCAACCTGCAGCTTACCTTCTTTTGTGATGGCACGAGATGCGAAAATATCAAGGATCAGCATGGTGCGGTCAATGGTATGCACGTCTGTAATGCGCTCAATATTGCGGATCTGGGTCGGTGTCAGCTCTCTGTCAAAGACCAGCAGATCGATCTCATTATTTCTGCAGAACTCTGCAATTTCTTCGATCATACCGGAACCAACACAGGTTGCAGAATCCGGAGACTGGCGCTTCTGCACCATAGAACCGAATGGATCAGCACCGGCGCTGCGCACCAGTTCATATAATTCTGCCATCGATGCTTCCGCATCAAAATCACCTGTATCTACCGAAACCAGCAGCGCCCGTTCCAGTGCTATTTCGTTTTCGTATAATTCTGTTTTCGCCATGGAAACACCTCCTGCAAAACTCTGTCCTGTTCGACATATTTCTACCATCATAATACAGAAATGGCCTGTTCGTCAACCTTTATGCACCATCCATGCAGAAGGTGTAGCCGTCAACCTCTGCGCTCTAGTGTATCTCTGCGCTTTGCAAATATACGCAGAAACCGACCGCTCCGCTGCACATGCTGTAAATCCTGTCCCACCAGCTCCAAATAAAACAGCCCGGACTATCTCCGGGCTGTTTGCCTTATGCTGTCAGATCAGTCTGACTGAAGTCATAGAAAACATGTAGATGTGCCGGCAAATACAGCGCCGCCAGCGCCTGCACTGCAGACTGACTCTCTGTGCCTGTGCGCGCTGCATCTGTCACAGTTACTGTAATCGCCTTATCGTCAGGCCGCTCTGTAATGCGGGCGGTAATACCTACACCATCCAGCGCTTTCTCAATCGCATCAACTGTGTAATCATTGCTGCAGACAGATAAATTCTGCAGCAGCTGTGCTCTTCTCTGCCCCAGCGGAAGATGAGACAGCGGAATTCCAAGCATCCCTTCCCGCATAGCCAGACCAAAAGACTCTGCTGTGTTCACCGCCAACTCTTTTGCCAGCGTTTCGTAATCATTCATTACAACCTGAAAGCCTGCAGCGTATGCTTTTAATTCTGCATCTACTACTGTGGTGCCATCCAGTCTGTAAAGACCTGTTTCCCGCAGTCGTTTCTGCATTACCGCAAGCACGTCATATAACTCCATAATACACCTCCTAGGCAAGGGTTGTCAGCGTGATCGTTCCAGGCATTGCACGCTCATTTTCTGCAAGCTGCACATCCACTGAAGCAGATGACAGTTTATAGTTGCAGATCAGTCCTGCGTTCATCAGGTTCTGCATAGCCTGTGCCGCCACAAATTTCTCACCAATGTGCAGTTCCGTAATATACGCACCGAGCAATGCTTCACATTCTTCTTTGATCTCTGCCAAGGTGTACGGTGGTGCCGGTGTCACGGCACAGGTCAGACCAATGGCTTTTTCCGCTGCATTCAGCACGGCTGCACGAACGTTGATTTCCTTGATGGCATTGATGTCCTCCTGAATCTGCGCTCGCAGTTCTGATGGCACGATACCGTCTTTTCCGCAGACATACACAACTACGCTGTCGATCTCTCCATTTACCGCAACTGTATTAGCAGAATAGACGCCATCATAACTGGAAACAAAATTGGTATAAAAAGCTTTATTGGTACCGTTGCTCCGATTTAAAAACTGATGCAGCAGTCGTTTGCGCAGCTGCTCATCGTTTTCTGCGCCGGTGCCGCCGGTGAATGCTGCTTCATTGATTACTGCCTCCATACCAATTGGCGGCGTGATCATCTGTGTGATCGTTCCTGCTGCAGCGTTGTACGCTCCGCCGCCCTGTTCAGCCACTGCTTTTACAGATACAGCAGTCAGGTTCGCAGGCAGCACAGCTTCTTCCGTTGTAATAAACCGAATGGCCGGATCGGCCTCCAGTGCGCAGATAATGCCCTTCGGAATCGTAACGGCGTAATTCAGCGCTTTCGAACGGCTGAACGTCAGCATACCTGATGCGGACGATGCACCCTTTCTTGTCAGGCCTCTCTGCGCCGCATGATCTTCCAGATATTCCCCCGATGCTGTCTGCGGAAATGCCTGCCGCTTCAGCCACAGCATACCGCTCTGAAGATTATACAGCTCACCTGCCAGCACACGAAGACGGATTCCCAGGTCGGACATCTGCTCCGGTACAAAACCGGCCTCCACCTGATACACCGACTCCATCCTTGCTAAAATCTGCTCGTATGTTTGTTCCTCCAACTAAACTCCTCCTCTCTCAATCGTAACTGTCCCTCTGCCATAAGGCGTCATCACATCCAGTATAATGCAGCCATCCTGCACTGCCGTGCCGATCACCTCTGCATCTGTACAGCCATCCATCGCTTCTGCAATGCAGGTCAGCACCGCTTCTGTTGTTCTGGCTCTGTCCGGCAGGGTATACAGCCTGCTGCCCAGTTCCGGCAGGTATGGCAGTCCCCCTCGCTTTGCCGCCAGACAGACATACACCTGCTGCAGCACAGCTTCCTTTGCAGTGCATTCTGCCGGCATTCCACCGGGTGTCAGACAAAAATCACCGCCGTAATATGCTGTTTCCATCCTACTCCTCCTTTGGAAAAACCTGTCCGTTAATAACAACGTCTCCATTATTTTTCAGATAAATTTTTGCACCGCCCAGAGACTGCAGCAGGAGTTCTCCCGGTGCGATCCCTGCCTTGTCCATTCTGGTACCGACGCAGATATCATTGCTGCCGTCACCGACTTCTGAAGAAAGCACCACTGCCACCGCATACTTTGGCGGCAGCCAGGTAATGCCGTAAGGCGCTGCCATACGCAGGCTTTTGTAATCGTTGTCGCTCTGCACCAGAATCGCATTGCCGGACTGCCCCGTTACTTTGCCAAGCTGGTGCTGACTGCCGCCTGTTTTTTCCTGATCATTCCACATCGTTTTCCTCCTTTACAAATCCGTCCGCAATGTGACGGTGCACTGTTCCCCATCGCTGTCCAGTTCGTATACAATTTTTGCTGCTGAGTAATTGCGGAAACTGCCCAGAACAGGATCTTCTACCTCAGCCTGCATACCAACTTCACCGCAAAGGCCGCCGGGGCACACCAGTACCAGCTCATCGCTCCGGCGGCGTGATTCTTTCAGTGTTCTGCGTCCCTGCCAGTTGGCCGCCGTCACATATCGTGTCCGCTGAATTCCGCTCTGTACCGCTGACAGATCCATCAGATTAGAAGTATACCCGTCTCCCAGTTCCTGCTGCAGCCACAGCTGGCTCAACCGTTTTTCCGGGCTTCGATTATGGGTCAGAGCCGTATAGGCAATGCCGTCTGTATTGGAAAATCGCAGCACACCCTGTACCTTTGTACCGGTCACGTCAAGAACGCCCTCCGGCGTTACTTTCGGCGCAATACCGTGGCAGTACAGGCAGAAATCCCAGAACACCTGCCATGCACTGCTGCCCTTGCGTACAACATATGTCCAGTTGTAAGTATCCTCATCTCCTTTGAAAGAGGGCAGTCCATATGGCGCACCGTGATCTGCAAATAACTGCTTCAGAGAAGGATTCACATAGGTCTGCGGCTTTACTTCATTATCCAGCAGAACAGCCGCCATGCTTCTTGCTTCCAGTTTCAGAAATCTCCCGCTGCCGGAAACCTGCCGGCACTGCTCGTCCACAATGCCGCCGAACAGCAATGCGCCATCTGCTCTGTAAATACGCAGATGCAGTAGATCCGGTAAATTTTCCTGATCCGCAAACACACCGGTAAATGCATCTGCCGGCTGATTTTCGTCCATGGTCAGCGTTGCACGGAATGGCTTTCCCAGTGCAATGCACTGCCCGGTGCAGGTAATGCCTTCGTATCTCATACGTTCACCTGCATTCCTTCCGGCAGAAAGCCCGGCCACTGAATCTGTGGATTTTTCGCCTGGAGAACCGTCACAGTTGTGCCATACGCATTGGCGATCTGCCACAGATTATCGCCTTCTTCCGCTGTGTAAACGCCGCCGTGACGCACTTTTTTCTCCGGCAGCGGCACAGTAACATCTTCACAGAAGGTAAACCGATACCCCAGCTTGTCCGGATTGAATTTTCCAATCAGCTCCAGCTTTGTCAGCTTTGCCATGATCGGCGGCAGCCCCATGATTTTCAGTACATCTGTGGTGCCCGCTTCATAAAATTTCCGCAGTGTTTCAAACTGCATTGGCGCGCGGCTGCCTTTCAGCACACCCTCGCCGGTCACCACAATACTCCGTCTGCCCATGTCCTGCAGAATCTCTCCGCCGTAGGGCACTGCCTGTTCATTCACCTGCCTTGCATGCGAAACTGACAGCACCGCCGGATTCTGCGGCCATCGAAATCCGGCAAACTCCATCAACTGTACATTCATCGGTCACACCTCATTTCTTCTGCCTGCTGCAGCACTGCCCACACATAAACAGGCGCATCGCCGTCCAGCATACATCTTGCATTAACCACACGGTACGTTTTACCGAACACGTCCTGTACCAGAATTTCTCCTGGCATCTGATCCAGCCGACAGGACACCGGCCCAATATACAGCACACCGTCATCGTCTCTGTCACCGCCTACGGTCCCTATCGCATCGGAATCAGGAATGCGCCGCACAGTAGTTGGCTGGATCATGGCTCTGCAGCGAACTGCATTGCCGTTCTGCGGTTTGATGATTACAGGGCTTCCGTGGCGGTTCAGCATTCTTGTCACATATTCGCTGCGGGTCATAGCATCCTCTCCTCTGTTGTGCCGAAGAAAAAGCCGTCATCACAAAGCAGCGGCGCGATCCGCTCTTTTGCATCCAGCCACAGATCTTTTGCATAGCCTGCACCATGTGTTCCGCCGGAAATTTTCACATCACCGGCTGTAAAGTCGCCGTCCGTTTTCACCTGACTGCAGAGCGTATACTGGTAAAATGCCAGCGCAGAAACGGCGGCACAAAGCACGCTGCTCTGGTCCGCCGTATCCACATCCTCTCTGCATTGGGTCTGAATACGGACAAGCGCATCCTCACACAGAAAACGCCATCTGGCGGCTTCTTCTGCTGTAAGGTCTGCCAAAACGGCAAAGCGTTCCATAATCTCGTCAATATTCACCCAATCACTCCTTATTCGTTATAATTCAGCGCATATACCGCATCTGGGTAGATCTTTGCAAAACCGCAGGTCATAGTGATGGAAGCGCACTCCATCTGGCGGTCAATAAGCTTATCGTAATCCACCATAATATCGCCGACCTGCACCATTTCCAGGGCGCAGTTCTTATCAAAGCCAACAAGAAGGCCATCCAGGAAACCTGGCAGATGAATGAGGTTCGCGCCCATTGGGGTACCAACCTTGCCGCTGCCCTGGAAGTTCAGGCCAGCCGCTGCATCCTTAAATTCTGCAATGGAAAGCAGATCCTTGATAGTGTTTGTAGATGCGATCATGGTGTTCAGTTCGAATGGCGCTACCTTGCTCCACAATGTCAACATATCGTTGTAAGTTGGCGCTGCAGAAAGCTTTGTCTCATTGGCAGCATTGTTATTGCCGTCACCAGCATACAGAACCACGATTGCCTCAAACAGCTGCTCGCGGATCAGTTCCGCACCGATCTGGCGCAGTGTCACTGCAAAGAGATCCAGCTTGTGATGGCGGAGCGCCTCGTAAGAAGACTTGATCAGTCTGCCATGCTTTTTGAGAGAAACAAGATTCAGCTGATTTTTAATGGTAGTCTCCGGCAGAGCGGCACCCTCTTCCACAGCCTCCATTGCTTCCATGCCGGTCATGCTGTTTTCTGTCACCATTGTGCGGTAATCGCTGGAATCGATTTTTGTTACCGTTGCCACCATAGAAGCCAGCTGGTTGTTTCTATCAATGCCCTGCTGCACTGCGCGGGATACAAATTCCGGGAACAGCGCTGCACTTTCTCTTGTCTGGAAGAACTTTTCTACTGTGTCGCAGTTTTCGCCGCTGACTTTAATGTCAAAACGCTTCAGCTGACGCTGATACGCGTCAAGGCCTTCCAGTTCTGTGCCAATGTAATTGCGGG
>JAZUBL010000064.1:0-14101 GCA_045638545.1 Acutalibacteraceae bacterium | reverse complement strand
TCCCTCGCTTATCAGTCTGTAGATGGCCTCCTGGAGTCCATCGGATTAGATCGCGATAAGGTCTGCACATATTGCTGGACCGGTGAAGAATAAATTAAAACGTTAAAGGAGCTTATAATTATGGATCACAAAAATTCCTTTTCTGCTAGCTATGCAGCTGCAGGTGTAGACATCACTGCTGGATATAAATCTGTAGAATTAATGAAAAAACACGTAGCAAGAACACGCAACGCAGGTTGTGTGGATGATGTAGGCGGCTTCGGCGGTTGTTTCGATCTTAGCGCTATTGCTGGTATGGAACATCCAATCTCTGTTTCCGGTACAGACGGCTGCGGCACCAAGGTAAAGCTTGCTATCCTTATGGACAAGCACGATACAATCGGTATTGACGCAGTTGCTATGTGCGTAAACGATATTATCTGCGTTGGCGCAAAGCCATTATACTTCCTGGACTACATCGCTTGCGGTAAGAACGTTCCGGAAAGAATCGCAGAAATCGTTGGCGGTGTAGCAGAAGGCTGTGTACAGTCCGGCGCTGCAGTCATCGGCGGGGAAACAGCAGAACACCCAGGTTTAATGCCGGAAGATGATTATGACCTGGCAGGTTTTGCAGTTGGCGTAGTAGATAAGCCAAAGATGATCGATAACAAAACAATGAGCGTTGGCGACGTTGTTCTGGCACTCCCTTCCACAGGTATCCACTCCAACGGCTTCAGCCTGTGCCGCAAGGTTTTCGATATCGACAACAACAATCTGGAATTATATGTTGCTCGTGAAGAATTAGACGGCAAGAGCATTGCAGAAGCACTGCTCGTACCTACAAAGATTTATGTTAAGCCAGTACTTGCACTTTTAGAAAAAGTAAAGGTAAAGGGCATCTCTCACATTACCGGCGGCGGCTTCTATGAAAATATTCCACGTTCTATTCCAGATGGCCTCTGTGCAAAGATCGACAAGTCCGCAATCAAGGTTCTTCCTATCTTTGACGTGATCGCAAAGTGGGGCAATGTTCCTGAGCGTGATATGTATAACACATACAACATGGGCGTTGGCATGAGCATTGTTGTTCCAGCAGACGAAGTGGAACTTTCCATTTCTATTCTGAAGGAAAACGGCATCGATGCATATGTAATCGGCGAGATCATTGAAGGCGATGAAAAGATGATTCTGTAAGGAATCACTGTTCCATTAAAAGCAATCAATCGTTATTCATTAAGCTTTTGATAATTTGGAGGTTTTAATCAATGAACGTTTACGAAATCAAAACTATGGCAGAACGTCTGGACGGCAACACATATCCTGGCAGAGGTATTGTATTAGGTGTTACTGCTGATGGCAAAAAATCTGTAGCAGCATATTTTATCATGGGCCGTTCTGTGAACTCCCGCAACCGTGTATTCTGCGAAGAGCCGGACGGCATCCGCACAGAAGCACACGATCCAGCACTGATGGAAGATCCACACCTGATTATTTATCATCCTGTTCGTGAAATCGGAAACGGTTTAATCGTTACAAACGGCGACCAGACCGATACAATCTGGGAGTACCTTGCAAAGGGTGACAGCTGGGAGACAGCACTCCGCACAAGAATGTTCGAAGACGACGGTCCAAATTGGACACCTAGAATCTCCGGTATTCAGGCAATGGATGGTTCCTACAAGATGTCTATCCTGAAGGCAGCAGATCCGGAAGGCAACCAGTGTGCACGTTACTTCTGGGAGTACCCGGCAACTGCAGGTATGGGTCATTTCCTCCATACATATGTATGTGACGGCAATCCTGTAATTCCTACTTTCCAGGGCGAGCCTGAAAGAGTATCCATTCCAGATGACATTGATGCTTTTACCAATGAATTATGGACAAACTTAGATGAAAACAATAAGATTTCCTTATTCGTTCGTTACACTGACATCGCTACCCGCGAAACTGAACAGCGTATTATCAATAAGCACTTATTAGATAAATAAAAAGATCTTTAACTTCCGTAAGATCAGAATATAAACGCAATTACTTCCGTCTTCCATATGGGGGACGGAAGTAATTGTATACAGCCATTGTTGAGTATTAGATAGGATAGGTTTAATGGAGTTATGTCGTCAGTTATAAATAAATTTCAGGTGCTGTCAGGCAATCAATTGAAAATTCTGGCGCTGTTCGCCATGACCTGTGACCATGTAGGACTGCAATTCTTTCCGCAAATCGTGATCCTGCGTATTATCGGGCGATTAGCATTTCCGATTTTCGCCTACATGATTGCCGAAGGATGCCAGTATACAAAAAACAGAACAAAATATCTGCTGGTCATGGCCGGCTTTGCCGCCGTATATCAGGCAGTATATTTTGCGGTGATGCGTTCGGTTTTTCAGTGCATTTTTGTTTCGTTTACATTGGCAATCTTACTGATTTACTTGCTGGATCATGGACGACATCGAAAAAAATGGTTTGCATGGCTGCCATTTGCTTCTGTTCTTTCCGCTGTAATTTTTGTCAGTGGCATTCTGCCTTATCTGATTCCAAAAACCGGCTTTGCCATTGATTATGATTTATGGGGAATTCTGCTGCCAGTCGGAATTTATCTCTTCAAAAATATCTGGCTGCGTTTTGCATTTATTGCGGCCGATTTATCTGTTCTGGCAATTCATGCTTTCTGGTACCAATGGTTTGCACTGCTCGTTATCCCATTGCTGTTCTTATACAACGGAAAACGGGGTAAATGGAAGCTGAAATATTTATTCTATATTTATTATCCGCTGCATCTGGCTGTAATTTATGCGATTGCAATGCTGATCTGATCGGAACATAAAAAGCCCCTGTGCGTTTGCACAGGGGCTTTTATATTTATTTTAGAACTTTAACATTTCAGCATGACGTGCATCCTGCCATGCTTTGATCTTCTTACGAATCTCAGCACATACTTCTTCCGCTGCTTTTACTTCTTCTTCACGGATTTCAAAAATCTCAGTGCTTGCTTTTTCCGGGCGATCTGGGGAATAGTAGCTGATTTTGATGTAGTAACGAACGATCTTATCTTCCTCATAGATTTCACGGAACCATGTCTTCTTTTTTAATCTTTGAAAAGTTTTTTCAACTGTTACTACTTCGATTGCACACATATTGAAAACGCCATTTTCCAGATCGTAGAAAATTTGCTGGCCGCCTTCTGTGCCGCAATGTGTGTCATGAAACTGGTAATTTCTCCAACCAAATGTCTGATGCATAGTATCACCTTAAATTTTATATTTCATATTCCTGTACGCGAAACAAATCAAGCTGGTATGCGCACATAATTATTTTAATTATAGCAGATTTTGTCGATAAAGTCCACGACGGAAATCAAATTTATTTCTGTTCAATTTCTCCTAAGTATTGCCTGTAAAATCCACAGATATTTTCTGCAGTTGAATTTGAAAAAAAGGTGTAGTAAAATAAACACAGAATCTTAACAGGAAATTGAGGCGATTTTCATGGGCGTTAGGCAGGGTAGGGCAGTGAGTTTTCTGCTTCTTGCTTTTGCATATGCGGTTTCCATAGCAGTCGGCATTGCAGTTTATCTTGTTCTTCCATGGTCTTTGTGGCTGAATCTTTTACTTGCAGATGTCATTACCACGACGGTGCTGTTTATTTTCAGTCTGATTTTTCACAATGCATCTACCTACGATGCTTACTGGAGTGTGAAACCGGTTGTCATTGTCATTTGCTTTGCAATAAAAACACCACCCACAGCGTTGGGTGTTCTGTTGATTATTCTTGTCAGCTTCTGGGGCGTTCGATTAACAGCCAACTGGGCATACACTTTTTATGGACTGACCTATCAGGACTGGCGATACACCAAATACGAGAAAATGTCCGGTATCTTTTTTCCGGTTGTCAGCTTTTTCGGCATTCATCAGATTCCAACGCTGGTAGTATACGGCATGACTCTGCCGGCTGCCTATGCAATTGCACTCCACGCTGAACTGAATGCAGGAAGCCTGATTTTCCTCATTATCGCCTTCCTTGGTGTAATGGTGCAATTAATCACAGATATTCAGCTGCACCGCTTCCGCAAGCGTAAACCAACAACCTTTATTCGTATCGGTCTGTGGAAGTATTCCCGCCATCCAAATTATCTGGGTGAGATGATTATGTGGTGGAGCGTAGGGTTTGCAATTCTCTGCACGATACCGCAGATGTGGTATCTGCTTTTCGGCGCACTGGGCCTTACACTGATGTTTTTCACCATCAGTATCCCACTGGCTGAAGGCCATCTGCGGCAGAAAGAGGGCTTTTCTGCCTACAGAAAACAAACAAGATTACTATTTCCATTCCCGAAAAAACAGAAGTAACACAAAAAAGCTCCCTTTTATGGGAGCTTTTTTCTTTATGGTTTCATGCTGTAAAAATCATCCAGGAACCAGATATGTTCTGCTGTAACAGTTTTACCGTTTAAGTAATTCAGAATGCCTGCATCCGTTGTAAAATCGAAAGTAAGCTGATAGGAGTACAGCGCCTGATATGGCATCTTATTCTGCTTATTGATCTGGTTGATACCATACTTACCATCACCAAGCAGCGGATGGCCGATATGAGAGAAGTGCGCACGGATCTGATGGGTGCGGCCAGTCAGCAGCTCCACTTCCACAAGACTGAAATTATTGCGTTCTTCCAGAACTCGATACTTTGTTTTGATGGTCTTGGAAGCATCCTGCTTTTTGTTAGAAACATATACGCGGTTCTGAGATTCATTCTTCTCGAGGAAACCGGTAAGGGTATCTTCTTTTTTCTTCAGAATACCGTTAACCAGACAGAGATAACGCTTATCCATCTCTCTGTACTTCATTTTTTCGTTGAGAATACGCAGAGATTCTGCATTTTTTGCTGCTATTACAATACCGCCTGTGTTGCGGTCAATACGGTTTACCAGTGCCGGCGCAAATGCATTTTCTTCCTCCGGTACATATTCACCCTTGTCATATAAATAATGCTGAATGCGGGCAATGAGGGAGTCGAAATGATAATTTTCGTCCGGATGAACAATCAGACCCGGCTTTTTATCTACCAGCATCACATTTTCATCTTCATAAAGGATCTGAAGTTTCAATGGTGCTTTGAGAAAATCATATTCTTTTTCCACTGTCTGGAAGAATTCATCTTTCAGATACATGGAAAGAACGTCGCCTTCCTGCAGTTTGGTGGAAATCTCGCAGCGTTTGCCATTCAGTTTGATATCCTTTTTTCGGATGCTTTTATACATCATGGACTGCGGAAGATTTGGGTATGCTTTTGTAAGAAATTTATCCAGCCGCTGACCGGCATCATTTTTTTGAATCACGACCTGTTTCAGAGCCAAATTGATCACTCATTTCATTAAACTTATTTTTTTATTATACAGGGGAATCAAGCAGAGCGCAAGGGGAGATGGTGCCAGAAAAAAGTCTGTGAAAATTTCCACAATTTTTCTGTTTTTCTAGTGCAAGGAGCAAACTTTTGTGGTATAATGTAACAAGCTATCTGAATATATTTTAATAGTGGAGGTTACTAACTATGTTGTCTCAAGAAAGAGTAATGGAAGTTTTAAAGGAAGCAGGCGTTCTTCTGGAGGGTCACTTTTTGCTGACATCCGGTAAGCACAGCAACAAGTATCTGCAGTGCGCAAAGATTTTCCGCAACACAAAGTACAGTGAGGAGCTCTGCTCTGCTCTGGCAGAAGAGTTCAAGGATGAAGGCGTAGAAGTTGTTATCGGCCCTGCACTCGGTGCTGTTCAGATGACATACGAAGTAAGCCGCTGGCTCAAGTGCGAAAACTTCTTCGCAGAGCGCGACAACGGTGTTATGACTCTGCGCCGTGGTTTCGAAGTTAAGCCAGGCATGAAGGTTCTCGTTGTAGAAGACGTTGTTACAACAGGCGGTTCTGTAAAAGAAGTTCTGAAGCTCGTTCAGGAAGCAGGCGGCGAAGTTGTTGGTGTTGGTTCTATCGTAGACCGTACATGCGGCAAGGTAGATTTCGGCGTACCATACAAGTCCGTTATCGCAGTTGAAGTTGAATCCTGGGAAGCAGACGAGTGCCCACTGTGCAAGGCAGGCGCTCCAGCACCATACAAGCCAGGCAGCAGAAAAGTTTAAGAGTAAATCACAGTGTCTGATCTGACTCGTAAAGAAAAAGCGGCGAATCCGCATACCAATCACAGAGAGCGGGTTCGCAGACGATTCTTAACCGATGGCTTTGACAGTCTGGAGGATCATGTAAAACTGGAATTATTGCTGTTTTATGCAATTCCGCGCAGGGATACAAACCCAATTGCACATAATCTGCTTCAGCGTTTCGGTTCTATTGCCAATGTTTTTGAAGCACCATTGGAAGAACTGAAAAAAGTAGATGGTGTAGGGGATTCTGCGGCTATGCTGTTGAAACTGATCCCAAATCTGGCCAGAACATACATGATAGATAAAGAAAAAGCACCAACTCGTTTTCATGATAAAAAGTCTGTAGGCAATTATCTGATGCATCGATATATCGGCCTTGCAAATGAAACGCTTACGGTAATTGCACTTGATAGTAAAAATCGAGTGTTGTATTGCGAAGCAGTTTATGAAGGTTCGATTGATACACTTCCGCTTCACATTAAGCGTATTGTTGAAATTGCTGTTCTGTACAATGCGGCGTCCATTATTCTGGCGCACAATCATCCGAGCGGCAATTTAATGCCATCTTCTGAAGATGTAATTTCAACAAAACAGGCTTATCAGGCATTATCTTCCATAGATGTGAATCTGGCAGATCATTTTATCATTATTGATGGTGATTATTTTTCAATGGCAGAGTCCGGTTTCCTTGCGAAGATCATTGAACCTGACAATTTATAAAAAATCCCGCATGATGGATTCCATTGTGCGGGATTTTTTGCGTTTTGCGTAAATAAAGTTAAAAATAAATTTTAAATGCTGACGAATTTAACTATAAATCTATGCGTAATCGCTTTACATCGTGTGAAATATATTGTAAAATAACAATTGGTTATATATGTATAAATCCAAATGAATTGATAATTGCGGGGGTGTTGTATTTGCAACCGAAGTATAAGAGAGTTCTTTTAAAGCTCAGTGGCGAGTCCCTTGCGGGCAGCGACAGCCATGGCATCGATTTTGATACAGTCATGAAGATCTGCGAACCAATCAAAGCCTGTGTAGATATGGGTGTTGAAATTGGTGTTGTAGTCGGCGGCGGTAACTTCTGGAGAGGCAGAAGCAGCGGCGAAATGAACCGCGCACGTGCAGACAGCATGGGTATGCTTGCAACTGTAATCAATGCACTGGGCGTATGCGAAGTACTGGAAGAAATGGGCGTTAACTGCTGTGTACAGACTTCTGTTGAAATGCTCCGCGTTGCGGAAGTATTTACACACGAGAAGGCTGTTGCTCACCTGAAAGATGGCGGCGTTGTTATTTTTGGCGGCGGTACCGGCAATCCATTCTTCTCCACCGATACAGCAGCAGCTCTGCGTGCAGCTGAAATCGAAGCAGACATTATTCTGAAGGCAACTATGGTTGACGGCGTTTATGACAGCGATCCAAAAAAGAATCCGGATGCTGTGAAGTACGATACTCTCACCTTCATGGAAGTTCTTCAGAAGGGCCTGCAGGTTATGGACAGCACAGCTGCTTCCCTCTGCAAGGACAACAACATTTCTCTGCTGGTATTCAGCATTGATGATCCAAACAACATTACCAAGGCAATCTGCGGCGAAAATGTTGGTACACTGGTAAAAAACTGATTTCTGATAAATCATAAACAATTATTTTTTAATTAATAAAAAGGCGGTATTAAACCATGAAAGAAGTATTATCTAATGCAGAAGCAAAAATGGAAAGAAGAGTACAGCACCTGGTAACAGAGTTTGCTGAAATTCGTGCAGGCCGTGCAAATCCAAACGTTCTGGATAAAGTATTCGTTGACTACTACGGCGCACCAACAGCAATCAACCAGCTGGCAGCTGTTTCTGTTGCAGAAGCAAGAGTGCTTGTAATTCAGCCATGGGACGTTTCTGTTTGCAACCTGATTGAAAAGGCAATCCAGAAGTCTGATATCGGCATCAACCCACAGAGCGATGGTAAGACAATCCGTATGATCTTCCCTCAGCTGACAGAAGAGCGCAGAAAAGAAATTGCAAAAGACATCAGCAAGATGGGCGAGCAGATCAAGGTTGAAATCCGCAACGTTCGTCGTGAGGCAATTGATAAGCTGAAGAAGATGAAGAAGGATTCCGTGATTACAGAGGACGATCTGAAGGATGCAGAAAAGCAGACACAGAACCTCACAGATAAGTTCTGCAAGGAAGTTGATACACTTTCCGCAAAGAAAGAAAAGGAAATCATGGAGATTTAAGGCGGCTTATCATGGATAATGTACCGAATAATATGAGTATTGATCGCTCTAAGCGTATCTTGCCGGAACATATAGGCATTATTATGGACGGCAATGGCCGCTGGGCGCAGCAGCGGGGGTTGTCCAGAAGTGCCGGACATAAAGAAGGCGCAAAAAACTTTAAGCGTATTTCCAAGTATTGCAATAAAATTGGTATCAAATATCTGACAGTTTATGCATTCTCCACTGAGAACTGGAAGCGTCCATCACTGGAAGTTAAAGCGCTGATGGTGCTGTTCAAACAGTATCTGAAGGAAGCGATTGAAGAATTTTCCATTGAAAATATGCGGCTGAATTTTATCGGCGATACCAGCGCGTTTCCAAAAGATCTGCAGAAGCTGATCGAGGAAACAAAAGAACTTTCAAAGAAACAGACCGGTATGGTTCTGAACATTGCCATGAACTACGGTGGCAGGGCAGAAATCACCTCTGCTGTTAAGAAAATCGCAGCACAGGTTGCTGATGGCACCGTTTCTCCGGATGCCATTACAGAAGCAATGATCAGCGATCATCTCGATACAGCTGGTCAGCCGGATCCGGATCTGATCATTCGTCCAAGCGGCGAGTACCGCACATCCAACTTTATGCTGTGGCAGTCAGCCTATTCTGAATATCTTTTCATGGATATTCTCTGGCCGGACTTTACACCGGAGCACTTAGAACTTGCTCTGGATCAATACAGCCTCAGAAACAGAAGATTTGGAGGTGTGTAAGCATGTTAAAACGTGTTTTATCCGGCTTCATGATTCTGGGCGTACTGGGTGTCATCGTTGTCCTGACCATCTTCTGGTCCTATGGTATGAATATTGCCATTGGTCTCATCACCGCAGTAATGGTGCATGAACTTTCCGGCGTATTCGGATTAAAAAAGAATCCGCTCTTTTTGATCCCGAGTATGGCATTCGGTTGTGGTGTTCCACTGATCCCAAGCGTCATCCCGTCCGTATCTGTTCTTGGCAATCTGTATCTGATGCCAAGCCTTTTCTGGAGTGGGGCGGCCTGTGCAGCATACCTGTTTATCATGGTTGCATTTATGCTGTTTACCCACGAGAAAAACGTTCTGAAAGACTGGCTTTGCGCCATTGGTTTAACCTGTTTCATTACCATCGCAATGACAACCCTGGTTGGTGTTCGTGATATTTCCAACGGTCACGGCGGATTCTACGTATTTATCGTATTCATGGCTCCATGGGTTGCTGACTGCGGCGCTTACTTTGCCGGCAGCTTCTTTGGCAGACACAAGCTCTGTCCAAAACTGAGCCCGAAGAAAACCATTGAAGGCGTATTCGGCGGCTTTTTCCTGAATGTTCTGGCAATGCTGGTATACGGCACCTTCTACAACCTGATTTTCTTTGGCGGAACACTGCATATGTCCTATTTGTCTCTGGTACTGATCGGTCTGACAACAACAGTAGTTTCTATTGTTGGTGACCTGGCTTTCTCTATGATCAAGAGAAGCTGCAATATCAAAGACTACGGCAATATCATCCCGGGACACGGCGGCTTCATCGATCGATTTGACAGTGTGATTTTTGTATCACCTTATCTGTTTTTCTTCCTGCAGCTGCTCCCAATGGTAAAATTTTAATAACAACGAAAATAAATCATAAGTTTGGTGAATAATATGGAGAAGAACCTAGCAATTTTAGGCTCTACCGGATCCATCGGCACTCAGGCGCTTTCCGTTGCGCGGCGTATGAATCTGCCGGTTTCCGCTCTGGCTGCGAACAGCAACATCAACTTATTGGAAACACAAATTCGTGAATTTAGACCGCAACTTGTTGCGGTCTTTGATTTCGAAGCAGCTAAAAAATTAAAGCTGGCTGTTTCCGACTGTGATGTGAAAATCGTAACCGGTATTGAAGGTCTGTGTGAAGCAGCGGCAGTCCCGCAGGCAGACATGGTGCTCAACTCTGTTGTCGGTATGATCGGTCTGCAGCCAACTATGGCAGCAATTGAAGCAGGTAAGAACATTGCCCTTGCAAACAAGGAAACACTGGTTGCAGGCGGTTCTCTGGTTATGGACGCTGCACATAAAAAAGGCCTTTCCATTATCCCGGTAGACAGCGAACACTCTGCAATCTTCCAGTGTCTGGAAGGCTGCAACGATTCAAAAGAAGTAGAACGCATTATTCTCACTGCATCCGGCGGTCCATTCTTCGGCAAAACAAGAGAAGAGCTGGAGAATGTAACACTGGAGCAGGCTCTCAAGCATCCAAACTGGAGCATGGGCAGAAAAATCACTATTGACTCCGCATCCATGATGAACAAGGGTTTGGAAGTGATCGAGGCAGCGTGGCTGTTTAACCTGCCTGCTGAGCAGATCGATGTTGTAGTACATCGCGAGAGCATCATTCACTCTATGGTAGAATTCTGTGACTCTTCTGTAATTGCGCAAATGGGTGTGCCGGATATGTGTCTGCCAATTCAATATGCAGTAACTTATCCAAAGAGAATCCCATCTGACGTAAAAAAGCTGGATCTGACAGAATGCTGTAATCTGTCCTTCTATAAACCAGATGAAGATACCTTTACCTGCCTGAAGGCCTGCAAAAATGCGCTGAAGCGCGGCGGTCTTGCTCCTGCAGCAGCAAATGGCGCCAACGAAATGGCTGTACAGCTGTTTATTGACGGCAAGATTGGATTCCTGGATATTGGTGATCTCGTAACCGCAGCAATGGAACATCAGCCGGATGTTGCAGCGCTGACCAGCATTGAACAGGTTCTGGAAGCAGACCGCAATGCAAGACAATTTGTATTAGATGCTGTGAACGCCAAATAAGAGGTGATTGGAATTTTTTTAACTGTCATTTTGATTATCATTGCCGTTCTTCTGTTCTGCGTAATCATTCTGTTCCATGAATTCGGTCATTTCATCACAGCAAAACTGTGCGGCATTCGTGTCAATGAATTCTCTCTGGGCATGGGACCGAAGATCTTTCAATTCAAAAAAGGGGAGACCAAGTATTCTCTCCGCGCATTCCCTCTTGGTGGTTTTTGCGCCATGGAGGGCGAAAATGATAAGAGTAAAGATCCGCGGGCATTCAGCAGCAAGGCTGTATGGAAGCGAATGATCGTGGTTGTTGCCGGCGGCATTATGAATATCATTCTCGGCTTGATCCTGATGTTCATTTTAGTAGTGCAGCAACCAATGTATTCCTCTATCACCATTGCGCAGTTTGAGGAAGGCGCTTTAACAGAAGCCGCAGGCCTGCAGGTAGGGGATGAGTTCTATTCTATCGACGGCTATCGTACTTTTACAGCCCGCGATATTACCTTTGCTCTTTCCCTGGCAGACGCCAATGATATGCAGCTGACAGTTTTGCGTGACGGTGAACCTGTTACCTTTGACCATGTGCGACTGAAATCCGATGTATATGACGGCAAGATTTACGCTCAGGTCGATTTCAAGGTTTATCCGATTGAGCGCACGTTCGGTAATGTTTTTACAAGAACATTTTCTGACACAGTCTCCAGCACCAGAATGGTTTGGACCAGTTTGTTACAACTTGTCACAGGTCAGATGGGTCTGGACAGTCTGTCCGGCCCTGTCGGTACGGCAACAGCCATCACACAGGTAGCCTCACAGGGACTGGCAGAAGGCTTCATCACCGGTCTTAACAATATCATTATGCTGATGGTCATTATCACCATTAACCTTGGTATTGTGAATCTGCTGCCAATTCCGGCACTGGACGGCGGCAGACTGTTATTCCTCATCATCGAAGCAATTCGCAGAAAACCACTGAACCAGAAATACGAACGCCTGATTCATACAGGCGGCTTCATTGTTCTGATCGGGTTCATGATTCTGATCAGTATCAAAGACGTTTTTCAGTTATTTTAAAATAAAAACAAAAAAGAACCAATCACCATTCTCGGTGGTTGGTTCTTTTTTATACAGGAGAAATAACAATTCCCATCAATAGACTTCCTTTCCTGTGCATTTTGTGGTAAAATAACAGAATAACAAGGGGAGGCGATTATCAAATGAAGAGACGTGATTGTAAAACAGTTTACGCAGGAAATCTTGCAATCGGTGGTAATGCAAAAATCAGCGTACAGTCTATGCTGAACGTAATTGCAGATGACATGGAAGGCAGTGTAAAGCAGGCAATTGCATTGGAAAAAGCCGGCTGTGATATTGTTCGTGCAGCAATTCCAAATATGGATGCCGTAAAGCTGATTCCGGCAATCAAAGAAGCTGTTTCCATCCCGCTGGTTGCCGATATTCATTTTGACTATCGTCTTGCTCTGGCGGCAGCTGAGGCTGGTATTGATAAGATTCGTATCAATCCAGGCAACATCGGTGACAAAGAGCGTGTTCGCGCCGTAGCTGATATCTGTAAGCAAAAGAACATTCCAATTCGAATTGGTGTAAACTCGGGTTCTCTGGAAAAAGAAATTTTGGCTAAGTACGGCTCTCCAACTCCGGAAGCATTATGTGAAAGTGCTCTGTATCACGCATCTCTGCTGGAAGAATTCGATTTTACCGATATCGTTCTTTCTATCAAATCTTCTGACGTAGATACCATGATTCAGGCATACGAGCTGGTAGCTCAGCAATGTCCATATCCGCTGCACCTTGGCGTTACAGAAGCAGGTACCGAGCGCATGGGTCTGATCAAATCGGCTATTGGTATCGGTTCTCTCCTGCAGAGAGGGATCGGTGATACGATCCGTGTTTCTCTCACAGCTGATCCAGTGAAGGAAATTGCGGCAGGCCGTGATATTCTCCGTGGTCTCAATTTGCTGGAAGGCGGCATTCAGTTTGTTTCCTGCCCAACCTGCGGCAGAACACAGATTGACATGATTGGCTTGGCACAGCAGGTAGAAGAGCGCCTGCAGGACTACCCAAAAGCGCTGAAAGTTGCTGTAATGGGATGCGTTGTGAACGGTCCTGGTGAAGCAAGAGAAGCTGATATCGGCATTGCCGGCGGCAAAGGGGAAGGCTTGATTTTTAAGAAAGGTGAAATTATCCGCAAAGTAAAGGAAGACCAGCTGGTTGACGCTTTGATGGAGGAAATTGCACTGCTGGATAAATAAACTGAGGAGCGTATTCGTGAAAAGATTTGCAAACTTTTTTTCCTGTGATACAACTGAATTTTCACTGCCTGCTGCAGCACAGCAAAGTGTAATCCATAAAATGGAAATTGACTTTGATGCGCGTTGTCTTCTGGCAACCATTGCTTTTTCTGAGCTTATTGAGCCGGAGATGCTGGCTGCTATGGAAACGATGATTGAAGACTCCGGATGGGGTGTACAGAAAGCAGAAATCACACCGATCTTTCCAGATGGGTCTTTTTCTGATGCTTTTTTTCCAGCATTAATTCAGCTGCTCAAACGTCGTGACATTGCAGTAAACGGCTATTTTAATGACAGTACAGCTGTTCTAGAAGACAGCACACTGACCATTTCTCTCTGCCATGGCGGCTATCAGGTTCTGGAAGAGAAAAGAGTTGACAGAGAAATTGCTGCGCTGATCTACGAACTGTTCCATCAGGAAATCAAAGTTAAATTTGACGGTACATTATCCATCACCAGTGATGATTGTGCTTATATTGAAAAACAGAAACAGTACGAAGAAAAAATCAGACGCGAAACATTGATTGAAGCAGTAGAGCAATATGAATCTTCTATGTCTGATAACGCACCTGTCACCGTCATTGAAGTCCGTGACGAAGACACCATGATGCCGAC